>JAZQKX010000030.1:0-4191 GCA_045542355.1 Acutalibacteraceae bacterium
AATAAAAGGGCGATTTCTCGCCCTCAATTCTTATCAAATTCAGCCCATTTCTTATAAATGGATTCTTGTTTTTCCTGTTCTTCCATAATTTTTTCAAAGCAAAACTTTTCGCCTTCTTCAATGGAAAGAAATTCATCTACCCAAAAAATCGCATCATCAACAAGCTTGGTGCGGAAGATAGGCCAGTTGGGGCGAACAATTTCCCAAACATAAACCCTTGCCATGCATCCATGCAGACCAGATTCGGGAGTGGTATAAACTTCATACTTGCGGTTCTTGTGAGTGTAAATCTTCTTACTCAACTTCAACACCTACTTCCATAAGTCTTTCGATAAACACAGGCTTAAAATTGTCCCAACATCCATTGATGGTATCTTTGTGCTTGGGGTAGTCCATCAGCAGGGCATCTCGATAGAGGATTGCGGCTCTGTAAGATGCTTCTTTGCCAGTAGGAGTTTCAGAGCGAAGCAGTGCATTGTAGCACTGGTAGAAAAAGTTTTCTGCGGTGCGCAGTACAGATTTCTTAGTGGGGAACATTTTATTTACCTCTTTTCTTAATTTCTATTTGTATTATAGCATAGATGTTTTTATTTGTCAATAGGTTTTTACAAAATCCCCTTGGATTCATTGATAAAATATTTACCATTGTATTGTTTAATTACATCACGAACAATGGCACTTTGACGCTTGTTTTCTGCGTAAAAGTTGAAAATAACCTTATCACCAATTTCAATGTAATTGTGCGGAATTCCAACACTTTTGTGGATTTCATTGAGATAATCGCCATCAAAAGTTGCTTCAATTTTCCACAACTTATCTTTGCGTGCCTTTTCCTCACACCACTTAACCACAAACACGCCAACGAGATTACAAGCACCAACAATCAGCGCTTTCCAAAGCAAAGGTAAATCGCAAGTGGTCAAAATAATAATGTAGGTGTAAAAGCCATAGGCAATAGCGTTCACAAGGGCGGCGACACCTTTGCCGCATTTGATAGTTGCAAGGCTTTTAACAGTTTGGATAACAACATTGGCAATGTTTGCCACAATAAAAATAATTAATAACTGAGTATTCATTTATCATCAAATCCTTTCTTATTTACAATTGAATTATAACATAAATTTATTTATTTGTCAATAGGTTTTTTAAATTTGCGGCTCTTGGTTCACCCGGGCGAAAAAGGGCGCTTGCGCACCCTTAGCTTTTAGAATTGATTTCACCAATAGTGGTAAAATCATAATCATCAAAGTCGATGTAGATAGTATCGCCGCGGTCATAGAAGTCGATACTACCGAACTTTGTACAGTAAGCATAGATAGCCTTAACAACTTCTTTCCACATTTTCTCTTGAACTTGGGCTTCTCGCTTTCGCAGTTCAGCGGCAATTTCTGCATTTGCGATTTTCAGTTCTTCATCAGTCATCTTGAAAACATCAAACATTTTTATTTCTCCTTATCCGTAAATCTTTTCTTCAAACAGAGGTTTGTAGGTCTGTTCCCACAAAACTTCTACATCAGCAAAATACTGATTTTCTGCGGCGGCAGTAGTGGTATAATACATCACCGCACCGAAGGCTTGGTCATAAATACTGCGTCTTGCGTGGCGACTATCCAAGAAGTCAAGAGCGACCAACTGACGCTCAATGAAATTGATAAGGTGCTGTTTTGCGGTTTCTCGATTCATTTTATTACTTCCTTTCTTAAAGAGACAAACGCTGTCCATAGAGACATACTTCAAATCTTGCCTTGTACTCATTCCACATCTTTTCGATTTCTGCAAAATCTTCTTTGCTACCCATAAGGGTAACATAGAACTGAACTGCTCCAAAGGCCTGATGAAGCCATAGTTCCTTGCCATCTTTCTGACACCACCGCAGGCACCACTCAATGTGTTGTTTCAGTTTATCCATTTCACTTACCTCTTTTCTTAATTTCTATACATAGTATAACGCTAATTGCGGGATTTGTCAAGTTGTCAAAATGCACAAAGATTTAGAAATAAAAATGCTGAAATTGGTTATTGTGACCAAATTCCCGGCCGCGCGAACGTGGCCGGGCGGCCAAAGTCACAGAGTATCAATTGTGACACTCTGTGACCTCATCAAAACCTTCAAATAAATATTTTTTTCGCCACTGGTAGCCAGTATTGCAGGAGGGGCAATAACCAACGCACAGACCATCAAAGCCAGCATCTGTGCCGACCATGTCAATGCAGTCATCTTCCGTAAGGGGTTGACCGCACTTGGGGCAAGGAGGCGTATCAACTGCGGCAGGTTCAATTGCAAAAACCACATCTTCGTTGCCATCGCAAACATAGAAGCTTTCTGTGTTAAACTGACAGCCGCAGGCGCAAGAATACTTTCTCTGTGCGGTAATAGTCCAACCATCTTCGACAAGTTGGCTACTAAATAGGACAGGGTGGGCGGTGCTTCCGCAGTAGGGGCATTTAGGCATTTTTCAATCTCTCCAATACATCTTTATTTTCTTCCATCAACTCTGCGAGGGTATCAACGCAGTAAGCAGAAAATCTCTGCTTGGCTACGATGTAGGCTCGATAATTTTCATCATTCGCAGGATTTTCGTTCCACTTATCAAAAGCCTTATCCATTTCGAATTGAAGTTCTTTGTATTTCATTTCTGCGTAAATCCAATCCATTTTTCTCACCTCTTGGACTTATTGGGACAATTCTCACACACCCAAGCAGAATAGGGCATAGGAGGGACACCACTAATGGCGCACCCATCGAGGTATCTATCCCAGGCTTCATCCAAAGCCATTCTTTCATACTGGGCAGAGAAATCGTAATTCATAAATTCCATTTTTTATTTACCTCTTTCCTTAATTTCTGTATTAAGTATAACATGGATTGCCGCACTTGTCAAGGGTTAATTTTCATCCTCAACAATAATTTCATGTGCAAGGCGGTGTTCAATGCGGGCACGCTCTTTCTGTAAATGCTCCAACTGCTTTTGGAGTTCGCGTTCTTGTTTACGCAGAGTAGCCCATCGCTTTTCAAGGTAGTCATATTCTTCTGCGGTCATCATTAGTCTTCACCCCTCTTGAACTTTTGGCGATTGTATTTCTTACCGCTTTCAACTTTGCTACCTCTGCGACGAAATGCGAGATACTGCTGAAGCTCTTCGCCCTCTTTTTTGAACATAGACTTATTAACCTTTTTGGTATTCTTCTTCATTTCAGTTATCTCCTTTGTTCTTTCTATTGGTATTATAACAAATTGAATTAAATTTGTCAATAGGTTTTTGGAAAAATTTTTGCCCGGGCGGTTGGCCCACCCTCGCTTAACTGCGAGGGCAGGACAGTACCACTTTGTACTTGACACCATCGAGCAGGAAAGTAAACTCGCGTTCGGGATTGGACACATTAAAGTCAGTTGCGCCAAGTGCCTCTACACCACTCATCATAGCAGAACAAATGTTTGCCTTTTCGGGTTTTGCCTTGCGCTCACGCTTTACAGTTCCGCCCACCTTGCGGTCAGCTTGTCGAGCCTTTTTCGCTCCCTTTTCCAGTTCGGGGTCAAGTTCAAAAAGTTTTTCGCCCTTGTCAATGCGCTTGTCATCTTCCAAAAGCTGGATTGCTTCTTCTCTCGTAATGGAAAGTGCTTTCATCATTTTGAGAATTCGTTCTTCCACAGACCCATCTCCTTTCTATGTATTTATTATAGCACAGACTTGCGGGTCTGTCAAGAGTTTTTTTGAAGGGGTGGGGATTTCTCCCCACCCTTTGCGATTACTCCGCAACCACCTTGCGGAAATAGGACTTGCGCTTATCAGTAATGCGCTCAACCAGATTTGCCTTGATGAGCTGAGTCATCATAGCAGTCACCTTAGAGGTGGACAGCTCCGCACAGCAGGGGAAAGTCTTAATCATCTGGTCGATGGAATACTGAGTACCCTCAGCCATACAGCCAAGAATATCAACCTTCAGCGATTCATTCGCCTTCTGAGTGGGGGTCAGCTTCTTCTCACCAGTAGAAGAAACATTCTTCTTGGCGAGCAGTTCCAGTTCGTGGTCGATGAAAGCCACATCATCGGCGTCCAGATTGTACTTGGACTTAATCAGCTCGAAACGCTCACGCTTAGTCATTTTCTTACTCATATTATCAATTCCTTTCTTTGCGGTAGGTCGCAACCCAATTTTTTTTATCTGTAAGAGGCTTTCCTCTTTACATTC
>JAZQKX010000031.1:0-150967 GCA_045542355.1 Acutalibacteraceae bacterium
GTGCAGAATATTCGGCATTGGTTGCTATATTCTGCTCAAAAAGATAATCTGAAAATAATTTGCTTATTATTTTATCCATATGATCTCCCCCGTTCCCTGATTAAGTTTAAAACAAATATCAAAAAAAGTCTTATGCTGTCAGCATAGAAAAGAAAATGCCGTGCTTTGTGAGCTGAGTTGACAAAGCACGGCTTATTTGTTATTATAAAACACAAGAAAAGCGTTGAAATTTGGTGTGATTTATGGTGAAAGATACTTCAAAAATTGTAGAAGAACTCGGGCTCACGCCCGATTTTAAAACCTTTTATAACGAAAATAAAGATTATATGGTTAAGGAAGATTTATCTGCTATTTTAGATAAATTGGTAAAGAAATATAATCTTAAAAAATCTCAGATTATTCGCGCCGCTGAGATGAGCGAAGTTTATGCTTATCAGATTTTTTCGGGGCTCAGAGTGCCTGAACGCAAAAAGCTTTTATGCCTCGCTATTGCGATGAAGTTGTCATTAGACGAAGTGCAAACCTTATTAAAGTGTGCCGGTTATTCAACACTTTATGTGAAACTTCCTTTTGATAGCATTGTTTTATACGGCGTGTGTAAAAAATTATCTGTTGTAGAAATTAATGAAATTCTCTATGAATACGGGTTGGAAACCTTGGGGTAGAAAGAATGAAAAAATGTCCTAAATGTAAGGCGGAAATTGGGGAAGAAGCTCGGTTTTGTCTTTATTGCATGACCTCATTTGAGGAAAAGCAAACCATTGAAACTCCAAATGAAAATAACAAACGGTGGCTGATTATCATTGCCGCCGTTTTAGTGCTTATTCTTATTGTTGTCGGTATATTATTGTTTGCTCAAAAGGATAGGCCAAATAACGAAGGAATTGATAATTCGACAAGTTCGTCTGTTAGTAGCAATTTGGATACTTCTAACGACAACACTACATCATCTGAACAGCAAAATAGTGAGCCACAAGGCAATGAAACATCTGCTCCCACAAGCAATAATCAAACACAAAGCTCTTCAAAAAACGAGGGTAACACCACTAATAATAGCTCTGGAAACACAACTACTAACAACTCAACTACGAATAGCAATTCAGAAAATAGCAACACAAATAATACAACCAATAGTACGCCAAACAGCACATCGACAAATTCCACATCAAGTAGCAATCAAACACAAACCTCATCAAAAAATGAGGGTAGCACCACTAATGATAGCTCCAGGAACACAACTACCAATAACTCATCTACAAGCGGCAATTCACAAAATAGCACAACTAATAATACAACAAACAGTACGTCAAACAGCACGTCAACAAATTTCACATCAAGCAGTAACAAAATCGAAACCGAAAATTCTAATACTAGCTCTTCATCATCCACAACAACTACACCTTCACAGACTGCAATGGTTACTTATATTTACCGTGATGCCAAGTATGGCGATGATTTTTCTGTCAGCGCCAATTTGGAAAATGCTGTTGTTATAACAGGTGTAAAAACGACCGCTGCGGATGGCAAACACATAATCCCCGAAACATTAGACGGCAAAAAAGTTGTAGCAATTATGGCATTAGCTTTTTGTGATGACAATATCAGCAGCACCGTCAAAACCGTTATTGTTCCGTCATCGGTTAAAACTATTTGGAACAATGCTTTTGCAAATTGCTATAATCTAACCGATATTTATTTCAAGGGTAACGCCATTTATACCGAATCGAATGCGTTCCCCGAAACATCAAAACGTAACGGAACGCTAACTATTCACTGTTCAGCAAATTGTAGCGACAGAAATTATAGATATTACAAAAATAGTGCATCAAATTATGATGCCGAGTATGAAGAATGGAACGGTTAAAACTATGAATAGAGAACAATATTTAACCGCGCTATTTGATGCTTGTTCTTTGGTATCTGTGCTCAGCGATAAAAATGATTGTAGAGTGCTGAGGGTTAGAAACAAATCAACCGAGCAGGATATGGTTGTAAGAAGTTTCCCCACAGCAGTTTCGGCGTATGAAGAGCTTTATAACATAAGTGCGCAAAATTTACCGCTTATTTATGATGTTATAAACTGCGAGGATGGACAGATTGTTTTAGAAGAGTTCATTGAGGGTGTCACGATTTCCGAGGTTATGGAGAGCGGAAACTATCATTACTTAGGAACTCGCAAAGTTATACGTTCAGTTTGCCATGCACTTAAAGTTTTGCACGAAAGGAACCTTGTGCACAGGGATATAAAGCCCGAAAATGTTGTGATAGGCAAAGATGGCAGGGTGGTTTTGATTGATTTCAATGCAGCTCGCAAAATTTCTTCTGCCAGTAAAGATACCGTTATAATGGGCACAGTCGGCTATGCATCTCCCGAACAGTTGGGAGTAGCTCAAAGTGATGCACGAACAGACATTTATGCCGTTGGTGTTCTGCTTAACGTGATGATTACCGGCAAACATCCGAGCGAAAAATTAGCAAAAGGAAAAGCTGGAAGAATCGTTCGAAAATGCACAAGCGTAAATCCAGACGAACGCTATCAAACAGCCGAAAAATTAGCGAATACATTATAATTAATAGCTTTAATCGACCCAGCAATTTTTTAATTGCGGGGTCGACACTTTGATTTCATCATATGCGATTATATGAATGAATCACTAATTAAGTTGCTTACCACAAAGTGTGTTGCTTACCGAAAACTTTTAAGGTATAATATTTTTAATAAATTTTTGCGGAGGAATAATATGCCACAAATAAATTTAAATGATTTATATGTTTCAATGCAAAACGAAATGATAAGTCGGTTAAATATAGGGAAAATCGCCATTGCACACTCAGGAACAAAAGGCGACGAAACAGAATCCAACTGGGTTGAATGGTTTGAAAACTATTTGCCAAAGCGTTATAAAGTAGACAAGGGCATAATTATAGATTCGAATGGTAAGCAAAGCGACCAAATTGATATTATAATTTATGATACACAATACACATATCTAGTTTTTCGTCACGATAAAACATTGTTGATACCTGCTGAAAGTGTGTATGCTGTTTTTGAAGTTAAACCCAACTTAAATAAAACTAATATGGAATATGCTAGCGACAAGGTTAAAAGTGTTCGTGAACTATATCGTTCTTCTGCACCAATAAAATATGCTGGAGGTCAATACCCACCGAAACCATTACACGAAATCATTGGTGGTTTATTAACAACCGGTTGTGATTGGGAAAGTCCGATAGCTTCAAATGTTGCAAAATACATAAATGGTGGTAGTAGACACGAGAGACTTGATATTGTTTCTTCAATCAAAGATAGCACTTATATTGTAGATAACAATATTTTTGAGCAAAATTACAACGAAGAAGAAAAAGCCTCTATTCAATTTTGTGATGGTGAAGATTCTTTGGTATTCTTACTATTAAATCTTTTAAAAAAATTACAAGATATCGGTACTGTGCCTGCAGTTGATTTTTCACAATATGCCAAAAATATAGAATCAAAATACTATAAGGAGACTTAATGTTATAAATGGCGAAGCAAGCTGATTTTAATAAATTTTTAACCAATATAGAGCCAAGTAAAAGCACGGTTGAGTATATTAGTAGTGTTCAAAATAATCTGCGTGATTACTTGGAGACACACGAAGATTATAAATACATACACGTAGAAACGTTTTTATCGGGTTCTTACGCTAAACACACATCGATACGACCTGTGTTAAATGATAAAAAGCGTGATGTTGATATTATAGTAGTAACCAACTATTCTTCACAGAATAGTTCTATTGATGTTTTAGAAGAACTCAGAGATGTATTGTTGGAAAGTGATAAATATAAAACCGCAACCATACAATCACATTCTATTGGAATTGAACTACAAGGAATTAATATTGATGTGGTACCTGTAATTGTTGATTCAAACGATGATGAGCTTTATTATATAGGTGACTCTAAAAACGGTTCTTGGATCAAAACTGATCCCAAAGGGCACAAAACTTGGTCCACAGAAGTAAACAAAAATAATAATACAGAATATAAACCACTTGTAAAAATCTTTAAATGGTGGCGCAGAACAAATTGTCCCAATACTGAAAAATATCCCAAAGGTATAACTTTAGAAAAGATTATTGCAGATAATTTAGGAGATTCTTCCTTAAGCACCGAAGATTTTTTCATTGGTACAATTCAAAACATAATATCTGCATATAAGGAAGATTATGTAGACAAGGGAATAAATCCTGTTATATCTGATCCCTCTGATAAAATTGAAAATAATGATTTGTTAGCCGGATATAAAACAAGCGATTTTAAAGCTTTCATAAATAAGCTATCAGAGCACGCTGATATTCTTAATACAAACGGTACAGAAAACGAAATATGGCGACAAATACTTGGAACAGAATTCCCTAAGGATTCGACAACTGCAAGCTACTCGAGTTTATCTAAAGCCATTACTTGCGAAACGTGTGTACAGGCATCTCACAAGCAAAAACCAATATGGCCTATACAACGCGGTGGAGCAGCGTTTATATTAGCAAAAGTAACTTCTCCTTTAGGTAACATGGTTGAGTATCAAAATAATGATCAACCACTTGATAAAGGTTGTTCATTAATCTTTAAAGCTATAACCGGTGTTAAAAAGCCTTACCGTGTGATGTGGCAAATAGTAAACACTGGCAATGAAGCTATAAAAGCAAACTGCTTACGTGGAAATTTCGAAGCATCAGATATAGGTGATGATGGCAAAAGAGAGTCTACCTCTTATTCCGGTTCTCATTCGGCTCAATGCTTTATAATCAAGCGTGGTATTTGTGTGGCTAAAAGCAAAGAATTCATAGTTAATATTAAATAGCTAATTAGAATTCTAATACCATTCACTGGATAATAAATTTTAAGGAGTAAATAATATGAATATTTTAAGAGACTTACAAAAACTGACCTCTTCGTGCATTAAGCATTTTGACGAATTAAAAGAAGATAATAAAATACATTTATTAACCATTAATTTAGATTCGCAATCTATTTGGGGAGGTAATGGTGATAGAGATAACGATTTGATATTTTATTTAACTAAAGAAGGATTATATTCAACTAACATAATCCAAGAATTTGGAATGTATCAAAAAAGTGACGGAATTGTTGCAAAAAAGACTTTACATGTAGAACTGATAGAATTACAAAACGCTTTAAATGGCGAGAATGCAACTTTATTTAATATCGAATCATTTGTCAAATTTTACAATACTATCAGAGAGAAATATCCTGAAGATTTTAAATGATTAATTATAAATGGAAATATTTAATGGGACCATATTTTCACAATATAGTCCCATTAGTTTATTTTATCTCATATATTATACATTATACACATTTATTTTCGCAAACAAAAATTTAGAAATACTCATAATACTTGATGTTATCAGTAAGCGTATCATCAATATGTAAATGTTTACATACATCAACGAAATAATCATCTGTCATACTTGCTATAAAATCCACCACTATGTCGTTTGAATCTGCGATGATTTTTCTTGAATTTCTTTCTCTGTAACAGTTCCCCAAAATGTTATCATTTAAATAATGCTTAAATACCGGAGACTTATAGTTCTTATTTTCAATATCATCAAGCAATTTGTTATACAATTTTTCCATTAATGGTTGGATTATATTGTAATACGGCTCGTTCAAACTATCGTCACAATAAATTGTATAATTTTCCGTAATTAAATCTTCAAAGTCATCAAAAACCTCTTTATCCATATTAAGTGTTGGGGAATCGATGCTATTCTTAATTAAGTTTATAATTAAATTAGAAATTATATCGCTATTACGAACGCCTATAAGTCTTTTTTCTTTAAATTTCTCTTTGGTTATCATTCCGGCACGTAACATATCCTGTCTATCTTTGCCGGCATAAGCTATTCTATCACTAATTCTTACTACACAACCTTCTAAAGTATTTGGACGCAGTTTTTTATGATAGTTGTTATCTAAATAGCAGCACTCTAAAATCTCATCAAAGTCTTCAAAAGTTACCAATTTTGAAGGTTTATATTCCCTATATCCTTTTTCGCCATTATGAGAAAGTATTCCGCTTAAAGTTTGTAATGAAATATTAGTCCCTAATACATATCGATAAAGCCTTGCACTATGTACATTATGATTAAAATAGCGTATTGGTTTTCCCATTTGTTTACAACCTTCTTGATAACATTTACTTAAAAATTCCTCACCCTTATGGCCAAAAGGTGTATGACCGGTATCATGACCTAATGCGATTGCTTCGATTAAATCAAGATTAAGATTTAAAGCCCTTCCTATCGTTCTAGCGATTTTTGAAACAAATTGCACGTGTAATGCTCTGCGTGTAATATCATCGTTTTTATAGAAAGAAAAAACCTGGGTTTTATCCGAATATCTATTGTATAAAGGACTGTGTATAATACAATCAGTATCATACGAATATTGCGGTCTAATTATATCATAGCGCGGTGTTTTCATCCTAATCGCATCACTACTTTTTGAAGCATATTTAGATAATTTATCGTCATTAGACGAATTTATAGATTCTAAATATTTCTTTTCAGCTGCAGTAAATTCAAAATAATTACTCATATATAACTCCTTTTATTCTTCCGCATACTCATGCGGGCGTTCTTTATAGTCTTTAACTTTATACTCGCCGATGGTGTCGTACTTGCTTGATTTGGTCTCGGTGGGAGTATCAGTTTCGTTGTCTTCGCCGAGGATTGCATCGAAGAAGATGCGTTCAAGGTATTCGTATTTAGAATAAATGCCTTGGGAAGCCCAAACAAGAGCGTTACGCACGTAGGTTGAGTTTGTTTTAAAGAGTTCGTGTTCAACTTCAAATCCCATTGATTTTGCGAGCAGAACAGCGAACACTATAACCGTCCTTGTATTACCCTCACGGAACGGATGGGTTTGCCAAACACTTGCTATAATACGAACAAGCTTGAAAACGATATCTTTATCATTGTCGCCGGTTCTTTTGAGCTTGGCGATTTCTTTTGTTGTTTCATTTAGCCGCTTTTTTATTTCTTTAGGATAAGCGTAACGAACAGTATCTCCACCGAGAACGTCTTCGTATTTTACCATTTGAATTGAACGGAATTCTCCTGCCCAATCAAATATTTGACCGAAGATATTGCGGTGGATATCCTGCAAGGTTTCGGTGTTAAACTTTTCATATTTATAATCATAAATCGCCGCCATAGCAAGACCGGTAATATCAGCCTCTGCCTTGCGTAGCAGTTCGGAATCTTTTATATCTGCTAAATTTTTAAGGACGTCAACATCATCATATAAATAAGGGTCACGCATTTGTTATACCTCCGTTACAAAACCGTATCTTCTTAGCGTTTGCTCAAACACCGATAAGAATGTTATATTGCCTTTTTTCCAATTAGCAAGATCGGTTTTAACCTTATCACTTACAGGAACACCCTCGATTGAGGTCATTGCATCGGAAAAGGAAATTCGTTTCTCTTTTTCGTCAGCAGATATGCTATCCATACCGCTTGTGAGTTTAAGCATTTTTAGTTTACGAAGCAATGCTTTATCCAATAACTCTGCGGCGGTTTCAATATCCGCAAGTCTTAATATAACTTTGGGTAGTTCTGCCTCGTATTCTTTTCTTAAGGAAAGCTGACTTGTTATTTCTTCTGCATCTTCTGCCTTGATGTATTTGCTCTCAACAGTATCTCCGTTACGGGTTTGCAAATATAAATATTGCTTACCGCCAATTGTCTTTTTAGAAATATATCCTTTTGGCAAAACACTAAGTTTTTGCTCGATTTCAAGTTTTGTTGCAAGTAATTCTTTGTATTTTAAAATAATATCTCTCATATCATAGCCTCCTGACTACTAATAGTATATCACAAATTAACCTACATATCAACAATTATTTGAATTTGTAGGTTAATTTGTTCTATTTAATTATAGCAAAATGACGAAAACCCGCTTATTAAGGCGGGTTTTTAGATAAAATTCAAACATTGCTTGGTGATGCTTTTTATAATATTTTTTACTAATCTATAGTATTTTCTAATGCCGCGTGTCCCGCATCGATTATGATGGTGGGACGTAGCAACGGAGTAGCGGCTGTTTCCAACACTCGATTACCCTTTGAAGCCACCCACAATATTCCTGCGATTATCGACGCAGTTATCAATAGCAATGGTACAATCTTTCTGAACTTCATATTTATCACCCCGAAAGTTGTTTGTAATAAATATGAAAATTTTGATACTCTTATACTTTATATTTATAATTCAAACACCATATTGGCACTGTAATATTTTATCATAAAATTTTTAATAATGCAATTACAGGTGAAAGCACTACAGTATAATATTTTTCCCACGAAAATCCCGAACCTTTTGATTTTAGCTATTTAACTAATCTGGCGGAACTTCCTGAGTTAATGCCTGTTATACCTCCGATTATCGCAGTAAGCAGGATTATTATAAGTCTTATAACGCTTAAAGCAGAGAAAGAAAATCCGTTGATTATGATGCTTATAATCATATTAATAATAAATAATATTCCACCGTTTATCATTCCGCAGAGATAACCCTTTTCTTGTAGCTTTTTGGCGGTATACCTTGAGCCGAAAAAGCAACCGACACCAAGGCTTAAGGAGGAGAGGGGAAAGGCAACGCTTTCGGGAAAGTCTCCTAAAGTGAGAATCAGAGCCGACGCAAGAATCATTAAAAAGGATATCACTATGGACAGTACTACCCCCAGAGTAACTGCCGTGGATTTCGAGTTTTTGGGGTTAAGTGAAAAGACTTTATTCATAAAAAACACTTCCCTGAATGATGATTTAATAAATCATATTCAAAGGAAGTGTCTTTAATTACTAAGGATTACTTCTTGGGTTCGTCGTCGTGAACGGTGTTGTTAGACTGAATTGCCCAGCGCATGATTTTGATTTTAGAATGGTCAGCAGGGGATTCCAGCACTACGCTGTCGTCCTTAACCGATACAACTCTGCCGGAGATTCCGCCGATGGTGGTGATTTCGTCACCAATCTGCAGACTGTTGCGCATCTTTTCTTCTTCTTTCTGACGTTTTTTCTGGGGTCTTATCATGAAGAAGTAGAACACTGCGATAACCACAGCGAACATAATGAGAGTTCCCCACATGCTACCGCCTTGATTTGCGGTGGCATCTGTTGCTAAACTAATGAAATTCATTTAAAAATCCTCCAATTTGATATTATAAATTTTCACAACGCACTAATTATATAATATAATTGGCATTTTTGCAAGTAGTTAACATTAATTTTACAAATTAATGGAAGACACTTAGATTCTTTTGCCGATTCTTTCCACAGCCTCTTTTTTGAACTCATGGAAAGTGCCGTTGTCAAGGTGCATTCTGATATCTTCCATAAGCTTATTGTAGAAATAAAGGTTATGAAGCACAGCCAGTCTCATGCCCAGCATTTCACCCGCTTTCAGCAGATGGCGGATGTAGGATCTGGAGTAGTTTCTACAAGCAGGGCAGTCGCAGTTGGGGTCGATGGGCAATGGATCGGTGCTGTATTTCTGGTTGTTGAGATTGATAATACCCATAGAGGTGAACAGGTGACCATGACGGGCATTTCGGCTGGGCATAACGCAGTCAAATAGGTCTACACCCCGCTCAACACCCTCAAGAATATTTACAGGTGTGCCAACACCCATGAGGTATCTGGGCTTCTCCTTGGGCATATAAGGTTCAACTGCCTCGATTATTCTGTACATTTCCTCGGCGCTTTCACCAACGGCAAGACCGCCGATTGCATAGCCGTTAAGGTCTAATTCGCGAATTCGCTTCATGTGGTCAACTCGCAGGTCTGCATAGGTAGAGCCTTGGTTGATTCCAAATAGCATCTGGTCTCTGTTTATGGTGGATTCCAAAGAATTGAGTCTCTGCATTTCGTCCTTACAACGCACCAACCAGCGATAGGTACGGTCGCAGGAATTCTTGACATAATCTCTGGGTGCAGGATTTTCGATACATTCATCGAAAGCCATGGCAATGGTGGAGGCAAGATGAGATTGAATCTGCATACTCTCCTCGGGTCCCATGAAAATCCTGTGGCCGTCGATGTGGGAGTTAAAGGTTACCCCCTCCTCCTGAATTTTTCTGAGGGATGCTAATGAGAAAACCTGAAAACCACCGCTGTCGGTGAGTATGGGCTTTTTCCAGTTGCTGAATTTGTGAAGACCGCCCATTTCATACACCGTTTGGTCGGTGGGGCGCAGATGCAGATGGTAGGTGTTGCAGAGCATAACCTGACATCTAACATTCTCTAAATCCTCTGTGGATACGCCGCCCTTAATTGCGGCGGCAGTTGCAACATTCATAAACGCGGGGGTTTGCACCGTGCCGTGTACCGTGGTGAATTCACCGCGACGGGCGGCACCCTCCTGCTTTAGTAATTTGTACATTTATTAACACTCCGTTTGATTAATTGATGAATAGTGAATGATGAATAATTTCGGTGTCGGCTTTGCCGGCGTTTTATAATCCGTGCCGCAGGCACACAGTACCTCTTCACTATTCACTTTTCCCTCTGCAATGTTGATTTTGTATCACAAAATCAACATTGCGTCATCGAAGTTTACGGGGTATGTGAAAAATTTATAATCCGTCGGTGAAGCCGACACCTTACCTCTTCACTATTACCTCTTACTTCTTACCTGTTCATCCTTTAAAGGATGAGCATCGCGTCGCCGAAGTTTACGGGATATGTGAAAATTACCGATTGGTAATCACTTATCCAATAAACATCGCATCGCCGAAACTGAAGAATCTATATTTCTCTTTAACTGCAATGTCATATGCCGCCATGGTATTCTGGTAACCTGCAAAGGCGGAAACCAACATAATAAGTGTGCTTTCGGGCAGATGAAAATTAGTGAGTAAACCGTCCATGCATTTAAACTCATAGCCTGGGTAGATAAATATGTCGGTGTCTCCGCTACATTCTTTTATCTCACCGAGTGAGGCAACGCTCTCAACAGTTCTACAGCTTGTGGTACCCACGCAAATAACTCTACCGCCATTCTCCTTGGTTTGGTTTATAAGTCGGGCGGTTTCTTTCGGCATATAGTAGTGTTCGCTGTGCATTTTATGCTCTAAGATATTGTCAACCTTAACAGGTCGGAATGTGCCGAGACCAACATGAAGCGTTACATAGCCGATGTTAATTCCCGAAGCCTTTAAGTCTTCAAGCATTTCGGGGGTGAAATGCAGACCTGCGGTGGGGGCGGCGGCGGAGCCAAGTTCCCTTGAATATACAGTCTGATACCGCTCTTTATCCTCTAATTTTTCCTTTATATAAGGGGGAAGGGGCATGTTTCCAACCTTGTCTAAAATCTCGTAGAAATTGCCCTCAAATTGGAATTCTATCATTCTGTTGCCGTCGGGCTTTACGCCTGTAACGACGCAGGAAAGCTCATCGGAAAAGGTGAATTCTGCTCCCTCTTTTGCCTTTTTACCGGGTCCCGCAATGGCTTCCCAAAGGCTGGAGGAATGTTGCTTAAGAAGCACGAATTCCACAACTGCGCCTGTGTCTTTGCGGGTGCCGAAGATTCGGGCGGGTAAAACCCTTGTGTCATTAAGAATAAGGCAGTCTCCCTCTTTCAAAAATTCGGGAAGCTGGAAAAATCTTTTATGCTGCACCTTGCCGTCGGTTTTGCCCAGAACTAAAAGCCTCGAGGAATTGCGGGGCTCCACAGGAGTCTGGGCGATAAGCTCTTCAGGCAAATTATAATAAAAATCGCTTTTTTTCATTATGTTTACTCCTAAGTTGACATATAACTACCATAAACTCTCAAAATGCATTTGACATTTATTAGGCTCGATGTTATTATTTATTATATTATATGAAACTAAAATCTTCAATAGTTTTTTCAAATAAGGGTGTGCAGAAAAAATGACAAAAATTATACTGGTTGGCTGCAACGGTAAAATGGGTTCGGCAATAACCGCTCATGTAAATAGATGCGAGGGTCTTGAAATTTCGGCTGGTGTGGATAAATTTCACGGCATTCAGAGGGATTATCCCGTATACGATTCTATAGCCGAAGTTGAGGGGAAACACGATGTTATTATCGATTTTTCCAATCCCGATGCCAATGAATCTATCATGAAATATGCAGTAGAAACAGGCACCCCCGTTGTGGTTTGTACAACAGGTCTCAGTGCCCAGCAAACCGAGGGAATCAATGCCGCCTCAAAAAAGGTTGCGGTATTTTGCTCTTTCAATATGTCCTTGGGCGTTAACCTTATTATAGAGCTTTCCAAAAAGGCAGCGGCTGTCCTTGGAGACAGCTTTGATATCGAAATCATCGAACAGCATCACAACCAAAAAATTGATGCTCCAAGTGGCACAGCATATATGATAGCAAACGCTATCAACGAAACCCTTGGGGATAAGATGCAGTATAATTACGACCGCCATTCTGTAAGAGCCAAGCGTGAGCCTCGCGAAATTGGTATCCACTCTGTAAGAGGTGGAAATATTGTGGGTGAGCATGAGGTTGTTTTTGCAGGTATGGACGAGGTTATAAAGATTTCCCATTCCGCTCGCTCCAAGGAAGTATTTGCCACAGGTGCTGTAAATGCCGCACGTTTCCTTTGCGGTAAATCTGCAGGTCTTTATTCTATGAAAGATATCATCGATTAGGAGTATATAATGTCATATAAGATTAATTTAGAAGCCCTGTCAGGGGTTTACGCTCTGCCGTCGGCTGTGGTGGATAAGCATATAAAGCTCTCGGGCGCCATTCAGCTAAAGGTGTTGCTTCTGGGACTCAAAAATCCAGCCAACATAGACGAGGGGGAGATTGCAGAGATTTTGTCTGTGTCTCAAGCCGATGTAATAGATGCTCTTAACTATTGGACCGATTTAAGCGTACTGGATACCGTTCGCGAAGCCGATGTAGAGGTAAAAGCAAAACCACAAAAATCGGACAAGCCCACAAAAAAGGTTATAGTTGCAGAGGCAATAAAGCCCACCCGCCAGGAGGTAGCCAAAAGGGGGGAGGAATCTCCCGAAGTGGCTAATCTTTTGAGAGAAGCCCAGATGCGCTTGGCACGTCCTCTGACTCCTAATGAAGCCTCAACACTTGTATGGCTTTACGATGACGAGGGAATAGACTCGTCGGTATTGCTGTTGTTGATAAGCTTTGCAAGGTCTGAGGGGAAGGCTAACATAGGCTTTATAGAAAAAACGGCTGTAAAATGGTTGAACGAGGGTGTCAAAGATGTAAACGACGCTGAGCAAAAAATCCGCCATGCCTATGAAATGAGAAGTGCATGGGGGATTGTGGAAAAAGCGTTGGGAATCCCCCACCGTATGCCCAGCGAAACCGAGCGTAAACTGGCTTATAAATGGATATGCGAATATGGCTATACCACCGATATGCTGAAAAAGGCCTACGACATTTGCGTTGATGCCACCTCAAGCTTTTCCATTCCTTACATAAAGAAGATACTGGACGAATGGCATAAAAAAGGCATCAGAGGAACGCGGGATTTGATTAAATACCTTTCCAAAGTTGCAGAAGAAAAGGAAAAGGGAAAGAAAAAAGAGGAGCCGGATAGCAAGGTTACCTTTAATGTTGATTTGTTTAACAAAAGTCTTAATGACCTACCTGAATAAGCAAAGACGAAAAATCCGAATCTGCCTAAAACGGCATAATTTCGGTATTTTTCGGTTTGTTGTCGTCCGTAGGCGTTAGCCTTACTGACTCCTTCGCACCAAAAATCCTACAAAATTCTACTCGTTTTAGGTCGTAGAATTTCGAAGTGGTGAATTTTTGGTTGTGCGAGGCATAAAACACAGCAAATACTGCATGTATTTGCGAGTATTTTAACGAAACAAAGTCGGAAATTCAACCTTCAAAATCAGGTTTGGATTATCCGCGTTTGCTTAAAGTAACGGAGAATTGCAATGGGATTTTCAAAAACTATAATTGCCAGAGCCTTGGATGAAAAACGCAAACTAAGGCAGAGCAACGATGCGAAAAGAGAGGCGCTTAAAAACAAGCTTTATGCCGATTTTCCAAGAGCTGAGGAAATTGATAATGAGCTTTCCGCTTTAGGTATGAAGATTGTTACCGCCTGCTTTTCTGAGGGCCCCTCAAAGGTTGAGGAAATAAAGGAGCGTAGTGAGGAGCTGTATCGTGAGAGAGAGGCTCTTTATAAATCCGAAGACTATGCGGTGCCATTCCAGTGCGACAAGTGCGAGGACACGGGCTATGCCGATGGAAAATACTGCGACTGTATAATCCGCGCCGCGAAGAAATATCAGTATGAGGCGCTGTCCACAGTTATGCCCTTTAATGACTGTAGCTTTAATAACTTCTCTTTGGAATACTACCCGCAAGAGGGAAAGACCAATGTTTCTCCCAAGCTTCGCATGGAGAAAAATGTGAGCTATTGCAAGAAGTTTGTGGATAATTTCCCCTCGGGAGAGAATCTTCTGTTTATGGGTGGAGTAGGTCTTGGAAAAACCCACCTTTCGGTGGCTATCGCCAAAGAGCTTATTGATAAAGGCTACGGTGTGTATTATTCCAGCGTAGAGAGTCTTGTTACCCAGCTCCAAAAGGAGAAGTTCGGCAGGCTGGACGGAGATTTCAGCTGTCGCGATGCGGTAGAGGATGCGGATTTGCTGATTGTAGACGATCTTGGTACAGAGTTTAATACACAGTATAGCCGTACTGCTATTTATGATATTGTTAACTCCCGTATCCTTTCGGGCAAATCCACAATAATCAACACAAATCTCTTTATGGAGGAGTTGAACGAGAGATATACCCCCAGAGTTGCCTCAAGATTCATTGGTAATTACACAGCACTGCTTTTTGAGGGAGAAGATATCCGTCAGCAAAAGGCAATGAAAAAATAAAGGATAGGTTTTAATGAAAAAATCAGCAGAAATTAAATATAACCCTCATGTTTTGGAACTTGCCTCAAAGCATCAGAAAAAGCTCCAGCGTGAGGTAGGCACAAACTGGTGGTACGGGGGAAGCAAAACCTCTCGATTGCTTGGGATTTTAAGTGAAATAGGTTTTTATTTCACTCTGCTCGTTAATTCTATTATAATGTTGAGCTACGGTATGCTTCTCAGCATGAATGCTTCAACCGAAAACTGGGCAATGGAAAGGGCAATGCTAAAAAATGCCCTGAGTTCCTTTGTTGCAGGTACTATTATAGTAGCTGTGGGATACATACTTAAAAAAATAAGCCGTAGCAAAATGAAGAGAGGGTCTTATAATCAAAGCACTTTTCTGCTTGTTTCCATGATTTTCTTTATAGTGGGCTGTATACTTCTTTTTATAACCGCATACAACGTGCTGGTGACCGCAAATATCGACAATATGTATGCCGAGGCTGTAGAGGCTTCCACTCCCTTTAAGATATATGTGGAGCTTATTTGTCTGCACGTTCTTCCTTTGCTTATGATGCTTGTTCCCTCGGTTCTGTTCTACATCATGAGCAGATGCGACTGGGGCGAGAAAAAGGAAATTTATGAAAGAATGACCGAAACCCTTTATAAGAATTTTGTTAAGGAGAATCCCACCTATAACAGTGAGCAATGGGAGGAGTACCTTAATTCCTACGAGGGCTTTGATTCTCCCTGTCAAAACTCGGAAAATAATGAAGAATAACAAAAACCTTGGAGACTGAGGATTCATCAGTTTCCAAGGTTTTTATGCTTTATTAAATCAGCTTTCCAATGAGATTATGTATTCTGCAGGTATTTCTGTATCAGATACCAGCATCCATAGCTCACTTAAATCTCCCGTTTTGCAAAAGTACTTTTTGCCGAATTTAGAGGAGTCACATAGCAGTATGGTGCGACTGGCGTTTTTTATGTAGGCACGTTTCAGCTCAGCCTCATCTTCGTTGGTTTCGGTAAACCCTGCATCAGGAGATACACCTCTGCAGGAAAAGAGCGCTATATCGGCATATATGCCCTCTATTGAGCGGATAGCTGCCGAGCCCACCAGAGATTTTGCATTTTCGCGAAGCTTACCCCCTGTGCAATACACAGTGATTCCGTCCTTTTCCGAAAGGATGTTGCAGATTTTAATTCCGTTTGTGACTATTCTAAGGTTTTTGAAACCGTTGAGTTTGGATGCTACAGCGGCAACGGTGGAACTGGAGTCCATAAAAATTGTCATTCCATCGTGAATGTTGGGAAGAACCTTCGAAGCAATCTTTTCTTTCAAAAACATATTTTCACTTTCTCTTAGAGTGAGAGGAAATTCCTTGCCCGTGCCGTCCATAAACACAGCTCCGCCATGGGTGCGGTGTATAAGGCGGTTGTTTTCCAAGATAGCTAAATCACGGCGTATGGTGGCACCACTGGAGTATAATTCAGCGCATAGTTCATCCACCGTCACAGCCTTTCTTTTGGCTAAAATTTCAAGTATTTTATCCTGTCTTTCCAAAGGAAGCATAATACCACCCCTAAAACGTGATTATATTTGATTATATCTGATTGTTACGCTCAAAAATGATGATATTTTATCTATTTTCGTGCCAACTCTTTACATATCTGCTCAAATATTATATAATGAGTATACAAAATTAATTATGGTATGTCAATATGGAAAAATGGAGGGAAAGCCAATGAAAATATTGATACTGAACGCAGGCAGTTCGTCGCTTAAATATCAGCTTTTTGATATGGATTCCGGCGAAGTGTTGGCGAAAGGTGTTTGTGAACGCATCGGTGTGGACGGCATGGTTACCCATAAGCGTCCCGGCAAGGAAAACTACAAGGCAGAGCCTCAGCTCAGTAACCATGAAGACGCTCTCGCAATCGTAATCAAATTGCTGACCGACCCCGAGCTTGGCGTTGTCGCAAGTGTAGAGGAAATAAGTGCTGTAGGACACAGGGTTGCCCATGGTGGCGAGAAATACAAGAAGTCATCCCTTGTTGACGAAGAAATGATTGCATATCTGGAATCCATAGTTAATATCAATCCTCTCCACGGACCACCCGCAATAGTTGGTATGAAAGCTTGTCAAAAGCTTATGCCTAATGTGAAGATGGTAGCGGTGTTCGACACTTCCTTCTACTCTAACTTCGAAGATTATAAATACATATACCCCATTCCATATGAGCTTTACGAACAACACAAGATTCGTCGCTACGGTTTCCACGGTACATCTCACCGCTACGTAGCCGCTAAGTGCGCCGAGATGTGTGGCAAACCCATAGATGAGCTAAAAATCATCACCTGCCACTTAGGCAACGGCTCGTCCATCACCGCGGTAGACGGCGGCATTGCAGTTGATACCTCAATGGGATTCACCCCACAGGGCGGTATCATGATGGGCACTCGCTCGGGCGACATTGACCCCACAATAGTTCCTTACCTTGTAAGGTCTCTTGGTTACACCATCGAGGAAGCCGAAGACCTTATCAACAAGAAATCAGGTCTTTTGGGTGTTTCAGGTGAATCACCTGACTCCCGCAATGTTACGGAACTTGCCGACAGCGGTCACTATCGCTCACAGTTGGCTCTTAACATTCAGTACTACGGCATCAAGAAGTACATCGGCGCGTACACCGCCGCTATGAACGGTCTGGACGCTGTGGTATTCACCGCAGGTATCGGCGAGAACAACCCCCTTATCCGCTACGAGGTATGTAAGAACATGGAATATCTCGGCATTAAGTTCGACGAGGCAAAGAACAATAGCATTCCTCGAGGGGAAACCGCCGAAATTTCCGCCCCCGATTCCAAGGTTCGCGTCTTTACAATCGCAACCGACGAAGAGTATATGATTGCGCAGGATACTGCCGCATTAGTATAAAACCAATTTAAGAATTTATTTAAAAGGAGTAAAAAACTATGTCACCTTATGAAATTAAAAAAGAAATTTGCGAGATCGGTAGAAGAATTTACAACGACGGCTTCGTTGCCGCTAACGACGGTAACATTTCCGTTAAGGTAAACGACAACGAGTTCTACTGCACTCCCACAGGCGTATCCAAGGGCTTCATGACCCCCGATATGATTATCCGTATCGACGGTACAGGTAAGAAGCTTGAAGGTAAGCTCAATCCTTCTTCTGAAATCAAGATGCATCTTCGTGTATACAGAGAGCGCCCCGACGTTAACGCAGTTGTTCACGCTCATCCTCCCATTGCTACCGCTTTCACAGTTGCAGGTGTAGAGCTTGACCAGTACATCCTCCCTGAGGCTGTTCTCACCATCGGCGCTGTTCCCACCTGTGACTACGGTACACCATCCACCGAGGAAATTCCCGATTCTCTCATTCCTTATGTTCAGAATCACGATGCATTCCTTCTAAAAAACCACGGTGCATTAACCGTTGGTAACACCCTCACCAAGGCTTTCTTCACCATGGAAGAGGTTGAATTCAACGCAAAGATTTGTATGTATGCAAAGCAGCTCAACAACGGCTCTATCGACGAGATTCCTTGCGAACAGCTCGAGAAACTCATGGAGCTCCGCAAAAAGTTCCAGCTTCCCGGCCGTCATCCCGGTTGCTCTAAGTGTGCTAACCTTGGCACAGACAAGTGCCGTTGCAAGGATAACGGTGGCACCTGCACCTGCGGTAAGCACGACAACTCCAGCGAGGATGTAGTTGCTGCTATCACTAGGAAAGTTCTTGCAGAGCTTAACAAATAATTTTAAAACACGCAATATATTTATATAGGAAGGAGGAGTTCCCAGATGGCTTATTTCAGAGATTACAACTGTGAGCGTTCACCGAGAATCCCGCGACTCATGGAGCACCTGTTTCAAGAGATGCCTCAGGTAGAAGCAGACCGTGGTGTGCTTATCACAGAATCTTATAAAGCCACAGAGGGCGAGCCTATAATCACAAGACGTGCAAAGGCATTCGAGCATGTTTTAAAGAATATACCCATCACAATTCGCCCCGAAGAACTCATAGTAGGCAGTTCAACAGTTCACCCCAGAAGCTGTCAGGTCTTTCCTGAATATTCCTTTGATTGGTTAGAGGCTGAGTTTGAGACTCTGGAAACCCGTGAGGCTGACCCATTCTATATTTCAAGCGACACAAAGAGTAAGCTTCGTGAAGCCTATAAATATTGGAAGGGCAAAACAACCTCCGAACTTGCCACAGAATATATGGCACCCGAAGCCCTACTTGCTATTGAGCACAATATCTTCACCCCTGGCAACTATTTCTACAATGGTGTTGGCCACGTGTGTGTGGATTATCCAAAGGTGCTTAAGATTGGTTACAAGGGCATAATTAAAGAAGCCACCACAGAATTAGCAAAATGTGATGTAGCCGATGCCGACTACGCGAAACGCAGTCATTTCTTGAAGGCTGTAATCCGTAGCTGTCAGGCAGTTATAGACTATGCAAAGCGTTATTCCGCTCTTGCAACCGAACAGGCTGCAGGTTGTGCCGACGATACCCGTCGCCGTGAGCTTTTGAAGATTGCTGAAAACTGCTCAAGAGTTCCCGAAAACGGTGCCGAAAGTTTCTATGAAGCATGTCAGTCCTTCTGGTTTGTTCAACAGCTCATGCAGATGGAGTCCAGCGGACATTCCATTTCACCAGGCAGATTTGACCAGTATATGTATCCTTATTTTAAAAAGGATTTGGATAAGGGTGTAATTACTCCCGAATTTGCTCAAGAGATTATTGACTGCATCTGGGTTAAGCTCAATGACCTGAACAAGGTTCGTGATGAAGCCTCAGCTAAGGGCTTCGCGGGATACAGCATGTTCCAGAATCTTATAGCAGGTGGTCAAAATTCAGAGGGCATAGATGCTACAAATGATATATCGTTCATGTGTTTACAGGCTTCTCTACACACTCTGCTTCCCGCACCATCGCTGTCGGTACGCGTATGGAACGGAAGTCCTCAGGAGTTTCTGCTTAAAGCCGCTGAGGTTACAAGAACGGGTATCGGTCTTCCGGCCTACTATAACGACGAGGTTATAGTCCCCGCGCTTTTATCCCGTGGCCTTACAATGGCAGACGCCCGTGACTACTGTATAATCGGTTGCGTTGAGCCTCAAAAGGCAGCCAAGACCGACGGTTGGCACGATGCCGCATTCTTTAATATGTGCAGACCCTTAGAGTTGGTTTTCACAAACGGAATGGATAATGGCGTTCAGATAGGCCTCAAGACAGGTGATGTAGCTTCTATGACCAGCTTTGAGGAATTCGTGGAAGCCTACGACAAACAAATGAAATACTTTATCGGTCTCATGGTAAATGCCGATAACGCTATAGACTATGCCCACGCGGAAAGATGCCCCCTCCCTTATCAGTCGGCGATGGTAGACGACTGTATAGCAAGAGCTAAATCGGTGCAGGAGGGTGGCGCTGTCTATAACTTCACAGGTCCTCAGGGCTTTGGTATAGCCAATGTTGCCGATTCAATGTATGCAATTCGTGAGCTGTGCTTCAATTCGAAGAAGTATACCCTCACCGATTTCAAAGAGGCACTGGAAAATAACTACGGTGAATCAACAGTCGCTGCCGAGGATGTAACAAGACTTACATTGTTGGTTGCCGAGAAGATGAAAGAAAACGGTCTGACACCCACCGCCGACGATATCGAAAAGATTTGTCGCATGGTGTCGGGAGCCGCATCGGGAGAGAACGGCGGAAAGTATCAAAAGATACGTGAAGACATTATGGCGCTTCCAAAATTTGGAAACGACGTAGAGGATGTTGACACCCTCGCCCGCGAAATGGCTTACACCTACACCAAGCCTCTTGAAAATTATAAAAACCCCCGTGGCGGTATGTATCAGGCAGGTCTCTATCCCGTTTCGGCAAACGTGCCGCTGGGATATCAGACGGGCGCCACACCCGATGGTCGCTTGGCAAGAAAGCCTGTGGCTGACGGTGTTTCACCCTCAGCAGGATACGACCTTAACGGTCCCACTGCCGCCGCAAACTCTGTTTCTCGACTTGACCACTTCATTGCATCAAACGGCACTCTTTATAATATGAAGTTCCACCCATCCGCCCTCAAGGGCAGACAGGGACTCAACAATTTCGTATCTCTTATAAGGTCCTATTTCGACCAAAAGGGAAGCCACATGCAGTTTAATGTTGTTAGTCGCGAAACACTCTTGGATGCTCAGAAGCACCCCGAGAATTATAAATCCCTTGTTGTTCGCGTTGCGGGTTATAGTGCATTGTTCACAACCCTTTCCCGTTCTTTGCAGGACGACATTATCAACAGAACAGAGCAGGGTAATTTCTAATCTACATTATATAAAGGAGGATTGTTGAGGATGGAAAACAGCATTTTGACCCGCAAGGGCAGGATATTTGATATCCAACGGTTTTCCGTTCACGACGGTCCGGGTATCCGCACAATAGTTTTCTTAAAGGGCTGTAAGCTCCGTTGCCGTTGGTGTTGCAATCCCGAATCTCAGAATTATGATATTCAGCAAATGACCGACGATAATGGTAAGATAACGATTACAGGCCGTGATGTAATGGTGGGAGAGGTAATCGAAACTGTGCTTCGCGACAGCACCTACTATCGGCGTTCGGGCGGTGGCATGACCCTTTCGGGGGGAGAAATGCTTTGCCAACCTGATTTTGCAGAGGGACTTCTTGTGGCGGCTGTGGAAAAAGGAATCAATACCGCAGTTGAAACCACTTCTTTAGCAAATTTTGAAACTATAAAAAGACTTCTGCCCTACATAGACAACTATCTCGGTGACCTTAAGCACATAGACCCCAAAAAGCACAAGGAATTCACAGGCCAGTCCAACGAGCTGATTTTGGAGAATCTCCCTAAAATTGCGGAATTGGCAGAACGGCTTGTAATCCGTGTTCCCGTGGTACCCACCTTTAATGATACTCCGGAGGAGATAAGCGCCATTGCTGAGTTTGCCGCCTCTTTACCTAATGTCAGCGAGTTGCATCTGCTCCCATATCACAGATTGGGTCAGGATAAATACCGTTGGTTGGGCAGAGACTATAGCCTCACTCACATTGCGCCACCTCCCGACGAAAAAATGCAAATGCTTTTAGCCGCCGCAGAAAAATCGGGACTTCACTGTCAGATTGGCGGATAAAGATATTTTAGGGTGGCATTCACCCAACGAAAGGAGAGATCAAAAGTGAATATATACACTAAAGCCGGAGACAACGGTCGAAGCAGTACCCTCACGCGTACATCTCTCCCAAAAAACAGTCCTGTTTTTGAGCTTTTGGGAAGCCTTGATGAACTTAACAGTAATTTAGGCGCCGTAAAAACTCAAACTGCAGAGGGCATAAAAACAATAATCGAAGCTCTGCAATCGGATTTAATCTCTCTTAGTGGAGAGATTGCAGGGGCTAAGAAATTCGCAACCCCCGAAGAAATTAAGAAGTTAGAAAAGTCTATTGATTCGGTTGAGAGCGCAATCCCTGAGTTTTCGGGCTTCGTTCTCCCAGGCGCCACTCCCGACGGCGCGGCGCTGGATATATGCCGAACTATTGCCAGAAGAGCCGAGAGAGCCGCAGTTGCCGCGCAACAAAAGGGCGGTATAACAAAGGAACTTTTAGCTTGGCTCAACCGTCTTTCTGATCTTCTCTATGTACTTGCCCGACTTTGCGATTCAGGTGCTGACAAGACAAAGGGTAGTGTTACCCCCGTCAGCGGTGCGGTCGACGGCTTCTGCGATAAGGCAATCGCCCTGTGCGCCGCAGTTCGTGAATACGCAAGAAGTAAGGGCGTCAAGGCAGTGGTTGCGGTGTGCGATGCAGGCGGCAATGCCGTCTGTATGCAGCGAGAGGATGACGCTTATATTGCAAGTATTGATATTGCGGTTAATAAGGCATTCACCTCCGCAAGTCTTAAAATGTCCACAAAAGAGGTAGGGGAGTTAGCGGCTCCCAATGCTCCTCTTTACGGAATACAAAATACTAACGGTGGCAGAATAGTTATTTTCGGCGGCGGAGTTCCGCTTCTGAAAAACGGCACCATCGTGGGGGCGCTCGGTGTAAGCGGTGGCTCAGCAGAGCTGGATACCGCAATCGCCGAATACGGCGCCATATACTTTGAAAAGGAGATGTAGAAATGGCTCTTGGAATAAGCGAGGCTGATATCGCCAAAATCGTGCAGAATGTCATCGCCGCCATGCCTGAAAAGGCAAAGCCTACTGTCACCCCCGAAAAGGGCAACTGGGACTCCACTCAGTACGAAGGCCGTAAGCTTATCGGTATCTACAGCGACATGAACGAAGCGATAATAGCCGCAAGTGCTGGTTATAAAGCCGTCCGCGAAATGACGGTTGAACAGCGCGAGTGCATTATATCCCATATACGCCGCCTCACCCTTGAGGAAGCTCCTATAATGGCTAAAATAGGCGTTGCCGAGACAGGCATGGGCAGGGTAGACCACAAAACTGCAAAGCATCAGCTTGTGGCAAATAAAACCCCTGGCACAGAGGATGTAATTTCAAATGCCAAAACTGGCGATAACGGTTTAACCCTTATAGAAATGGCACCCTTTGGTGTAGTTGGCGCTATCACCCCCAGCACCAACCCAAGTGAAACAGTTATTTGTAATAGTATAGGTATGATTGCCGCAGGCAACGGTGTTGTCTTCAACCCCCACCCCAACGCAATCGCAACCTCTAACTATGCCGTAGACCTTGTAAACCGCGCAAGTCGTCTGGGTGGCGGCCCCGACGTGCTGGTTTGCTCAATGGTTAAGCCCACCCTCGACACAGCAAAAATTATGCAGACCCATCCCCTTATCAGACTTCTGGTTTGTACAGGCGGACCTGGTGTTGTAAAGGCTGTGCTTTCAAGCGGTAAAAAAGCAATCGGCGCAGGTGCAGGTAACCCCCCTGTAATTGTTGACGACACCGCCGACATCAAAAAAGCAGGTAAGGATATTATAGACGGCTGTACCTTCGATAATAATCTGCCTTGTATCGCTGAAAAAGAGGTCTTCGCTTTCTCTAACATCGCTGACCAGCTGATTGGCGAAATGATAAAGAACGGCGCATACAAAATCAACCCTCAGCAAGCGGCAGAGCTTTCCAAGGTAGTGCTTGAAGAAAAGCAGACTAAGGACGGAAAAACCGTTAAAACAGTCAGCCGTTTCTGTGTTGGCAGAGATGCCCACGTGTTGCTTTCTAAAATCGGAATTAATGTTGGTCCTGAAGTGCGTTGCATAATCTGTGAAACCGACTTTAACCACGACTTTGTTCAGCACGAGCTCATGATGCCCATTCTCCCAATCGTGAGAGTAAGCAATATCGACGAAGCCATCGACTTAGCCGTTAAGGCTGAGCACGGCAACCGTCACACCGCCCATATGCACTCTAAGAACATCGACAATCTTTCCAGATTTGCAAGGGCAGTAGAAACCACAATATTTGTTAAAAATGCACCGTCATACGCAGGTATAGGTTTCGGCGGAGAGGGTCACACCACCTTCACTATCGCGGGACCTACAGGTGAGGGTATTACTTCGGCTCGAAGCTTTACCCGTCAACGCCGCTGTGTTATGGCAGACAGTTTTAGAATAATATAAAGGAGATATGTGAAATGGATTTAAGTTCATCTCAGGTAGAAAACATCGTTCGTCAGGTTCTTTCCGAAATGAGCGGCAGCTCCTCCGCCCCCTCCGCTTCGGCAGGAGTTCCCTCCACCGCTAAGGTTGCAACTCTTGTTGAGCCTCGCAACATCGTGGTTAAGGAATACCCCATGCCTAAGGTTGGAGACAACGATATTCTCGTTAAGATTGAGGGCTGTGGCGTTTGCGGTACCGACGTTCACGAATGGAAGGGTGACCCCTTCGGCATCTGCCCCGTAACCCTCGGTCACGAAGGCACAGGTGAGGTAGTTGCCCTCGGTAAGAATATCAAATGCGACACCGCAGGCAAACCTATAAAGGTTGGCGATAAGCTGGTTACCTCGGTTATCAGCTGTGGCGAATGTAACATTTGCCGTCTGCATCCCGCAAACACTAACCTCTGTGACGGTCAGGGCGTTTTCGGACTTATCAAAGATAGCGAGGAAAACCACCTTACAGGTTGGTTTGGAACCCACCTTTTAATTACAGGTAAGGGTGCTACATATTTCGTAGTTAATGAATTAAACCTTAAAGAGCGTATGCTTTTGGAACTTGCCGCTGTTTGTGTTCACGCATTAAAGCAGGGTAACAAAACAGGCCTCATTAATTTCGGCTCAACAGTTCTTCTTCAGGGCTGCGGTCCTGTAGGACTTATGATGTTGGCAGTTCTCCGCGCCGCAGGTGTTAACCACATCATTGCGGTGGACGGTTCTGAAAAACGCCTCGAAATGGCTAAAAAGTTAGGCGCTAAGACCATCATCAACTTTAAGGATTCTAATGCCGACACAATTGAAAAGCGTATAGCTATTGTTAAGGGCGTTACCGACGGTTGCGGTGTAGACTTCGCTTATCAGTGTACAGGCGCTCCCGCAGCGGCAGCTGATATCTACGGATTCATTCGCCGTGGCGGCGGACTTTGCGAAATGGGCTTCTTTGTTAACAACGGTGAATACTCCGTTAATCCCCACTTTGCAATGTGTAACAAGGAAATCCACATTGTTGGTTCTTGGGACTACAGCGCAGACGACTATCCCACAACCGTTGCCTTCTTAAAACAGGCAAGAGAAATGAAGATTCCGATTGAGGAGCTCATTACTCATTCTTTCCCCCTTGATCAGCTTAACGAGGCAATGGAAGTGAATATTGCTCAAAAGGGCATCAAGGTCTGCTACGTGGCAGATTAAAGCACGAGGTGTAGAACAATGGATGCACTGGGAATGCTTGAGGTGTTTGGTTTTACCACCGCAATTGTAGCGGCAGACGCAATAGCAAAAGCGGGCGAGGTTGAAATCTTGGCTTTAGACCGAAACAAACCCGCTAACGGTGATGCTGCAATAGTACCTCTGCTTATGACCGTTAAGTTTGCAGGCAGTGTAGCAGCGGTTGAAGCAGGACTTGAGGCAGGTATCAAGGTAGCCAAAGACCGTGACTTGTATGTCACATCGAAAATAATTAGCCGTGTGGCTCCTGGTACGGAGTATATGGCAAATCTCAATGCTTTAGGCAGAGACAAATTAAGATAAGTTTTTAATAAGTTTAGTAAAACTTACAAATAAAAAAGAAAATTATTAAAAGGAGTTTTTAAAAATGATGGAAGCATTAGGTATGGTAGAAACCAGGGGTTTAGTAGCAGCAATTGAGGCATCCGATGCCATGGTTAAGGCAGCTAACGTAGTTCTCGTTGGCTCCGAGAAAATCGGTAGCGGACTCGTAAGCATTATGGTACGCGGTGATGTTGGCGCAGTTAAGGCAGCAGTTGAAGCCGGTGGCGCAGCAGCATCTTCACTTGGCGAGGTTGTAGCAACTCACGTTATTCCCCGTCCTCACGCTGATGTTGAGAAGCTTCTTCCTAAGCTGGACTAATAAACCGATATAGCAAATTCCAAGAAATGAGGCGAACAACATGGAAAAAGCAATAGGTCTGCTTGAAGTGCAGGCAATGGTTGCGGCAATAGCAGGTCTTGACGCTATGTGCAAGGCCGCCCAGGTTCGGCTTATACACGTTGAAAAGAGGCTTGGAGGCAGATTGGTAACATTGGTTATCGACGGAACAGTTTCCGATGTAACCGCTGCTGTAGAGGCAGGCAGAATTGCCGCCGCTAAAGTGGGTAATGTTAAGCTGTGCGAGGTTATCGCACGTCCCCATCCGCAGATTACTAAGCATCTTTACACAGATAAGTTAGATTAGAAAAGGAGAGGTTATTTATGGCAACCACTAAGAAAACCTCAACCACAAAAAAGGCAACTACCCCTGCTGCGGCTAAGCCCGTAGAGGTAAAAAAAGAGCAGGTAGCGGCACCCGCACCTGCAAAAACAACCGTAAAGGAGAAAAAGGTTATGATGGAAGCATTAGGTATGGTAGAAACAAGAGGTCTCGTTGCAGCAATCGAAGCATCAGATGCTATGGTAAAAGCAGCAAACGTAGTTCTCGTTGGCTCCGAGAAAATCGGTAGCGGACTCGTAAGTGTTATGGTTCGCGGCGATGTTGGTGCAGTTAAGGCAGCTGTTGAAGCTGGTGGCGCAGCAGCATCAGCTCTTGGCGAAGTTGTAGCTACTCACGTTATTCCCCGTCCTCATGGCGATGTTGAGAAGCTTCTTCCCACATTAAAATAAGTTTATTAAAAATTTAAAATTCTAACAGGAGGTATATTTCAATGGAAGCTTTAGGTATGGTTGAAACCCGTGGTCTTGTTGCAGCAATCGAAGCATCAGATGCTATGGTAAAAGCAGCAAACGTAGTTCTCATCGGTTCCGAAAAGATCGGTAGCGGCCTCGTAAGCGTTATGGTTCGTGGCGATGTTGGCGCAGTTAAATCTGCAGTTGAAGCCGGCGGCGCAGCAGCATCTGCTCTTGGCGAAGTTGTAGCTACCCATGTAATTCCCCGTCCTCACGCGGATGTTGAAAAGCTCTTACCTACATTAAAGTAAGCATAGGCTTTTCGTAAAAGAAATTTAGCTTTTTACCCTGCGCCGTGATTCACGGCGCAGGGGCAAGTCCCTTAAATTCGAAAAATATACAGCAAACCCGTAACTTTGTAAATTAGGCTAAATTCAAGCCATTATATAAAACAGGAGATGTAAATACAATGAATATCGCTCCGGAATTAATAGAAAAAATTGTTCGCGAGGTTGTGGCAAACAGTGCTGTAATCACTTCTTCGGCAGATACCGCGCCCATTGGCATTTCAAATCGTCATATCCATTTAAGTAAAGCCGACGTTGAAACACTGTTCGGCAAAGGCTATGAGCTAACAAAGTTAAAGGATTTATCCCAGCCTGGGCAGTTTGCCTGCAAGGAAACACTCACCATTGTAGGTCCCTCTATGCGTCCTATCGAGGGTGTGAGAGTATTAGGTCCTGAAAGAAGCGCAACTCAGGTGGAGATTTCCCGTACAGATTCCTTTACCTTAAAGGTAAAGCCTCCAGTTCGTGAGTCAGGTAAAATAGCAGGGTCCGCTCCTGTAACCATAATCGGTCCTAAGGGTGTTGTGGAGATAAAAGAGGGTTGCATTATCGCCAACCGTCATATCCACATGAGCCTTAGTGATGGCGCAAAATTCGGAGTTAAGGATTGCGACTATGTAACTGTAGAATTAAACGGTGAGCGTCGCACAACCTTCCATGATGTTCAGATTCGTGTTCATAAGGATTTCCGTTTGGAAATGCATATAGATACCGACGATGCCAATGCCGCTGGTGTAAAGAACGGCGACATGGTAAAAATCATTAAATAACAAGGAGTAATCACTATGTTAATGGGAAAAGTAATCGGCAACATCGTTTCCACTCGTAAGCACGAGGGAATCGTAGGTTCGAAGATTCTTGAAATCAAGATTATCGAAAACGGAGCCGAAACCGATAAGTACATAATTGCAGTAGACCACGGTATAGGTGCGGGTATCGGTGAGAGAGTTCTTGTAACTCTCGGCAGTGGCGCACGTCTGGCTCTGCAGAACACAACCACTCCCGTTGATGCGGTGGTTGTAGGTATTGTTGACTAATTTATTGTAATTTTTTAAAAGAAGGAGGCATTACTATGACATTGACAGAGCTGAAGAAAGTAATTTCAGAAGCAGGTGTAGTCGGTGCAGGTGGTGCAGGTTTCCCATCCTCCTTTAAATACACCGAGGATGCGGATACCCTTGTTATAAACGCGGCGGAATGCGAACCGCTTTTATATACTGATTTCTACATATTGAAAAGGGAAATGGCTAAGGTGGTTGGCGCCGCCGAGGTTATTATGGACGCTTGTGGCATGACCCGTGGCTACCTTTCTTTAAAGGAGCACACAGCCCATCGTTTAGGGCTGGAAGACGGTCAGAAATTAAGCGAAAAGCTTTTTGTAAAACAGCTTCCCAATGTTTACCCAATGGGTGACGAAATCGTGATGATTTACGAAACCATCGGTAAGGTTATCACCCCTGGCTCTTTGCCTATCACGGCAGGTGTTGTGGTAAACAATGTAGAGACTCTTTATAATGTTTATAATGCAGTATACGGTGGCGCAGCAGTAACCGAAAAATGGCTTACTGTAGGCGGTGATGTGAAGAAGCCATGTGTGTTAAAGACATATATCGGCACTCCGGTTAGTGAGCTTTTGGAGAAGTTGGGCGTTGAGGTTCCCGAATCCCATGTGCTTATCGACGGTGGTCCTGCAATGGGCAATATCATAAATTCCAGCACCGCTGTTATCACCAAAACAACAAAATCTTTGTTGGTGTTACCCAAGACAATTCCTGCAGTTGCTACAAAGCTTGTAAATAATGAATTAGGTCTTAAACGCGCAGCATCAGCTTGTTGCTCTTGCTCAAGATGTACCGACCTATGCCCTCGTCATCTTCTGGGATATCCTTTGGAGCCACATAAGATTATCCGAGCCGCAACAGCAGGGGATATCGACCCTGAACTTTACAGTAATGCTCAGCTTTGCTGTGCTTGTGGAGTTTGTGAAATAGTTGCTTGTTGCCATGAACTTAGTCCCAAGCGAATCTACGCTCAGATTAAGGGCTTAATGGCTCAGAAGAGAATTAGATATACCCACAAGGGCGGGGAGGTTAAACCTAATATGGAAAGAGCCTATCGTATGCTCCCCTCGGACCGCTTCATGCAGTTGCTTGGTGTTGCAAAATACGATAAAGGAATCCCCGAATTCCTCAAGGATTTCGATTTTATGCCCAGCCGCATAGTTTTAGGATTAAAACAGCATGTAGGAGCACCTGCAGCTGTTAATGTAAAAGCGGGAGATTTTGTCTGTGCTTCAGACATTGTCGGTGCCGCAGCCGAGGGTATTTCGGCAAATATTCATTCATCTATCGACGGAAAGATAATTTCCGCTGATAATACTCAAGTAGTAATCGGTTGTTAGGAGGTAAAGAAGTATGATATATTCAGTAGGAGTTGTAGAACTCAAAAGCATCGCAAAGGGTGTAGAAGCATGTGACGATGCATTAAAGTCCGCAGGTATCAGACTTGTTACCGCCCATACTGCTTGTCCCGGTAAATATGAAATTGTCCTCACTGGTGAGTTGGCAGATGTACAGACCGCTGTTGATAGAATAAAGGCTAATTATAGCAACTATGTTATCGACGGTGTTATGCTTGGCAGAATTGACGAAACCGTTGTAAATGCACTTTTAGGCACAGGCTTTTCTGAGCGCAGAGGTGCTATCGGTATTATCGAAACCTTCTCTGCCGCAAGTGCAGTCAAAGCGGCAGATACCGCTGTTAAAACTGCCGACGTTGAGATTTATGACCTTCGTATTTCTCGCGGTCAGGGCGGTAAAGGTGTTGTAATCATCACAGGGCAGGTTAGCGACGTTACCGCTTCTGTTGAAGCAGGTGGACGCTATGCAGAGGGTCAGGGTCTTCTCCACGGAACTTCCGTTTTGGCAAATCCCCATCCCGATGTTTGGGACCATCTGTAAGTCATAACTTTTGCTACTGCTTAGTTAGGGCAACCCGCTCTGTGTTTAATCAGCAGAGCCCAGTTTAACTTAAACCTTTTAATAATTTTCAAAACCGCCGCTGTATCATTCCGATTCCGCGGCGGTAACTTTTTATTAACAATATTATATCCCATGCAATTTATTAATAATTTATTAATAAACATATTGCAATATGCCAGATAATATGATATAATATAGTAAACAAACACAAAAATCGCGTTTGTTTTGGGTTTCAATATGTTAATTGTGACCTAATTTTGTATGGAGGTTTTTATTATGGCAGAACAGAATCAACAAGTAATTTCAGCAAAATCTAAGGGTGTAGCGGCAGTTTTGTGCTTCTTCTTAGGCGGCTTGGGTATCCACCGTTTCTATGTTGGAAAGGTTGGCACAGGCATTCTTTGGTTACTTACCGCAGGTCTTTTTGGAATCGGCACATTGGTTGATTTCATTATGATTCTTTGTGGCTCTTTCAAAGATAAGAGCGGTGCTGTAATTAAATAGGCTACATAAAGCTTACAGAGTCTCAGGCTAAAACCTGAGGCTCTTTTTTGTTACAGAAGCCGAAATAGATAATCGCAAAATTGAAACGAAAAAAATTAGCCAAATACTCTTTACAAACCTTAAAAACTATGCTATAATAATGAACGCGAACAAATGTTCGTAAAATATTTACGAGTCAAAAATGCAGGTCGGCAACCGAAAGTTTGTCAGCTTTCAGGTGCTGTTACGATGATTTTTTAAGGGGTGAGGGATACGGACAGAACAATTTTGCACTGCGACCTTAATAATTTTTATGCCTCGGTAGCGTGTCTGGATCACCCTGAGCTTCGTAATCGGGCGGTGGCTGTAACGGGTAGTGAGGAGCAACGCCACGGCATAGTGTTGGCAAAGAATATGGCGGCAAAAAAATGCGGAGTTCAGACAGGTGAGACCATTCGCGACGCAAAACGCAAGTGCCCCGATTTGGTCTGTGTTCCTCCTGAATTCGAGAGATATAATTATTTCTCTCGTCTCGCCCGTAGCATATATGAGCAATATAGTGATATGGTTGAGCCCTTTGGCCCTGACGAAGCCTGGATTGATGTCACGGGTAGCAGTGTGATTTTTGGAAGCGGAGAGAAGATAGCTCACGAAATCCGCAATCGGGTAAAAAGGGAATTAGGGCTGACAATCTCTGTTGGTGTCAGCTTCAATAAGGTGTTTGCAAAAATTGGGTCTGACCTTAAAAAGCCCGACGCGGTATCTGTGATAACCCGTGAAAATTTTCGGGATGTGGTGTGGCAACTGCCCGTTGAGAGTATGATAGGTATCGGCAGGTCAACAAAACAAAAGCTTAATTCAATGGGCATTTATACACTTGGGGAATTAAGCGTGGCGGGTACAGATGGCCTCAAAAAAGCCTTGGGAGTGCTGGGTCCTCAGATGCAGGGAAATGCCAGAGGCAATGATACTTCCCGTGTAGCCGCCGCCACCTATGATCGTGTACCTCAAAGTCTTGGCAGATCCACCACCTACCATGTGGATATCTGCACCTATGCCGATGTGTGGAGGGTTATGCTCAAACTGTCGGAGGAGGTTGGGATGCAACTCCGTTCCCATAAATTAGAGGCAACGGGTGTGCAGATACATCTTAGAACTAACCAACTTAAGGTAAACGAATTGCAGGCACCACTTCGTCGACCTACTTCTTCGGGACTCTTGCTCTGCGAGGAGGGCTTCCAGCTGTTTCGCAAAAACTATCAGTTTCTGTATCCCTTGCGTTCCCTTGGAATCAGGGCAATAAATTTAAAACCACAGGCAGATAATGCCAGTCAGATATATCTTTTTGAGGATGTGGCGGACTCGATGAAAAGGCAGAAAATCGACGAGGAAATGGACAGCCTTAAAACCCGATTCGGCAAGGGTTGTATTTGCCGCGGTGCCATTCTCGGTGAGCCCGACCCCGAGGGTCAGGAAAAGCCTTTTTCTATGATGTATAAATAGTCGACTTGACAAAACTTTAGCCATAATATATCATTAACTCGGTGATGAAATTGATTAAGGTAATGTTTGTGTGTTTAGGAAACATCTGCCGTTCTCCCATGGCGGAATATGTTTTTAAAAATATGGTAAGAGAAGCGGGGTTGGAGGAGCAGTTCAGGATATCTTCTTCCGCCACAAGCTACGAGGAGGAGGGGAATCCCATATATCCTCCTGCAAGGCAGACCCTTATTGGTCACGGAGTCCCCCTTTCCAGCCATCGAGCCCATAGATTGACCATGAATGAAATCGAGGAATACGACTATATAATCGGCATGGAAAGCCGAAATGTTTCAAATATTCTCCGTATATCGGGCGGTAAGCATCAGGATAAAATCCACAAGCTTCTTGATTTCTGTGGAGGTGGCGATATAGCCGACCCGTGGTACAGCGGCGATTTTGAATCAACCTACAATGATGTTGTAAGAGGCTGCAAAGCATTATTAGATAAACTAAGAATTTAATAGTATACAAAAAAGCCAACATCCCTTCGCCAAAGTCTTGGCGTTTTGGAATGTTGGCTTTTAAACGGTTTATACAACCTTAACTATTACCACCGAGTAGGTGTTCGGGTCTTTGGCGCTTATTGCACGAACAGCACACATATCGCCCGATTTTGCATTCTTGGTTGCAGTTATTTGTGGCTCCTTGGGTGAGAATTTGAAACCGTCGCCAATGGTTGTTCCCATCTCCCAAACAATATCTCCAGATCCGTCTATATTACCTGCGGAGAGAAGATAGGTTTCACCAATATTCAGCAACACCTCTGTTTTACAAACCTCAATTTGGTGCACAGGTGGGATAGTGGTATAAACGATTTCCATGTAATCACCCGAAACGGTGTCTTTAAAGGTGTCGGTGGCATATATTTCTGCCGATACAGGGGGCAGAATTGCATTTCCGTTGCGACTGTAGGGGCGTTTGTAGATGTGGCGGTACATTTTCTTTCCGATATTTCGGTCGAAATTAAGCTGTATATCCCGTTGGTTACTTTCGGAGTTTAATTCTACCACAACGGTGTAATCATCTTCTCCAATTTTAAAGGCGCATATTTTCATATCGTCGCCGTAAATTATCTTGGAACGAACCGACTTACAGTGTTTTGGTATGTATCTGCAAAGCATTGCCAGTTCGTAATATACTTCTCTTACATTGTCGATAGCGTTGGAATATTGCAACGAGTCCCACATATCTATGAAATTGCGCATAGAGAAAGAACAGGGGTCGGTAATATCAACACTGTTCAGGCACCATATAAGCGCACCGCTTATACCTGCGTTCACAAGTTCACAGAAGAACTGAACATGGTTTAAATCAAATGAATATTCGCCGTTGGAATAGCACTGACCGAATTCGGTTATCATAATCGGTTTGGTTTTTGCGCTACCCTTAAGGGTGTTCAAATAGCTTCTGTTCTTTTTAGTGTTTAAAACATATCTATGGGAGGTGTGCATGTTTAGAATATCGGCGCAATTTTCTTCGAAATATTCTATCCATTCCTTTTGCATGTTGTTAGCGTGAGACACCTCACAACCCCATATTTTAAGGTCCGACAGATTGTATTTATCGATTTCTGCCTTTGACAGGCGCATCATTCTTTCCCAATACACCTTGCGGTCGCAACCCACTACTATAAAATCTCCCTTGTCGATCGGGTTGTCCTTTTCGTCGGGCTCGTTGTAGAAGGTTAAGTATTTGATATTATCATAACCCCGTTGGTTTATTAATTCGTTCAGAGTTGCGCCGCAGCATTTTGCGAATAACTCCAAATCTTTTGGAGCAGAATTTCTTCTGAGGTCTGTTTCGGGGAAGGAAAACCAATCCTGAGCAAAGGAGCTTACCTTCCAGCCGAAGTTAAACTCAATTTCCGACCCTGCCTCTTTAAAAGCATCAAGATATTTATAGACCGAGTACATTTTCGGCGCATCAAAATTATAATCACCGTTTTTATATTGCTCATAATTTTCTACAAGCCAGTCGGGCTGAAACCAGATTCGCACAACATTGGGGCGTACCAGCAGAATTCTTCTACGGTCCAGCTCCCAATAAACCTCGTTGTAGCCTGTTCCCAGACTTTCGGGCATAAATGCCATAGGTAGAACATTGGCGCCTAAACTAAGGAAATCATCAACTATAGTGTCGTCAAAGTCAATCTCAGCTTCCTTGGTTTTCGAATTGGCACATATATAATCAATTAAAGCAGTTTCCGATGCTTTAATTCGAAGCTCTTTACCTATTTCCAGATTGTCAAAGGTATAGAGGTATCTGCCGTAAATTATGGGTTCGCATTCAGTTTGGTAATTTCCAAGCATTAGCTTTGATTCGCCCTTTGTGATTATCTGAACTTTGTCAATGGTTTTAAAGTTCTCTACTTCAAGAGTCAGGGTTTCCTCAGCTTTCAGTGTGTAAAGGGAGTCGTCTTCAAATGCTATGCCGTCGGTAATGTTTGCAGGTTCAATTCCGCTTAGAATATTTTTTTCGAAATTCTCTGTTATGTAGGTTCTTTTCTTTGTGTATTCGGCATTGTATACCCCAAAGGTTTCGGGACGTATGATTTTGTCGGTGGCATTGGCTTTGTAAATTCTTACACCTAAATATCTGCAACTACCCTCAACATCATACAGCCAGTCTGCATTATTTCTTTCGCCGGGGAGCCAATCTTTTCCACCAACTTCGTGTATTATAATATTGCCGTCGCAGAATAAGTCATCTTTTGAGTTGGAAGCAAAAATAGCAAACTCATCAACAGTGTAGTTTTTGGAGGCGTAGAAAAAGCTTGTAAAAAGAAGCTTTTCAATTTTTCTTTCCTTTTTCATATCAAACGTGATATCAGCGCTATTGCACATAATATCCACATGAAAGGGGAGGTTTTTGTTGCCTACAAGTCCGACAAGCGCATTTTCATCGTATTCAAGGTTTAGCATCATTTTGGGCGTATTACCTGTTTCAGGATTTATTATAGAATAGTTCGAATCCTCCAGCATATTATAGCCTAACGAAGCTACCTCGTTGTAATCCAAATAATCTATAGCTTTTTTGGTGCATTTCAGTAGTGCCATGACAATACCTCCAAGTGTTGGGTTTTCTACTATATGTTAATGATACTACTATTTGTAAAAAATACCAACCCTTTGCTTAAAAGATAATCGAAAAGGATAAAACACACGGAAAATCACAAGTTGATTTTTATTCTAATTTAAAGTATATAAATAGCTGGTTGAAATTTTGTAAAATAGGTCTTTACATTTTGAAATCGTTATGCTATAATATGTTCACCGTTTACTATGCTGTGGGAGTATGCCGCAATGCGGACCACCTTTTTCCTATTGCTTGGTTTTCGGAATAATTTTAAATGAGGTGAAACGAAATGCAGACTAAGGACGTAAAGAACGCAATCATCGCTGAGTACGCTACTCACGAGGGTGACACTGGTTCTCCTGAGGTACAGATAGCTCTTCTTACCAACCGTATTAACGAGCTCACTGAGCACCTTAAGGTACACAAGAACGACCACCACTCCCGTCGCGGCCTTCTTAAGATGGTTGGTCACAGACGTAACCTTTTGGCTTATCTCCAGAAGGTTGACATCGAAAGATACCGTTCAATCATTAAGAGACTCGGTATCCGTAAGTAATTGTCAGTCGGGCAGGCCGATTTTATATCGGTCTGCCTAAAGTTATGTTTTGTGGATAATACCGCAGAACAAAATTCACACTTTGAGGAATTCGCAGTTTAGCGGTAACTCGAGCCCTTAAAGCCTTGAGGGTTGGAGTTATTGCTAACGGAACTCCTCAATAGTAAAAAAAGGAGGAACAAAAAATGTTCGAAAATTACAAGGTTTATGAAACCACACTTGCAGGTCGCCCCTTAAAGCTTGAAACAGGCAAAATGGCTCAACTTGCAAATGCCGCTGTACTCGCAAGTTACGGCGACACTTCGGTGCTTTGTACCGTAACCGCATCCGCAAAGCCCAGAGAGGGTGTTGATTTCTTCCCCCTTTCTGTTGACTACGAAGAAAAGATGTATTCTGTAGGCAGAATCCCCGGCTCTTTCCAGCGCCGTGAGGGTAAGGCTGCCGACAAGGCTGTATTGGCTGGTCGTTGTATCGACCGTCCCATTCGTCCCTTGTTCCCCAAGGATATGCGTAACGACTGTTCTGTTGTTGCAACCGTTATGTCGGTTGACCCCGATTGCTCTCCCGAAATCGCAGCTGCCATCGGTGTTTCCTGTGCTATTGCTATTTCCGACATTCCTTGGGCTGGTCCTATCTCCAGCGTAAATGTTGGTCTTGTTGATGGTGAATTTGTTATCAACCCCACTTTAGAGGAACGCGCTAAGACCACCCTCAACCTCACTGTTTCTTCCACCGAAGATTTGGTTGCAATGATTGAGGCTGGCGCCAACGAGATTCCTGACGACGTTATGTTCGACGCAATCATGAAGGGTCACGAGGTAAACCGCGAGGTTGTTAAGTTCATCAACTCTATCGTTGCTGAAATCGGCAAACCCAAGTTCGAGTTCCAGTCCAACGACCCCGACCCCGTAATCTTCAAGGAAATCGAAGATACCTATTATGAAGCTGTTCAGAAGGCTCTCGACACCGACGATAAGTTGGTACGCGACGCAGCTCTTCTTCCTATCTACAACGAAGTTCACGAAAAGTACGACGCTCAATTTGAGGGTCAGGAAGCAAAGCTTGACGAGATTATGTATCTTGTTCAGAAACATGTTGTTCGCAACTGGCTCAAGAACGATAAGAAGCGTGTAGACGGTCGTGGTATCGACGAAATACGTCCTCTGGACGCTCAGGTTGACCTGCTTCCCAGAGTACATGGCTCAGGTCTCTTCACCAGAGGTCAGACCCAGGTTCTCTCTATCGCAACCTTAGCATCTGTCAGCGATGCTCAGAAGCTTGACGGTCTCGACGAAGAAACCGAGAAGCGCTATATCCACCACTACAACTTCCCCTCATATTCAGTAGGTGAAACTAAGCCCAGCCGTGGACCGGGCAGACGTGAAATCGGTCACGGCGCATTGGCAGAACGTGCTCTCGTTCCCGTAATCCCCTCTATTGAGGAGTTCCCTTATACCATCCGTGTTGTTTCCGAGGTTCTTTCCTCTAACGGCTCCACCTCTCAGGGTTCTATCTGTGGCTCCACCTTGGCTCTTATGGCTGCAGGTGTTCCCATTAAGGCTCCAGTTGCAGGTATTTCTTGTGGTCTTATCACAGGTGATGAGGGCGTATATGGTGACTTTATGACCATGGTTGATATTCAGGGTCTCGAAGATTTCTACGGAGATATGGACTTCAAGGTAGCAGGTACCAAGGATGGTATCACCGCTATCCAGATGGACTTAAAGGTTCACGGTCTCACCCCCGAAATCATCAAGGAAGCATTGGCTAAGACCCATAAAGCCCGCGATTATATCCTCGATGAAGTAATGCTCAAATGTATTGCCGAGCCCAGAGCAGAGCTTTCTCCCTATGCTCCTAAGATGCTCACCACCGTTATCGATCCCCAGAAGATTGGCGATGTTATCGGTAAGCAGGGCAAGATTATTCAGTCTATCCAGGAGCAGTGTGAGTGTACTATCAATATTGAGGACGACGGACATGTATTTATATCTGGTCTTGATGTTGAAAAGGCACAGCAGGCTGTAGCCATTGTTGAAACCATCGCGAATGGTCCCGAGGTTGGCGCTATCTACAACGGTAAGGTTACCCGCCTTATGACCTTTGGCGCCTTCGTTGAAATCGTACCCGGTGTTGAAGGACTTGTTCACATCAGCCGTCTCGACGTTAAGCGTGTTGAAAAGGTTGAAGATTGCGTAACTGTTGGTGACCAGGTAATGGTTAAGGTTGAGGAAATCGACGACCAGGGCAGACTCAATCTCTCCCGCCGCGCGGCTCTTGTTGAGATTAAGGGCTTAACCGTAGACGAAGATGCAAACGAGGAAGCACCTCGCTCCGAGCGTCCCCGTCGCGGCTTCAGAAACAGAAGATAATTTTCGACTAAATTTAGCAGCTCTCCGAAATATCGGGGAGCTGTATTTTTATATTTCTTAAAATAAAAGTTGAAGTCAAAGTGTAAAAGTGGTATTATATAATTGTAGTATTATGCGAGGAGGGGATAGGTGTGCCGAGACAAACAAAAAAGCAGGTTATCGCGCTCAAGGCTGTGGAAGCCTTAAAGCAAAGATACCCCGATGCCAAGTGTTCTCTCAATGCTGATAATCCTTTCCAGCTCCTTGTTGCCACAAGGCTTTCGGCTCAGTGTACCGATGCTCGTGTTAATATAGTAACTCCAGCGCTTTTCAAGGCGTTGCCCAATCCTGAAGCTTTTTCCTTTGCTCCCGTTGAAAAGATAGAAGGGTTTATCAAAAGCTGTGGTTTATATAAAACAAAGGCAAGAGATTTAAAAGCGTTGGGCGAGGTGTTAACTGGGGAATATGGCGGCGAATTGCCAAAGACCTTAGAGGAATTAATAAAGCTTCCCGGCATTGGCAGAAAGACGGCAAATCTTATTTGCGGCGATGTCTACGGACTTCCTGTTGTTGTGGCAGATACCCATTGCATACGCATTTCTGCAAGGTTAGGTCTCACCGCAACCAAAGACCCAAAGGTAGTGGAGCTGACCTTGAAAAAGCTTCTCCCGCCCGATGAGTCAAATGATTTTTGCCACCGCATAGTGCTCCATGGCAGAGACACCTGTATCGCTCGTGCTCCAAAATGTGATGGGTGCGTGATGGCGGAATTCTGTCCAAAAATTTTAAAAAAGTTATAGAGTGATTTTTTATGAATATCCTATGTATAGGCGATATTGTGGGAAATAGCGGTTGCGAAATGCTCCGCCGCCACTTGCCACAACTTAAAAAACAGTATAATGTTGATTTCTGTATAGTAAACGGGGAAAACTCCGCAGAGGGAAACGGCATAACACCCCATAGTGCTGAGCATATTTTCACAAGTGGCGCTGATGTTGTAACGGGGGGCAACCACACTCTCCGTCGCCGTGAGGTTTATGAAACCTTAGAGGAGAATGAATTTTTGCTCCGTCCCGCAAATCTTCCCGACGCAGTTCCCGGAAAGGGAATGTGTATGGCGGATTTGGGTCACACAAAAATCGCGGTAATCAACCTTATCGGCACGGTGTATATGGACGGTGCAGACTGTCCTTTCCGTCAACTTGACAAAATGGTAGAAGTGGCGAGGGGAGAGGGCGCAAAGGTTATAATTGTGGATTTCCATGCCGAGGCTACCTCCGAAAAGAGGGCGATGGGTCTATATAGCGATGGTAAGGTGACCGCCTTTTTTGGCACACATACCCATGTTCAGACCAACGACTCAACAATTTTACCCGAGGGTACAGCCTACGTCACCGATATTGGTATGACAGGTCCCGTTCACTCGGTTTTGGGTGTTAAGCCCGAAATTGTAATTACCCGAATGAAGGATAAAATCCCTGGCAGATTCCAAAATGCTGAGGGAGAGGCCTCTTTGTCGGGTTGGCTTATTTCGATTGATAAAAGCGGATGTGTCACAGACACAAAGCTAATAAATGTCAGATAAAAAAGAGGAATAATAATTGAAAACAAGAATTGTTTCACTCCTGCTTTTGGCGGTCATGCTTCTGACTGCCTGTGGAAAAATAAATAACACCTCGTCATCCTCCCTAAGCGATGTTGCCTCTACCCTAAGCGATGTGGAGGAAGCATTGGCAGACGAACGCTCGGGCGTTTCTTTGGCTTGTAGCGCCACCGACTCTTTCTGCCCATACACCGCAGAAACCACCCTCAACCGCGAACTGGGTATCCTTATGTACGATAGCCTAGTGGTGCTGGACAACGAGTTTTCTCCCGTCATGTCTCTGGCAGAGGAAATAAAAATCAACAAAAAAACCGTCACCGTAACAATAAAGAGCGCTCAGTTTTCCGACGGCTCGGCTGTCACTGCCGATGATGTGGTCTACTGTGCCGAAAAAGCAATGGATTCAAAAACCAGATACGGCTACGCTTTAGAGGATGTTAAATCGGTGTCGGCAAGTGGTAGCAGAACGGTGGTCTTTAATCTTTCCAAGCAAGACCCTTATTTCAAAAACTGCCTCAATTTTCCCATTTATAAAAAAGGAACAGACGAGAACGAGAGTAGCGATAAAATTGAAATTCCCCCCATTGGCTCGGGTAGATATATAATTAATAAGGCGAAAACCAAGCTCAAGGCAAATGAGGATTTCCACGGCGGCAAACCCACCCTTTCCTCAATAAGCCTTATAAACACTCCCGACGACGACGCGCTCCAGCATAACCTTGAGGTTGGCAATATTTCTTATTACTATTCCGACCTTTCGGATTGCAGTATTCCGGGACTCCGAGGCAAGTATGAGAGTGTCATTCTTAACAATTTAGTTTTCTTAGGTGTTAATATGGAGTCGGGTGTGATGAGCGGCACCGAAATGCGACAGGCTGTGTCTGCTGCAATCGACCGCAATGCCATCACCGATAACGCTTACTATCGCAACGCAATACCTGCAACAGGTATCTTTAATCCTGAGTGGTGCGAAAAGGATTCTATTATGCAAACCACAGAAACTGTGGTAAATGAAAATGTTTATCTTGCACAATTGGCAAAAATAGGGTATAATGAAAAAGATAAAAACGGATATTATGTAAATTCGGCAGGGGATAGACTGTCTCTTAAGCTTGTGAACTATAAGGAAAACGAGTGGAGAACAGCCGCCGCCAAGCTTATCAAAAGTGAGTTAAAAGCTGCGGGGATATTCGTTCAAATCGACAACCTTTCCTGGAAAGACTATAAATTTGCCCTACAGAATCGCCACTTTGATTTATATATAGCCGAGGTAACATTGGGCAATAATATGGATATTTCCCAGCTTGTAACCATGAAGGGTGACTCAGCCTATGGAGTGTATTATAGCTCTAAGAAAAAATCTGATAATTCTGAAAGTTCCGTAACCAGTGTCGAAAGCTCATCTGACACGGATTCTGAAACTTCCGACAAAAAGCAGGAGGAAGAGGAAAAAGACTTCGCTGGTGATACTGCGAAAGCAGTGGAGGAGTTTTACGACGGAGAGGCAACTCTCCAGCAGGTTGTAGCGGCTTTTTCCAACGAATTACCTCTGATACCCCTTTGCTACAGAACGGGAGTTGTAAGCTACTCGACGAATCTCAGCGGTGTTTCGCCCTCATACGGAGATGTATTTGGCGGAATCGAAAATGTAATTTTAGGCAGTAAATAGCCTTGAATATATTTAATTAATTTAAGGAGGATAAAGCAATGATCTCTTATGAAACCATGACAGGTACCGTTTGCTTCTCAAACGAATATCTTGCTAAGCTCATTGGCAATGCCGTGCAGAGTTGCTATGGTGTTGTGAAGATGGTGCCCAGCAAAAAGCAAAAGGTTTTCAAGGCCTTTAATAAGGATAACTATATTGATAAAGGCATAAATGTTAAGGGTAATATCAACACAGTTCAGGTTGATTTGCATATCGCCGTTATATACGGAATAAACATAAATACTATTGCCAACAGCATAACCGAAGCTGTGAAATACACAGTTAAACAGGCAACAGGTATAAGCGTTTCCAAGGTTACCGTCAGAGTAGACGATATCGTAACCGAATAATTGCATTTAAAGGAGTGTTCCAATTTTGTTAACAGGTAATATCCTGCGCGATGCAATAATTTCGGGCGCGAATAATATTGCAAACAATCGTCGTGCAGTAGACGAACTAAATGTTTTCCCCGTGCCTGATGGCGATACGGGTACCAATATGTCAATGACCATCTCCAATGCCTCTAAAGAGGTAAGCCGTATGCAGTCGTCATCGGTTGGAGAGGTCGCTAATACCGTAGCTTCAGCCCTGCTCCGCGGAGCGAGAGGAAACTCGGGCGTTATTCTTTCCCTTATTTTCCGCGGTTTTGCCAAGGGCTTTAAGGGTTGCGACGAGGCTGGTGCCAACGAAATAGCCAATGCCTTTGAGCTTGGCACCGAGGCGGCATACAAGGCGGTTATGAAACCCACAGAGGGTACAATCCTAACGGTAGTAAGGGTAGCCGCCGAATATGCCAGAAAAGCCGTTAAGGATGGAAAAAATGAGGTTGAGTGCTTTGCCGCCGCTTTAGAGGGCGCAAAGGTTTCCCTCGCCCAGACTCCCGAAATTCTCCCTGTGCTTAAAAAAGCCGGTGTTGTAGATGCCGGTGGCAGAGGCTTGGTTGTTATTTTAGAGGGTATGTATTCTGTAATTAGCGGCGGAGAGGTTATTTCTGCGGTAGGCGTTTCTTCCGAGTCAGAAGCCGAAAACGAGGGCGGAGTAAACGCTGTGGCAGAGTATGAGGGTGAAATTACCTTTACCTACTGCACAGAGTTCATCGTAAAGCGTGAATCGGTAGATTCCAATCCTGCTGAGCTTCGAGCATATCTTGAAACAATCGGCGACTGTGTTGTGGTTGTTGACGACGAGGAAATTATAAAGGTCCACGTTCACACAGATCATCCCGGTAATGCCTTTGAAAAGGGTCTTACCTTTGGTCAACTCACCAATATGAAGGTTGAAAATATGCGCGACCAGAACGAACGCGCTAAGCACGATGCAAAATCACCTAAGCCCACAGATAATCTTGAGAAAACAGAGGTCTATACCCCTGCACCTCAGGAAAATCACTATGGCTTTGTGTCTGTCAGCGCAGGTAAGGGCCTTGAAGAACTGTTCCACGATATCGGTGTAGACACCGTTGTAAGCGGCGGACAGACCATGAATCCCAGCACCGACGATATCTTAAAGGCTATCGAGCTTACTCCCGCTGAAACGGTATTCGTTCTTCCTAATAATAAAAACATCATCATGGCAGCTGAACAGGCGGTGCCTTTGGCAACAAGACGAGTAATCGTTCTTCAGACCCGCACCATTCCTCAGGGTATTTCCGCAATGCTCGCCTTCGATCCCGACAGCGACTATGAGCAGAATGCCATAACCATGCGTCAGGCTTACGATAATGTTGGCACAGGTCAGATTACCTATGCCGCCCGTGACAGCGACTACGATGGTCACCAAATCAAAAAGGGCGAGCTTCTTGCCATGGCAAACGGTAAAATCACCTTTACCGATACCGATTTGGAAAAGACTGTTGTTAAGCTTACCAAATCCTTAACTAATAAGGACACAATGTATGTAACCCTTATCCACGGTGAGGATGTGGATTCCGCAAAGGCTGAGAAAATCAGAGAAGCGGTTGCCGCAAAGCTGGGCTCAAATATCGATGTCACCTTAATTGACGGCGGTCAGCCTGTCTATTACTTCCTCATTTCAGTTGAATAACAAACTAAATCCGACTGTCATACCTTTTGTGGTGTGACAGTCGTTTTACATGGAAAATATTTTGATAGTGCTTGAAATACCAAAAGGGGTGTATTATAATTACAAGTGAGCGCATTAGGTGATATGCGATTTTGAATTATATAGAAATATGATTGATTAACACTGAAAAGAGGTGACGGTAAATGCGCGACATACAATTCATTAAAGGCGTGGGGGAAAAAAGGGTGAATGATTTCAGGAAATTAGGAGTATTAACAGTTGAGGATTTGCTGAGATACTACCCCAGAGACTATGTGGATTATTCCAACATAAAGGAGCTATATTCCGCAGCAGCAGGTAGTATATGCGCCGTTAAATGCCGAATTGTAAGCCCTGTTAGTGAACAATACATCAGAAAAAATATGACGGTGTATAAATTTGCGGCTACCGATGACACCGCGCTTTTACGTGTAACCTTATTTAATAACCGATTTTTAGCCGAAAAGCTGAAATTAGGAGATACCTACATTTTCTATGGAAAAATCATGGGCATGGCGGGAGCGCGAGAAATGTCCTCTCCCGAAATCGTATCCGTAGAAAACGCAGAAATAACTCCTGTTTATCCTACCACAGCAGGTCTCTATCAATCCAATATCCGCAAGGTGGTAAAAAACGCCCTGGAGTTTATTCCCACCGACCCCATACCCAAATATATTTTAGAGGAATTCGAGCTTTGCAACTTAAAGTTTGCGCTGGAAAACATTCATTTCCCAAAAGATATGGAGAGCCTCCAAAAGGCTAAAGAAAGGCTCATATTTGAAGAACTGTTCCTTTTCCGCATTGGAATTGCAAGGCTGAAAAGCGGAAACCAGAAGCGTAGCGGCATGAAGCTCCAGTCTCTCCATCTTGATGAATTCCAAAAGGCCTTGCCCTTTACCCTCACACAGTCTCAGGTTTCCGCCATCAATGAGTGTGCAAGGGATATGATGAGTGCCAAGCAGATGAACCGACTTTTAGAGGGTGATGTAGGCTCTGGCAAAACTGCCGTTGCGGCGGCGCTTATGCATTCTGCCGCTATATGCGGTATTCAATCGGCGATGATGGCGCCAACCGAGATACTTGCTGAACAGCATTATAATACTTTAAAAGGTATTTTAAAGAACACCGACATAAGAGTAGAGCTTCTTATAGGCAGTACTAAAAAGAGCAGCAAGGATGCAATAAAAGCCGCAATAAAGGATGGTAGCGTTAACATCGTTATCGGCACTCAGGCTTTGATTCAAGGGGATGTGGAATTTGCTCGTTTAGGTCTCGTTGTAACCGATGAACAGCATCGCTTTGGTGTTATGCAGAGAGCGGCTCTTGCTGATAAGGGAGAGGCGCCCCACGTTCTCGTTATGTCGGCAACGCCTATACCCAGAACCTTGGCATTGATTCTCTATGGAGAGCTAGATATAAGCATTCTGTCGGCTCCACCCAGAGGCAGAAAACCGATAAAAACCTATATAGTGGAAACCGAACTCCGTCCGCGAATTTATAATTTCATAAAGAAGCATATAGCCGAGGGACACAGCGCATATATTGTCTGCCCCTTGGTGGAGGAGGGCGAGAATGATATTGCCCCCGCTAAGGAATACTATGAAAAACTGCAGTCGGAGGATTTTAAGGGTTATAGCTTAGGGCTTCTCCACGGAAAACTCAAACCAAAGGACAAAGAGAAAGCTATGCGCGACTTTATAACAGGGGAGACACAGCTTCTAGTTGCTACTACCGTTGTCGAGGTGGGTGTGGATGTGCCTAATGCCACGGTTATAGTCATTGAAAATGCCGAGCGCTTTGGATTGTCTCAGCTTCATCAGCTCCGAGGCAGAGTGGGCAGAGGCAGTGACGAGTCCTATTGTGTGTTGGTGTCGGATGCTAAGGGTGAAGAGGCAACCCGTCGCTTTAAAATAATGTGTGAAACCACCAACGGTTTCAAGATTGCCGATGAGGATTTAAAGCTTCGTGGACCGGGTGACTTCTTAGGCAACCGTCAGCACGGACTACCCCTATTTAAAATTGCCGACCTCACCACGGATATGGATTCTCTCCGACTGGCGGGAAAAGCGACTGAAACGGTGTTAAAGGCTGACTTTGCGCTTGAGGCGCATGAACATAAAGCTTTGCGACAGGAAGTAGGCAATATGTTCAGGAGCAATACTGTAAATTAAAGGCAATTTAGTAAAAATAACACTTGCAATTATATTTGCTTTGTGGTATAATTCTTAGGCTATGGAGTTTACTGATGTCTTCATAGCCTAAAAATACGCATGTCCCGTTCTGAGGGTGCCAAATTTTTGAAGAAAAAGGCGGTCTTGCGGGGCAGAGGTAAAACCTGAAGGAGGAAAAACAAATGTCAGTAGTATCAATGAAACAGCTTCTCGAAGCAGGTGTTCATTTCGGCCACCTCACCAGACGCTGGAACCCCAAAATGGCTCAGTATATTTTCACTGAGCGTAACGGAATTTACATTATCGACCTGCAGAAGACCGTTAAGAAGCTTAACGACGCTTACATGTTCGTTCGTGAGCTTTCTGCAGAAGGTAAGGAAATTCTTTTCGTAGGCACCAAGAAACAGGCTCAGGATTCCGTTAAGGAAGACGCTATCGCTTGTGGTATGCCTTACGTTAACGCACGTTGGCTCGGCGGTATGCTCACCAACTTCCGCACCATCCGTCACAGAATCGACAGACTCAACCAGCTTCGCACCATGCGTGACGATGGCACATTCGACCTCTTACCTAAGAAAGAGGTTATCAAGTTAAATCTTGAAATCGAAAAGCTTGAAAAGTTCCTTGGCGGTATTCAGGACATGAATAAGATCCCCGGCGCTCTTTTCATTGTTGACCCCAGAAAAGAAAAGATTGCCGTACAGGAAGCTCACAAGTTAGGTATTCCGATCATCGCTATCGTTGACACCAACTGTGACCCCGACGAGGTTGATTATGTAATCCCCGGTAATGACGACGCTATCCGCGCCGTTAAGCTCATCACTCAGACCATGGCAGCCGCAGTTATCGAGGGCCGTCAGGGTGAGCAGGGTAGCGCTGCTAATGAGGAAGAACCCTCTGTTGAAGAAGCAGTAGCAGCCGAGGAAGCAGACGCTGAATAATCATCAATTTTAGATATTATCTTTTATAGGAGGATATACAAATGGCATTTACAGCTAAAGACGTACAGGCTCTTCGCGAGAAGACCGGTTGCGGTATGATGGATTGTAAAAAGGCATTGGTTGAATGCGACGGCGATATGGAAAAGGCCGTTAACTACCTCAGAGAAAAAGGTCTTGCTTCTCAGGCAAAGAAAGCAACAAGAGTTGCTGCTGAGGGTGCAGTTGTAACTTATTCTGAAAATGGCATTGCAGCAGTTGTTGAGGCCAACACCGAGACCGACTTCGTTGCTTCTAACGACGAGTTCAAGGCTTTCACTTTAAAGGTTGCCGAAATCGTTGCTAAGCAGAATCCCGCAGATGTAGCTGAGCTTCTCACCATGAAGAATGAAGCAGGCGCAACTGTAGAAGAAATGGTACAGGAAATTTTCTTAAAGTTCCGTGAGAACCTTAGCGTTCGTCGTTTTGCTCGTTTTGAGGGAATCACTTCAAGCTATGTTCACGCAGGTGGCTCCATCGGTGTTCTCGTTAAGTTTGACACCACCGACGAAATTGCAGCAAATCCTGAGTTCCAGGCTATGGGCAAGGCAGTTGCTATGCAGATTGCCGCTCAGAACCCCGAATATTTAAGTCAATCGGATATTTCTGATGATGAACTTGCCAAGATGAAGTCATTCACAATTGATAGCGCTCTCAACAAGCCTGAAACACTTCCCATTCCCATTCTTAACAGCCTTATCGAAGAGGTAATCGCTGATAAGAAATGGAGCGACGAAGACATCACAATTTATCAGGGTCTTGACCAGAAGCAGAAGAAGAACTTCGTAAACTTCATTTCTAAGGAAGCTCTTGCTACTTTGGCATCCGTTGCTGTTTCTCACAAAGCAGATATTTCCGAAAATAAGATCTTTGCCGGTCTTGTTCAGGGACGTCTTTCAAAGCAGCTTAAGGAGATTTGTCTCCTCGAGCAGGAATTCGTTATGGACGATAGCGTAACAGTAGGCAAACACATTGCCAACACTGCAAAGGCTCTCGGCGGCGAAATCAAGGTTGTAGAGTATGTTCGCTTCGAAAAGGGCGAAGGCATCCAGAAGCGTGAAGATAACTTCGCAGACGAAGTTGCTTCCATGATGAAATAATTAATTTCATAAGCAAAGGCTTAGGGTTTTAAATCCTAAGCCTTTTAATTGTGCTGTTAGGCGGGTTTGCTATTAGTCCGAACTAACAAAAAAGCCGACGGATGCCTCCGTCGGCTCTAACTTTTAAGTAATTATTTATTTCTTGCAGCTTCATCTTTTCTTGCGGCTTTAGCGGCGGCAAGGGTTGCCTTGGCTGTTTCTTCAATGGCTTTCTTAGTTGCCTTTTCTCTTGCTTTAAGAGCTCTGCGAGCCTTGAAGTTTTCAACCACACTGGTGAAACCAAAGAGAGGCTTAGTGAAACTAATTAACAAGAAATCCGCAACAGCGAAGACGAAGAAGTAAATAAAGTTCTTTGAAACTGCAGAAAAATAATCCTCATTGGTGTGGGTGCTAAGTACATTAACTACAAAATAAAGGGCAAAAACGGACAATACAGCAATCAAAACTATATCAATAATTCTTCCGATGGTTTTGTTTTTGCCTGTTTCGAGGAACTTGTTAATATCGAATTTCATTATAAATCACCTTTCTTGGGTTGTTGTGGGTTAAATATGCGCATAGAATCCATCAATAACTAAATTATACTATATTTTTTAGGTAGTGTCAACCAGTTTAAAAGGGTATTTTAAACATTAAGCAAATTGCTGTAGGGAGGATAAGTGTCGCAAAACTCCTTGATTTTTATGAAATCTCCCAACATCGCATCTTTAAGAGAGGGATTGTAATAAAAGGCGCTGGGATGGTAGGTACCCATGAACATAACCTTTCCTTTGGTAATAAGTTTTCCGTGGTCTCTTTCCAACCTGAAATGTGGGTCTATAAGCTGTCTGGATGCTATGCTTCCAAGACATATAACTATCTCAGGCTTTACAAGCTGAAACTGCTTTCTGAGACATTTTATACAAGCTTCCACTGCCGTTGGCTTTGGTGCTTTTCCTCCTGTTGTGCAGTTAACAAGCGCGGTTATATAAGCCTCGTCGGGCTCTATATCAATCAGTTTCAACATCCCGTCGAGATATTTACCGGTGTTTCCGCTCAAGATTTGGTTTGCTTTTATATCCTCAGGGGTTGGAGCATCTCCGATAACCATAATCCGCGCACAGAGATTTCCCCTGTGTAAAAGTTTAGATTTAGAGGTGAGATAGCAACCCTTACAGGCATTTACCTCATTTTTCAGTATCATCCATTGATTGTAAGTATCCATGCTATTTACCTACGCAGAATTTCTTAAACACTTCGTCTACCACAGCATTTGTCGCTCTTTCACCTGTTAAGGAGAGGAGCTGATTCATGGCATCATCAATGCACACACCCACCGTGTCTAAGGTGTATCCGTCTGTCAGTAGCTGTAGCGCTTCATCTATATATTTCAGGGCAGACTCGCAGTAGTTGCGCTGACGCTCAGAGCAGAGAATAGTCTCATTTCCGTCCAGCTGATTCACTCCGCAAACCTGTGAAATAATCTCGCTGAGAGCGGTTATACTGCCACTATTCTCGGCTGAAATAACAATGTAGGGGATGTCTGAAAGCAGAGCTGTATCAAACTCTTGCTTAAGGTCACTTTTGTTTACCACTGCCACAGAGGGTCGTGTCCTGCAGATTTCAATTAATTTTTCATCCTCCTTGTCGGCGGGTAGGCTTCCGTCGAATACTGCAATAATAAGTCCTGCAGATTCTATACGTTCCTTTGAAATCTCCACACCGATCTTTTCTACCTCGTCGGTGGCCTCACGGAGTCCGGCTGTGTCGCTGAGGTGTAAAAGTATATCTCCCAGCATGACTGTGTCCTCAACAACATCGCGGGTAGTACCGGCTACCGATGTTACAATGGAACGACGGCATCCCGAAAGGAGATTCATAAGCGTAGATTTACCCACATTCGGCTTACCTGCGATAACGGTATCCACACCCTCCCTGAGAATTTTACCTGCATCATAATTTGAGAGAAGACTCTCCAGCTCTCCTTTGCCGTTTTCTAATGCGCCATTCAGGGTTTCTGGACTGAATTCGGGCAATTCATCATCAGGATAGTCGGAATAAACTGCAAGTCCAGCCGCGGCGGTGAGGAGATTTTCCCTAATGGTGTTAATCTTTTTAGAAGCTGCGCCGCCTAAGAGGGAAAGGGCAGAGCGCTGTGCTTTCATTCCGTTTGCCGAAATAACGCCCATTACAGCTTCAGCTTCTATTAAATCTAATTTGCCGTTAAGATATGCACGTCGGGTGAATTCTCCGCCGTCAGCAGGTCGTGCACCCAGACGGAATATCAATCTTAATGCTTCTTTCAGCACATAGTTTCCGCCGTGGAGCGAAAGCTCGACTACATCCTCTCCGGTATAGCTTTTGGGGCCTTTGAACAGGAGAGCCACCGCTTCGTCAATTTTATGTTCACCCTCTGAAACATCTCCGTAAAGCGCACAATACCCCTTGATTTCAGCTAATTTCTTACCACTGACGCTTTTAAAAGCCTTGTCAGCGATTTCTATTGCAGACTTTCCTGAAATCCTTATAACTCCTATTCCGCCCTCGCCTGAGGGAGTGGAGATTGCCGCGATGGTATCATTGGTCATTTGTTTTTTATCCTTTCGTGATTAAGGGTATAACAAGAAAAAAACGGCTATACTGCACCGCTGATACGTGGTACGGCACAGCCGTTAAAAATTCAACTTAAAGTGTTTTAGCCAGTTCCTTTATATAGGCTCTGAGTTCATCTTTAACCTCGGGGTGACCGAGACCTACTTCAATGTTTGCCTGCAGTATACCAAACTTGTTGCCCATATCATAACGGGTGCCTGTGAAATCAACACCTGTCATGCCTTGGTTTACTGCCAAGGTTTTCATGGCATCTGTAAGCTGTAGCTCACCACCCGCACCGTTGGGAGTGTTTTCGAGAATGTCGAAAACTTCCGGTGGCAAAACACATCTGCCGAGAATGGAATATAGCGACATTACTTTTTCGGGTGAATCGGGTTTTTCGATCATATCGGAAACCTCGAAAAGGCGTTCTTCAAGTGGGGTGACCTTAAGAGAGCTGTAGCGCATGATGGCTTCTTCACTAACCTCTTTGATTCCAACAACTCCCTTGCCGTATTTCTCATAGGCACGGCAAAGCTGACCAACAGCGGGGTCCTCTCCAATGATAACGTCGTCGCCGTAAAGCACGGCAAAGGGCTCGTTGCCAATAAATTCTCTGGCGCAAAGCACAGCGTGTCCAAGGCCCTTGGTTTCTTTCTGACGGATGTAGAATATATTGGCAAGATTGGCGGTTTCAGCCACCGTATCAGCAACATCAGATTTACCCTTTCGGCGAAGAGTATCTTCCAACTCGTAGGCATGGTCAAAATGGTCTTCAATAACTCCCTTACCTCGGTTGGTGATAATCAGAATTTCGGTTATACCCGCCTTTACCGCTTCTTCAACGATATACTGAATAGCAGGTTTATCGACGATAGGAAGCATCTCTTTTGGACAGGCTTTGGATGCGGGTAAAACCCTTGTGCCTAATCCAGCCGCGGGGATAACAGCTTTTTTGATTTTCATGAAAATTCTCCTCTGATTATAAAATTGTTAATATTAAGGCAAGTCTTTCGGGAGACACTCCTGAAAGAAGGACCTCTATATAAGGCGCTAAAGCGATAAGAGATTGCAAGGTAGCAAAACCAAAAGGAATAAGCACAGCCGAAAGCACAGAGGGTCTGCCTTGAATATTGTAGTAGAATAATTCCTTGACACCGCCAGCGGAATCTAACTTTTTGATTCTTGCGGTTACATGCTTATAGTAGAAATAATTTCCGTAAATAGCCAAGAACATAACACCAACGAGGGAAATAAGTTGTAAGGCATAAGCCACAAGAGAGGTGTAGCTATATCCAATATCAGCGTTTTCACTGCTTCGGGTGTAGTTCATAAGCTCTTGGTCGCTGAGAGTCGCAGTCTCAACCACAATCTCTGCCAATTCATTTTTAACCTCAGAGTATGTTGCTACAGTTGAAATACCGGTGAGCAGAAGACAGCTGATGCAAACAATCAAGCCGATGCGGTACATCTTGCGATAGAAAAACCAGGAAGCGGCAAAGGGGGGTGCCAGAAGAGCGCCCATAATTGCTACAGGCCAGTTGATGAAAAGTTTCCTACCCAGTCTTTTCATGGCAATAAATATCTGCATGAAGTAGTCCTGCTTCTGGACGCCAACATAGGCCTGAACCTTTTTGGTGTCAACATCCTCTAAGGTTGGCTCAACGGCTGAGTAGTCGGTGTATGGTTTGCCGTAGTATCCGTAATAGTTCCCATTAGGTGTGGCATAGTTATAACCGCCGTTAAAGTTTGGAGGCGGTGTGTATTGAGCGCCCTGATGGTTTGGCTGGGTGTTTTCGGTCAGCGACCTGCCGCAGTTTTTACAGAATTTATAATCAGGTTCGTTAACTGTTTTACAAACAGGGCATATAATATTTTCGTGAGTATCGTTCAAATAGAATCACCTCGAAATCTTTCTGCCGCATTTTATTTATGAGAATAGGAATCCCCCAATATACAAGGGAATATAATTGCCAAAATAGAAAATCAGCATAAAAACGACCAAGGACAGTATGGGTCTTACTCCGCCTTTGCGGTAGAACTCATATTCCTCCTCCAAATCAAGGTCTGCACGGATTTTTTTAATACTTGCAATAACATGCTTTTTATATAAAAAATCGTTGAACAAACCTGCAAAAATACGATATCCGATAAAGAGAAGAATGCCTAACACCGCCAGTATTATAGAATCTACCGAGGTGTATTTAAGCGGGTCAGAGGAGAATTTTTCGGCAATCTGCAAAGCTGTGCTGTTTATGGGCATATCCATATAAGCCAGTGAATAGTAAATGGGAGACACCAGCACAAAAGCGGTGAGCTCCAGAAGAATATACATAAGAGTTGAAAAACCCATCTTGCGGAATATCGTGTGGGTATATGGGGAGATAAAAGCCATCCAGTTCCAGGAGATACGCTTTGCGCCGTCGTGGAACTGTTTGAATTTAGGCAAGAGCTTATTTGGAGCAAAAGCCACAAATCTCGCAATATCTTTAACCTTGACACCATCCATTTCAGAATTCTTATTAAGACCGCCGTAAGGGTCGGGTTTTGGGAAATTAACTCCACCTATAGAAAAACCGGTAAAGCTTATTTCGGGGAAGTCATCACTCTTTATATCTTCACCCTTGGGTGGTTGGATTTTTCCGCAGTAGGGACAGAAATTAGTATCCTCAGGTATTGCCTTTTTGCAATAGCTACAGGATTTCTCTTTCGATTGCCGACTTTGGTTTTCTGAGCCGGTGGAATTTTCCTTGCCGTGCTGGGCTTCATTTCCGCAGTGACCCAGTGCTGAATAGCAGTCTCTGTGGTGTGGAGCGCCGCAAACGGGACAGTAAACTATGTCGTCGTCATCAAAAAGATATCCTTTGCAAACGGGACAGCGGCTATTTAACTTTTCGCTCAAGGGATAAATCCTCCGTTGTGAATTTTCTAAGTGAATTGGTAACAAGTTCAAAATACTCTCTGCCGTAGTTATGGTATCTGCCTTGTTTAACGAGATATTTCAGCTGGTTTCCGCCAATCCATCTTACCTCACTCACTTCCTCCTTTTGTAGCTTGAGTTCGTTTATGTCAACATCAACCTTAACAAACCACACATCAAGAAATGAGTTTTTCCGTTTTAACCTGCGGGCAAATAAAAGCTCGTCTGGCTTTGCCGCAATTCCTATTTCTTCGTTTAATTCTCTCAGCGCCGCTTCCAGCGAATCCTCGCCAGATATAGCAGAGCCGCCTGTGGCTGCCCATTCACCGGGCATGAGTTTTCTTTCACCCGATCTGCGCTGAATGAGAAGTCTGCCGTCCTTGTCAAACGGCCAGATATGAACAACAAGATGGTATTCACCGGGCATTAATCTTCGTTTTCCTCGTACAATAACGCGTCCTGTTCTGCTACCCGATTGATCAAGTATATCCCAAAGCTCCATATTGTTGCGCCCCCTTTACTGAATTCTATTGGTATCCCTTTGTGATACCAAAATCAGCGTTTGTTCACAACCTCACCCTGTTTTTTATAAATGCTGTTTGGAGCTATGGTGTCTCTCACAAGGGAGAGGGGATAGATGTTGGAATTTCTGCCTATAATCGAGCCGGGACAGAGTACTGCTCCGCAACCGACCTCAACATAATCTCCCACCATTGCGCCAAACTTTTTGAGTCCTGTTTCAATACGCTCGTCACCGCATCTTGCTGTGACCAGAGTTTTATCAGACTTAACATTAGAGGTGATTGAACCGGCACCGAGATGCGACTTATAACCCAGCACCGAATCGCCGACGTAGTTGTAGTGGGGAACCTGAACGCTATCAAAAATCACAACGTTCTTAAGCTCTGTAGAATTGCCTACAACAGAGCCCTTGCCTACAATAGCGTTTCCTCTGATAAAGGCACAGTGACGAACCTCGGCACCGCTGTCGATAATGCAAGGGCCGTTTATATAGGCGCTGTCCATTATCTTGGCATCCTTAGCAATCCAAACATTCTCTTTGGGATTATCATATTTCTCATTGGGCAGAGTTTTGCCAAGAGCTATGATGAATTCACCAATACGAGGCAAAACCTCCCAAGGGTATTCACAACCGCTGAAAAGTTCCTTTGCTATGGTGCGCTCCAAATCGAAAAGTTCGAAAATTGTAGGTATTGACACTGTGTACCACTCCAACTAAAACTATTATACTAAGTATTATACCAAAAAAGCAAAGCGTTTACAACCCACAAGCGACACAAAAGAGTGTATATTTTGTAATTTTTTTGTATTTAGTCAAACATAAAAGAGCCACCCTCCATAAGGTGGCTCTCGAATTAGCGCTTGGCTTTTTCGGGTCGCTTAATTTCATTCCATTTTTTATAAGCCTCTCGGCTGTCTTTAATTATTTCAAGTGACTTTTCCTTTTCTTCCAGCAGTTCGATGATATGGTAACTGCCGTTGTCGTAATCGAAGCGAAAATTTCGACCTGTTACACTACATTCACCTAAAGTAAATTTGATATTTGCCATTTTTTCCTCCATTCTGCAAAGGCGGATAGCACAAAGGGAGACTGGGCGCTAAATTTCGTCGGTACCGAGTCGGTCCGTGATATAGTCTCTGACGTTTTTCATGTCAATACCTAAAGAAACCGACAGTTCGCTTCCGATTACCTTTAGCGCCTGTTCCAAAAACCGCTCCTCGGTGGAGGAAAGTTTTTTCTTTAACTCTTGTTTGCGCTTTGCTGTTAAACGAACGTGTTTAATTAGAGATAGGATAGCAACGCTGTCGTGGGAAAGCAAGATTTCGCGATAGGTTTTCTGCAATTCTCTGGCGGGTATATTATCAAACATAGCGGTAGAGACAGAGGGGATTTTATCTATCAAAGCATTCGCATCATCCTGCGACATAACAGGGCGCATATACACACTGCTGTCTACAGGAACGTAAGCCACACCGTTTGAGGAGAGATTTTTAAGCACATAATAAAGCTTATCCTTTTCGACTATATCCAATGGAGAGGTGGTAATCTCCTCAATACAGCAAACACCGTTGTTACCGTATACAATTAAATCTCCGCAATTAAACACCTGAATTTACCTCATTATCCGACTCATACCGCAAGAAGCGGTATAAACCAGGTCACAAACACAAGAATTTTGTGACCGATTTGCCTAATTTTCTAACAAAATTATACCATTATTTTACCTCAATGTCAAACGAAAATCGAAAAAATTAAAAGTAACCCGACTGTTTTAGGAGCCAAATCTATTTTTAAACGCATTGAAAATGATGTTTAAATATGATATTATAAATAAAAATAAATATTTTTAAATAACATGCAATAAATTTGCAATCTCAAATGTTATTATAGTGAAAGGGTAAGAAAAATGCTAAGTTTTGTAACAGTATTAATTAGCGAAACTGTTCCCGAGTCACATCTGGACGATGGCTTGATTCTAGAAATAGCCAAAGGGAATATGGAAGCGTTCCACAGCCTGTATGATTTAACCGCAGAAGGTGTATACGGCTTTGCTCTTTCAATACTAAAAAACAGACATGATGCAGAAGATGTTTTGCAGGAAACCTTTTTATCGGTTCATTCTAATGCTGCAACCTACACCCCACAGGGTAAACCCATGGCATGGATTCTCACCATTGCCAGAAACCTGAGTCTCAATAAGCTCAAATCTCACTCTAAAGCCACAGAACTCGGGGATAACGCAGATTACGACGGACCCAAATTTTCCGACATAAGCAATCTGGAGCATAAACTGGTGCTTACCACCGCTTTCAAAATCCTAAGTGACGAGGAAAGACAAATACTGATGCTCCATGCAGTTGGCGGAATGAAGTTCAGAGAAATCTCAGACGTCCTTAGCCAGAGACTCAACACAGTGCTTTCAAAGTATCACAGAGCAATCAAGAAAATGAAGCAACAGCTGGAAAGGGAGGGGTACTAATGAAGCGCAACGACATAAACAAAAACCTTTTCGCAGCGGTAAGTGAATTGATACCACAGGATGAATACGAAAAAATTTCCGCAAGACTTGTCTCTGCGCCGTCCTATGAAAAGGCAGGGATTAAGATGACAGTAAAAAAACAAAACAGCAAGGTAATAAGCTTCAAGAAATTTGCAGGTGTAGCGGTTGCTGCAGCGGTGGCAGTGGTAGTAGGTCTGTTTGGATTCAATTACTACAGCAACAATTTAGCGGTTGCCTCTATAATCGACATCGATGTTAACCCTAGCGTTGAACTCACCGCCAATAAGCAGGATAAAGTTCTTGACGTAAAGGCGGTTAACGAAGACGGAAAAGCCATATTGGGAGATATGGAACTTAGAAACACCGATATGGATGTTGCCGTTAACGCTGTTATCGGCGCTATGGTAAGCGGTGGCTATTTAGAGGGACAGGATAACGAAATCCTCATCACCGTTAAAAATGATGATGATGCTCACGCAGAGGAATTAAAAAGTCGCATTTCACAGGGGGTTGACGCTTCCCTTGAGAATTATAAGGTTTCCTCCGCAATCATTAACCAGACCATTAATAAGGACAGTCAGCCTAATAATGCTCAAAAGTTTGCTGAGGAGCAGGGCATATCCATAGGTAAAGCAAGTTTTGTGCTGAAATTGGCAGAAAAGAACGAAACTCTCAAAGCTGAGGAATTAGCTAAATTAAGCCTCCGCGAAATTGCCGATATTGTTGCTACCAACAAAATTGATATCAGCGACATTGCCGACCATGACCCCGACGACAGTATCTGGGAAAATATAGCAGATACCGTTGAGGATGTGAACGAACAGTCAGCGGAATCTAATAATAGCACTTCTTCAAACAACGGTGTTATAACCAAGAAAAAGGCCCGTGAAATTGCTCTTAAGGACGCAGGTCTCAAGGAATCCGAGGTAATCTTTGTTGAGCAAAAGCTGGATTCTGAAAAGGGCAAAAAAGTTTATGAGATAGAGTTCTATCACGATAGCACAGAATACGATTATGAAATCGATGCCAACACAGGCAAGATTTTATCCTCTGACCTGGATATCGAGGATTATGATATCCCTGTAGAATCTAAAAAGAACGAAACTTCTTCAAAGAATAACTCAACTAGTCAAAATGTAATCGGTGTTGACAAAGCCAAGAAAGCGGCTCTCCAGGTTGCGGGAGTTAAATCTGCCGATGCTAAATTCAGCAAAACAGAGCTTGATAATGATGATGGTAAGAAGTACTATGAGATAGAGTTTAAAGCTAAAGGCTATGAGTATGACTACAAAATTGATGCCAAGAGCGGAGCGGTCCTAAAGTCCGATAAGGAAAAGGACGACGATTATGTAGAACCCATCAGCAAGACCGAAACCTCGGAGATTTCAAAATCCAAAGCCAAGAAAGCGGCTCTCAGCCATGCAGGTGTAAAATCTTCAGATGCCACCTTCGACCGCATCGAACTTGATAAAGATGACGGCAAAAAATACTACGAGATAGAATTCAAGGCAAAGGGCTATGAGTACGATTATGAAATTGACGCTCAGAGTGGCGCAGTCCTCAAATCCGATAAGGAAAAAGACGAAGACTATGTTGACCTCAGTAGCAAAGCAACAAGTACTAAGATTTCTAAGTCAGCCGCTAAGAAAGCCGCCTTTAAACACGCAGGTGTTAAGGAAAGCGAGGTCCACGATTTATCGGTTGAATACGACGAAGACGACGGTCAGAAGATTTATGAAATAGAATTCAACAGCGGAAATACTGAATACAGCTATGAAATCAATGCTGTAGATGGCTCTGTAATTTCACACGAAAAGGAAATCGACGATTAAAACAACATACCATTTTGGTTCATGTTTATTTGTCCTCAAGGAAAAGACCTCCCCACTGGGGAGGTCCTTTCCGATTTTTAATGTCTCAAAACAATTTACATAAATTGTCTCTTTCGCAGTTTATTATTTGTGCTCGTAGCTCTTGCAGAAGTGGGGAGTAGAAACGCAATCGTCACCTGTTTTCATGTGGGTAACTTCAATTTTCTCCAGTCTACACTTGTTGTGACACTCGTTGTACAAGCACTCTGTTACATCGCACTTAACACCTGTATTTTCCATTATTTCGCACCTCCAAAAAATTTGCGGCTATAAAGGTTGGGAGCAATAATATGTTCCAAATCTTCGCCATAATTAGTTTATACAAAAAGCTCCCGAAAAACCGTCGGGAGCTTAAAAATTTTTTGGAAATTTATTTTTAATTTTTATTGACAGGAGTTTAACGCATTAGGTTTCACTCGCCGCTTTTTATAGCCTTTGTTGTGCTTTTCCATAAAGCTATCAAAGAATACCTGTTAAGAATATCTCAATGCCTATAGCAATAAGAATCACACCGCCGAGGATGGATGCTTTGCCCGAAATTTTTGTTCCGAAAATCTTGCCGATATATACACCTGCAGTGCAGATTATGACGGTTACTGCGGCGATAATCAAAGCGCAGATTATGGCAGCAACGAGACCGTAGTCGGCAATAGTGAACCCAACAGAAAGAGCATCTATACTTGTGGCAACACCTTGAATAATCAACATTCTGAGAGTGAGCTCAGTTTTACATTCGCAGTCGTCACAGTCGCGGCACTTGATTCCCTCATAGAGCATTTTTCCGCCGATGTATCCCAATAAAACCAATGCAATCCACGGGATGGCAACCTGAAACGCCCTGAAATACTGCAACACAGTGTGGACACAAACCCATCCGAGTAGCGGCATCAATGCCTGAAAACCTGCAAATACACCCGCAATTAAAAACACGCGACGCTTTTTCATCTTTGGGTCATGCAGACCATTTGCCATAGAAACCGAAAAGGCATCCATTGCCAACCCAATACCTAACATAACACTTGTTATGAAGAAATTAAATCCCAATTCCATATACTTGTCACTTATCCTTTAATCAAAAGTAACGCTATCATATCATATAGGAGAAAAAAAGTCAATCTTTGTCAACTATCTCCACCCTGTCGGGGGTAATTTTGCAGGGGAGAAAAAAGATTTCAACACCGTGGGTCGCGGCTTCTTCCAGCGCGTCGGCGAACTCGGGGTGGGTGGCTCGGTTGCCACGGACTTCGGTTATACCCTCCATTTGTATCACAAATGCAATAATCGGATTATATCCCTCGGCTTTTGCTTTTATCAACTCGTGGATGTGCTTGAGACCTCTTGTGGTGGGCGCGTCGGGGAAGTATCCAACCCCGTCGATTTCGAGAGTACATCCCTTGACCTCCATGAGATATCTTACACCCTTTTTCTCCATATAAAAGTCGATTCTCGAATTGCCGTAGGTATATTCAGGCTTTATATAGTCGAAGCCTTGGCGTTGCAACCACTCCAGCACTGCCTTGTTGGGGGCGGAGCTGTCGATATTGACAAGCCCTAAGCCTGGCTTTTCCACTGCAATCAAATCGTATTTTGTTTTTCGCTGGGTATTTCCGCTTTCCTCTAAAACAACCCTTGCGCCATTTAGCAACAATTCCTTGCACCGCCCTGTGTTTTTAACGTGAACGGTATGTATTTCATTCTCTATTTTAACCTTGGCAATGAAGCGGTTGGGTCGCTCCAAAAACTCCCCGAAGATCACATTGTTATATCTCATGTTTACCTCTTTTAAATTACCGTGGTTACGGTTTGGATTGATTTTATATTTTACCCCAATTTGTTGTTACAATAATAACCTTTTGAGAGGTAAATGTCAAATAATGTGGGAATTATGCGAATAAAATGTTTCTATAACTGCTTCAACTATTTTCAGCACAAACCCGATAACCAAATAGTTTATCATCGGTGTAGATGCTACTCTCCATCTTTATGCAATCCGCGAAATCATGAAACAGTTAAATTGGTGGGATAAACATAGCTGTTGAAACCAATGTAATATCTTTTTTAATTTAATATTAGGAATTTTATCGGTTTTGTCGTATAATTAATGTAAAGAAAGACCAAGGAGGGGATTTTTAATATGGATAACGGTGAAGGTAGCTACCGCCGTTTTCTGGATGGTGACCGCGAAGCCTTTGGCGAAATTGTAGAGTTGTATCGTAGCGGACTTACATATTTTATTAATCGGTATGTTTGCGACTACACTGCCGCTGAGGACTTAGCAATAGATTCCTTTATGTATCTACTGGTCAATCCTAAAAAATACAACTTTAAGTCATCGGTTAAAACCTATCTTTACACGATAGGCAGATGCCGTGCGCTCGATTACATAAAGCACCGAAGCAAAATTCAGATGTCAAGTATTCACGAAAACACCTTAAATCAGGTGTACGAAGCCTCTTTGGAGGAACGGGTAATCAAAACCGAAACCAACCGACGACTCAGTTCTGCTATTGAAACTCTGCCACAAGACATGCAAACGGTTATACATTTGATTTATTTCGACGAGTTATCATACGACGAGACCGCCAAGGTGCTGAAAACTACAACCAAAAAGGTGGATAATTTGCTGTACAGGGCTAAGAAATTACTCAGAAACGAACTACGTGAAGAGGTGCTGAAATGAGAAATGATAAGGAATTCTTAGAGGAAATCTATTCAAGAGGCGAGAGATATAAGGCAAGAAAGCGAAAACATAGAAAAGCGATATTAATCTCCATAATCCCTATTTTTGTTAGCGTTACCATAATTGTATCTGTGGGTATTTCTCCACTAAAGTTTGGCATAATGAAATCCGCAGACCATACCATGCCTACCACCGAAAATAATACCAACGATATTGCCAAAGGTGAAGATGAGGCGGATGATGTATTTGCAGGTCACTATGCAGTCCTTGAAGACAAAACACAGATTCATTACCCAAACGAGGAAATAGATGGTGAATATCCCCCATCATCAAATAGTGGCGCACCTTTAATGAGCGAAGCGACAAACGATTCTGTAACCTCAAATGCTTCTAAAAGCGAAAGCGAAGAATTTAAGGAAAGTACAAACGCCACTGACTCACACAGTGATGAAGAAGATTTCAAAAAGGCCGACAGTTACACCTTGATTTACGGCTGTGTGGCAACAGAAATAACCTCAAAAGAAAACACGGAGAAGATGAGGAGTTTTCTCGAAGACACCTGTCAAAATTATCTTTTGGTTGAATGGGCGAAGAACCCCGAACCTGTTTTAACAATAGAGCTTGGTGGAAAAAGCTATAGCCTTGTGAATAATTATCTTTGTGAGGGCAGAGAAGCAGACGGCGGCGCCTACGCACTTAATCAAAATCAGCTTGAAACTTTTCGCAATATTCTTAAAAAATCAGGCGTTCTTGATGATAGCATTGACCTCGCCATAGACAAGGTGATTCAAGATTTAGATGAAGCCAATCCGGGAAATAGTGCTCCTAAAGACGACGCTAAATAAAAGGTAATATATATGAAAAAGCTTATAGCAGTTGTTTCATTTGTGCTTTTGCTTCTACCGCTTTCGGGTTGCGAAAAAGCATATAACTTCCTCTCTACCACCTCAGACGAATATAAGTATTTGATGGAATTGGCTGAATCGGATATACACACCCACGAAGATGTAGAAAAACCTCAAACCGTATCTGACCCAATAACAGGCTACTGCGGAAATATTATAACTAAGATAGTCTCAACTGATGGGGAGCGATCCTTTTGGGGTGATGATTCGGTGGAACTAACCGATATTGTTATAAATCTGAAATATTCCCAGCCTATGTGTAAATGTCTTGCGGAATTTGAGGTCTATGTAGAAACCGAAGAAAAACCATACGAAGTGAATCTCACAGAGGCTTATGTAAGACTGGGCGAAAAACAAGCCGACCTTACAGCCGAGCAGGTGAAAACCATACGCGATATATATAATCGTAAATTTTCAAGCAATGCCGACAAGGATTTGTGTGGTTATCCAAAGTCTGAGTAAAGAGAAACCCTTGGTGACTATTGTCACTCTCTGGCTTTATGACACACCCTGAGTCCCTCCGCTCGGGGTGTGTACTTTTATATAACAAACAGTAATTCATGTTAAATATAACCTCAGAAATTTTATCAAAAATGAGCGCATAATCAATATATATTGACTTTAAATGCATATCCGTGGTAAAATATTCTCATGAAAAATGAGGTGCTGTAAATGTTTAATGCAGAAAATATAAAAAACCAATGTGTAGAATGGATAAGAGACTTTTTTAAAAACAACGGCGAGGGCTGTAATGCTATAGTTGGTATATCGGGTGGTAAGGATAGCTCGGTTGTGGCGGCGCTTTGCGTGGAAGCTCTGGGTCGCGATAGGGTAATAGGCGTACTAATGCCTTGCGGCGAACAGCACGATATAGATGCCGCATATCTGCTTGTAAATCATTTAGGTATAAAGCACCATGTAATCAACGTCAAAGCGGCGGTTAAGGGTGTTCTTTCTGCTATGCCCGAGGGCTTAGAGCTTTCTCCTCAAACCCGTACCAATCTGCCACCCAGAATTCGTATGGCGACCCTTTATGCCGTATCTCAAAGTCTTAACGGCAGAGTGGCAAACACCTGCAATCTTTCGGAGGATTGGGTAGGCTATTCCACCCGCTATGGTGATGCTGCAGGAGATTTCAGTCCGCTGTCTAATCTCACCGTTGCTGAGATTCTTGAAATAGGCTCACTTTTAGGATTACCTGATGAGTTGGTTTATAAGACCCCAATCGACGGTCTTTGCGGAAAAACCGACGAAGAAAATTTAGGCTTCACTTATGCTGAATTAGATAAATATATAAGAGAGGGTGTCATCGATGACCCCGACAAAAAGGCAAGGATTGACCGTCTGCACCGCATAAACCAGTTTAAATTAGAGCTTATGCCATCTTTCAAGCCTGAATTATAAGATGAATTGTCAAACTAAGTGCAACACTTAGATAAAGAAAATTCAAATAAATCAACTGGTTTTTTGAAACCTAAAACTTTCTTAGGCCTGGCGTTGATCAACGCCAGGTTCTTTTTTAATGTGGCAGGACTTACTCTCGAAAGGTTTCTACCCTTGGGGTAGAATTCGCGAAGTAAACCATTTAAATTTTCGTTAGTTCCTTTCTGCCAAGCGCAATATGGGTCCGCAAAATATACGTTACAATTCAATTGTTCTTCAATGGTTTGCCAATTGGCAAACTCGGTGCCGCGGTCACAGGTTATGGTTTTAACAGCATCATCAGGCAGCTCTGATAGTGCAGAAATTATTGCTTTTGCCATTGTATCTGCATTTCGGTTTGGCATCTTAATCGCTATGTAATATCTTGTCTGTCTTTCGGCTAATGTTGCAAAACAAACCTTGGATTTCCCTCTACCGGATACGACCGTATCTGCTTCCCAATGACCAAACTCCAATCTCTTGTATACGCTTTTATCTCGTTTTCGAATGGTCTTGCCAAGATTGAACTTCCCTCTAGTTTCCTTTTTACCGCGACTTTTACCTTTTCTTCTTAATACTTTTAAATTCACATCAATATATTTTTCATATATCCAACGATATATAGTTCTAATTGATGGCATATCTAATTCACAAGGCGTATTTGCTATTTGTTCAGGTGACCAAGTTAACAGTAGTTTTTCTTTAATATATTCCAATTTAGCAGGGTCTTGGAACATACCTCTATGGCAGTACGAACGTCTGAGTAAATATTTCTTTTGTGCAGTGTATGGATAATATGTTGGTATGTCGTACATATGCGTTCGATTCCTTTTAAGCTCGCGTGATATTGTGCTGACGTTTCTTCCTATTAGCTCGGCAATTTTTCGATAACTATATCCTTTTAGATAATATTCCCGTAGACAACAGCGTTCTTCTATGGTAAGATGGGTGTAGTTCATACGAATCCTCCTTTGGTGTTTATTGTGTGGTAACTCTATTCTACCAGAGATTCGTATGAACTTCCTTTTTTTATTTAAACTGTTGCACTTGATAGTATAACTCACCTATAAAACAAAAAGCCATCTGTCTTTTGACAGATGGCTTGATAATTTTTAACGGTTAATTAATATGCAATACCTTGAGTAATCATAGCGTCTGCAACCTTTTCGAAGCCTGCGATGTTAGCACCTGCAACAAGGTCGCCCTCCATGCCGTACTTCTTGGCAGCATCCCAAGATGCCTTGTAAATGCCTTCCATAATCTGATGAAGCTTTGCATCAACTTCCTCAGCGGTCCAGCTGTAGCGCATAGAGTTCTGGCTCATTTCGAGACCTGATACAGCAACGCCACCGGCATTAACAGCCTTAGAGGGAGCGATAACAACCTTGTTCTCGCGAAGGTAGGAAACAGCCTCGTCTGTGGTAGGCATGTTAGCAACCTCAACGTAGTATTTAACTCCGTTTGCAACGATGTTCTTTGCATCCTCTAAACCAACCTCGTTCTGAGTGGCGCAAGGCATAACAACGTCAACCTTTTCAGCCCAAGGACGCTGACCTGCAAAGAAAGGAACACCGAATTTATCGGCATAATCTTGAACCTTGTCACGACCACTTGCACGCATTTCCAGCATGAAGTTAATTTTTTCTTCGGTAGCAACGCCGTCTTTATCGTAGATATAACCGTCGGGACCGGAAATGGTAACAACCTTACCGCCGAGTTCATTAATCTTTTTAACTGTACCCCAAGCAACATTACCAAAGCCGGAAACAGCAAAGGTCTTGCCCTTAATATCCTCGCCAAAGGATTTCAGCATTTCAACTGCATAATAAACTGCGCCGAAACCGGTTGCCTCAGGACGGATGAGAGAGCCGCCGAAGGAGATGCCCTTACCTGTGAGAACACCTGTGAATTCGTTGCGGAGTCTCTTGTACTGACCGTAAAGATATCCAACTTCACGTGCGCCAACGCCGATATCACCTGCAGGAACGTCGGTATCTGCGCCGATGTGTTTGGAAAGCTCGGTCATAAAGCTCTGGCAGAAACGCATGATTTCTCCGTCAGACTTGCCACGGGGGTCGAAGTCAGCGCCACCTTTACCGCCACCCATGGGGAGGCCTGTAAGGCTGTTTTTAAAGGTCTGCTCAAAACCTAAGAACTTGATAACGGAAGCGTTAACCGAGGGATGGAAGCGAAGACCGCCCTTGTAAGGACCTATAGCAGAGTTAAACTGAACTCTGTAGCCACGGTTAACCTGAACTTGACCGTTGTCATCAACCCATGAAACACGGAAGCTGATCATACGCTCGGGCTCAACCATTCTCTCGATAACGCCGCTTTTTTCGAACTTAGCGTCCTGCATAACAACAGGCTCCAAGGATTCAAGAACGTCACGAACTGCCTGCAAGAACTCTGGTTCGCCGGGGTTTCTTGCTTCAACAGTTGCATAAACTTTTTGTAAATACTCTGATTTGAACATTATGTATTCCTCCTATTGTTTGAATTAGATATAACATTCCATAAAAAATTTTACTACTAATAATATTCGACGTCAACAAAAAAATGCAGTATTTAACAAATTTTTTCGGTTTTTACAAGCACCAAAAAATCCTGTTGTTATTTTTTATGCATTTTTACCCATATTCTCCACAGAGCTTCGAATTATTGTCACAATTTTCACAATGTTATTGTTATCAAGTGAATTTTGTGGTAGAATAATCGTAAAAGATAATTAATAACGGAGGTAAAAAACATGTCAGTTTTAACTATCACACAAAATAATTTCGAAGCAGAAGTATTAAATAGCGGAAAAACTGTGCTTGTGGATTTCTGGGCAAGCTGGTGTGGACCTTGTCGTATGATGGCTCCCATTGTGGACGAAATCGCCGAGGAGAGGGAAGATATAGTTGTTGGCAAAATCAATGTTGACGAGGAGCCCGAACTGGCAACCGCCTATGGAATTATGAGCATCCCCACCCTTATCATTTTCAAAAACGGCGAGGTAGCCGAGCAGATTGTGGGAGTAAGACCTAAACAGCAGATTTTAGATATATTGGGATAATACTATGGAAGATAAAATTTACGATACTGCCATAATCGGCGGCGGACCTGCGGGATATTCCTCGGCGCTTTATGCTGCCAGAGCGGGACTGTCCACCATAGTGCTGGAAAAGTTTTCCCCAGGCGGACAGATGTGCGAGACCGAAATTATAGATAACTACCCCGGTTTTCACGAGGGTGTTGACGGCTTCACATTAGGCTTTAATATGCAACAGGGTGCCCAGCGTTTCGGCGCAGAAACTAAAACTACTGAAGTTTTAGCGGTGGATTTAAAAAGTGATATAAAAACCATCAAAACCGACAGTGGGGAAGTAAAAGCCAAAACAGTTATCATAGCCACAGGGGCCCGACATAAGCATTTAGAGTTGCCTAAAGAGGATGAACTCAGAGGCAGAGGTGTCAGCTATTGCGGCACCTGTGACGGTATGCTGTTCCGCGGAAAAACTGTTGCTCTCGTCGGGGGAGGAAACTCTGCCGCAGCAGATGCTCTCTATCTTTCCCGCGTTTGTGAGAAGGTATATCTTATTCACCGTCGCGATACACTCCGCGCAACCAAGATTTATCACGAGCCACTTTATAAAGCTGAAAACATCGAATTCAAGTGGAACAGCGAAGCGATAGAGATTCTTAGTGACACCAAATTAACAGGAGTTAAAATTAAAAACAAACTAACTTCCCAAGAAGAAACAATACCTTGCGATGGTCTGTTTATAAGTATAGGCAGAGCCCCCGAAACCGAGCTGTTTCGCGGACAGTTGCAACTGGACGAGCAGGGCTTTATTAAAGCCGATGAAACCACCAATACCAATCTTCGCGGTGTGTTTGCCGCAGGTGACATACGAACTAAACCATTGAGGCAGGTTGTAACCGCCGCCGCAGACGGAGCCACCGCCGCCACCGCCGCTGAGGAATATTTAAGTTCAGGAGTCTAAATAATGAAGAAAAAGGCACACCGTAAGTGAAATTGTTTGTGGTGTGCTTTTTGTTGCTTATTTACAGAATAGTAAACCTCAATGCAATTCGCGTTTGATTAAGAAACCAAATTAGAATAGTAGGTATTTTGCTTTTATTTTTAAAACATATCAAAATTAATGGAATCTTCTCTTATCTGCATGCAACCGTTTCTGCATTTCCAGTTGTTATCTGAATCCCTACAGATGTTCATTAGTTCACATTGTCTGCAATACCGTGGAACATATTTAAAAATTTTTCTTTCATATTTATCTGCAAACAACCATTCGAGAAAGTCATCCATAAGTTGAAGATGTATAGGTTGATGGTAGCTCATAATTAAACCTCCTAAATAAAAAAGCACACCCCGAAGGATGTGCCGAAAAAGTGTTTCCCTCGGTTAGATTACCACATCACACCGATAATTTATCCGCAAAGGAAAATGAGAGAACACCTTTTACCAAGGTAGTATCTCCCTTTACGGACGAAACAATTATCAATTATTAAAATGTGATGTGGTATGTTCATATAATACCACACTGACAATAGTTTTGCAAGAAAAAAGGAGGCTTGAAGACGAAAATCTTCAAGCCTTTTAAATATGTCTTATAAATTATTTATTGATAGCCCCGTTAACTGCAACTACTTAAAGCTTCGGCTATACCAACCACCAGATAATTATAATGATATTAAAGATTAAAACTCATCTATTTTATCTGCAAGTGCCTTAACAGTTGATATAAAAGTTTTAATTTTCTCTCTATCTTTCCCTGCGAGTTGAGAGGATATACTTCTTAAAACTCCGTCAAGTTCGGTTTGTGAATCGAAAAATATGAAGTCCATACTTATGTTCAGTTCATTTGAAATCTTAAAAAGGGTTTCTAAAGAGGGAATACGAGTCCCCCGTTCAATATGACCGATATGAGCAGTGGAAATTGAACAGGCTTCACCTAAATTATCTTGACTCATTCCCAAGCGCTTTCTAGCCTTTCGGATTCTATCACCAAGAGCTTTATAGTTAATTAATTTACTCATATGATCACCTCAATGCTTATATGTATATTTTAATTCAATAAGCATTATTTATAAACCGACCATAAGAATCAAAACTTGACAACAAGCATTATTAGTGATATATTATTTTATAGATTTTTTCAGTTTTCAGTTTTTTGTTAACAACAAAAATCTATAAAAAATCAGAGGAGGATAAAAAATGGAAAAAGGGAAATCGGAATGCTTAGATATCGAGCAAACACAGGCTGAGGAGGTAGTAATAACTTCAACAGAGGTTACGGGAAAGCAGGACTTATCTAATGCTACGGTAAGCAACGGATGTGATGATGTAGGTAATTCAGAAACAGAGGAGACAACACTTGAAGAATCGGAGACTGTGGTGGAAGAGAACCCCCAAAAAGCAAGCATTCTAAAAAACAAAAAGGCGGTAGCTATATTATGTGTTGTAGCTGTGATTTTCTTCGGAAGCCGTATAATCTCAGGTGTTGGACAAATATTTTCAGCTCTTGGAATTTTCGACTCTGGATACAGCACAGGGCAAAGTGATGATAGTATGTACATGACTGCAGCTAAGGAAATTCTCGAAATGGGTGTTAGAAGCGCTGGTTCTCCGATATTTAACAGATACAAGGTCTTTGAAGAGTATAACATTATTAAAATTCACGAAAAAGATGATTATGGCAGAGCAATAGTATTTATTGATGTTACTGCACGAGCAGGTGACGAAACGCGCCGAGAAGAATATTATGTGTTTGTAAACGAAATGACCTCTGACGGACAATATAGTTACGACCCTGTATACCATGCAACAAGCAGTATCGGTATGTTGGAAATATTCAAAAGTGCTAACAATTTTGGTGAAGCACAATAAAGTAACACAAAAATATTAGGAAAGAGATGAAGATACAATGAAAAGGTTTATATCAATAATATTGATTATAATGACATTAATCAGTTTGTTTTGCGGCTGTAGTAAGGGTGAGACTCAGGAACAAGATGTGGATTTATCCTCCGATAGTATAGCGGACGATTCTGTGGAGGAAGAAGATGTAGCAGGTATAGTTGGCACATGGACATATGTTGGAACTATGGATACATCAACAGGCTCAGCCGCAACGCCTCCCTATAAGTATGTTTGCAGTTGTGAATTCAATAACGACGGAAAAGGATACCTTAATGTTGTTGAAGACGGTGAACTGTGGGATTTACAAGAGGTTACATGGGAGCTTTCCTCCACATTGGATGACATTGATATATATGCTGTTTATTTTGATGACGGTTCGGAAGTGGGATTTTCGTATCTCTATTCATCAGATGCTTTGTCGATTACCACTACAGAAGGTGACGGTATGATGCTTTACCAAAGGGACGAGGATAATTCCTATTCACCTATTGAAAAGCAAAGCTCTGACAAAGGAATTGTAGGAAGATGGAAGTGTAAATCTGCACTGGATTCCTCAACAGGGGATGAAACTGATTTTCCGACAACTTATGCAACGGGTATTTTGTGTAATGCCGACGGTAGTAGCACAATGATTTCCTACAATTCAGATGCCAATAAAGTGGCTAATCTTGCGGTTGAATGGCAGTTTGTGGAATTGGATTCGTCTGGGAATGAGAAATATATTTTAAAAGCAAAAGATGCAGAATTTAACATGTATTATTCTCCGAAGGACGACTTGCTTATGATGATTGGATCAGATAAATCCATAGGGTTTGAAAGAGAATAAAGCTCATTTTAATCGGGGAATTATATAATAATAATGATAAGTTAATAGAACAAAAGACAGGAGGGCGTCAGCCCTCCTGTCTTTTGTTCTATTCAATTACTTATTAATAGCCTCGTTAACTGCAACTGCACAAGCAACTGTCATACCAACCATGGGGTTGTTACCTGCACCGATAAGACCCATCATCTCAACGTGGGCAGGAACGGAAGAAGAACCTGCGAACTGAGCGTCGGAGTGCATACGACCCATTGTGTCGGTCATACCATAAGAAGCAGGACCTGCAGCCATGTTGTCGGGATGGAGGGTACGACCTGTACCGCCACCGCTGGCTACTGAGAAGTATTTCTTACCCTGCTCGATGCATTCCTTCTTGTAGGTACCTGCAACGGGATGCTGGAAACGGGTGGGGTTGGTGGAGTTACCGGTGATGGAAACGTCAACACCCTCGAGATGCATAACTGCAACGCCCTCGCGAACATCGTCGGAGCCGTAGCAACGAACCTTGGAACGTTCGCCGTCAGAATACTTAATTTCGTCTACGATTTCGATTTTACCGGTATAGTAGTCAAACTTAGTCTGAACATAGGTAAAGCCGTTGATTCTTGAAATAATTTTTGCAGCATCCTTGCCAAGACCGTTAAGAATAACGCGGAGGTCTTCTTTTCTTGCCTTGTTAGCGCTACGGGCAAGACCGATAGCACCTTCAGCAGCTGCAAAGGACTCGTGACCTGCCAAGAAAGCGAAGCATTTGGTTTCGTCACGGAGGAGCATAGCGCCTAAGTTACCGTGGCCAAGACCAACCTTACGGTCGTCGGCAACCGAGCCAGGGATACAGAATGCCTGAAGACCAACACCGATTTTCTCAGCGGCTTCAGCGGCAGACTTTGCGCCGTCTTTGATAGCGATTGCACAGCCTACAACGTAAGCCCAGCAAGCGTTTTCGAAGCAGATGGGCTGAATTCCCTTTACGATGTTGTAAGCATCAACACCGGCTTCGTCACAAATTTTCTTTGCATCTTCGATAGAGGCAATGCCGTGCTTCTGGAGCTCAGCGTTAATGCCGTCTATTCTTCTTTCATAACCTTCAAATAAAGCCATTACTGTTTACCTCCCCTAATTATTCGTGTCTCGGATCGATAAGCTTAGCGGCATCGTCAACACGGCCGTACTGACCGCTGGCCTTTTCCAGAGCCTCGTTGGCATCCATGCCCTTGCCAATCATTTCCATCATTTTGCCGAGGTGAACAAATTTATAACCTGTGATTTCACCATTGTCATCTACTGCAAGCTTGGTGATGTAACCCTCAGCTAACTCGAGGTAGCGAGGACCCTTAACCTTGGTTGCGTAGGTTGTACCAACCTGTGAACGAAGACCCTTACCAAGGTCCTCAAGACCTGCGCCGATGGGCAGACCGTCTTCACTGAAAGCAGTCTGGGTACGACCGTAAACAATCTGTAAGAAAAGCTCACGCATAGCGGTGTTGATAGCATCACAAACCAGGTCGGTGTTGAGAGCCTCAAGGATGGTTTTACCGATGAGAATCTCGGATGCCATAGCGGCGGAGTGGGTCATACCGGAACAACCGATGGTCTCAACCAAAGCCTCTTCGATTACACCCTCTTTAACATTAAGAGTGAGCTTACAGGTACCCTGCTGGGGAGCGCACCAACCGATACCGTGGGTAAGACCGGAAATGTCTTTGATTTCCGTTGCCTGAGTCCATTTACCCTCCTGGGGGATAGGTGCAGGACCGTGATATGCGCCTTTAGCTAAGGGGCACATATTCTGAACTTCTGATGAATACTTCATAATAGGAAGACTCCTTTCATAAATCTACAAGTTACATTATATACTTTTTATCTCTCAATTACAAGATAAAAAATTAAAATTGTTAAAATTTAGACATTTTTAGATATGGAATTCAAAGTACTTTGCACAGTTGTTATAAGAAATGTCCTCATACTACGTGCAGTACCTTTATAACCGCATCTTCATGTTGAATGTTTTGCAGTTTTTATTAAGAGCAAAAAATGTATATTCATATTTTTTTATATTAGAAACAATTTTATTGATTTTTAAAGGTTTTGCTGTATAATTATATAATAAGTCAGTAAATATATCAAGGAGTGAATTTAATGAATTTTAAAGAAATAAGTGCCAAGGAAATTAAAGACAACGCGATTTCAATGATAAGCGACGAGTGGATGCTGATTTCAGCAGGGGATGAGAAGACTCATAACATGATGACCGCCAGTTGGGGCTTCATGGGCGAAATGTGGGGTAAAGACTCTGTAATTGCGGCGGTACGACCCACCCGTCATACCTATGGAATATTGGAAAATAACGACACATTTGCCTTGTGCTTTATGGGGGATGATCGCGAGGTTCATAAAATATGTGGCTCAAAAAGCGGCAGGGATATAGATAAGGTCACCAAGACTGGTCTTACCCCCGTGTATTCCCACGGCACAATGTATTTCGAGGAAGCAAGACTTGTTGTAATTGCCAAGAAAACCTACACCCAAGACCTGAATCCCCAATGCTTTATAGATAAAGATGTAGATGAAAAATGGTACAACAATGACTACCACAAAATGTTCTACGGCGAAATTCTATGTGTATTAGAAAAGCAAAGCTAAAAGGAAACAAAAACTACACAGTTAAATTTGATATGCACCTACAGAAGTGTCTAACTTTTGGAGATAAATATCAAATTCCATCCATTTTCCCGCGCTTTTAAATCTGCCACTGGCTTTTCTCCCACAGGCTATAAAAAAGATATACTTTTTATGCGTCGGCTCGGTCGCTTTGAGCACGGCGCATTGTTTTTCTTTAAATCTCAAGTTTAAAATAAAAAACACCTCTTTATTTTTACGAAATTTGTGATATAATGATATAATGTAATAATATATGTTATAATCTTAATGGCGTTAAGGTGAATGGAGTGATAAGCTTGGATTGGCTGGAAATATTGATAACTGTTCCCGTAGAAAGATTGGAAGAGGCAGAAGCTATTGCAAACATGTCTGTTCCTTACGGAATTTATGTTGAGGACTATTCCGATTTAGAGGAGGGCGCATGGGAAATAGCCCATATTGATTTAATTGATGAGGATTTAATTAATAAAGACCGAACTAAGGCTCTTATTCATATCTACTTCGGTGAGGACGAAAACCTTATCGAAGCTAAATCATACTTAGAGGAGCGTTTCCGTGCAGTTGGCATGGACTTCGGGATTGATACCGGTTTCATTGCCGAGGAGTCCTGGAGGGATAATTGGAAAAAATTCTTTAAGGTTACTGAGGTAGGAGAAAAGCTTGTAATTCGTCCAGGCTGGGAAAAATATACCGACAACGGAAGCGGTAGACAGGTCATCACCATAGACCCCGGCGCCGCCTTTGGTACCGGCACCCATGCCACAACAAGACTTTGCCTCGAACTTCTTGAAAAGCATTTGTCGGGCGGTAGAGTGTTGGATATCGGTACAGGTAGCGGAATCTTAGGTATCGGCGCCGCACTTCTGGGCGCTGACAGTGTGATAGGTGTCGACATCGACGAAACAGCCGTTAAGGTTGCCAACGAAAATGCAGTAATCAATGGTGTGGAAAATATCACCGAATTTATCACAGGTGACCTCACCGATAAAATCAGCGGCAGATTTAATGTGGTTTGCGCCAACATTGTGGCAGATGTAATAATCGGTCTTTCCGCCACAGTCAAGAACTTTTTAGAGGAAGACGGAATCTTTCTTTGCTCGGGTATAATTGATATGCGGGCGGAGGAGGTTGAGTCCGCTCTTCAGAAAAACGGATATACCATTCTTGACCATCTAACAAAAGACAACTGGCATGCCTATGCCGTCAAGTTATAAGGAGAAATTTAATGCTACAGTTTGAAGAACAGCGTTTGAAATTAGAGGCAATAGAGGGCGACATCAAGGAGCTCGGCGAAGCCTTGGGTATAGACCGCCTCAAGAACACCATGGAAGAAAAGCAAAACCTCACAGCGGCGGAAAATTTTTGGGACAATCCTGAAAATTCCCAAAAGGTATTGCAAGAAATCAGCAAAATCAAAGAAAAGTTAGATAGCTACGAGAAACTTTGCTCAGATTATTCAGATACATTAGATATAATCGAAATGGCAGACGAGGAAGAGGATCTTACCCTTTTAGATGATATAATTTCATCAGTAAATAGTATTTGTGATTCCATGGAAAAGCAAAGACTATCCACCTTGCTTACAGGTGAATATGACGCGAACAATGCCATTCTTACATTCCATGCGGGTGCTGGTGGCACCGAGGCGCAGGATTGGGCAGAGATGCTTTTGCGAATGTATACCAGATGGGCAGATGCCCACGGATTTAAGGTTGAGGTAACAGATACTCTTGACGGAGACGAGGCAGGAATTAAAAGCGCCACCATATTTGTGGAGGGCGAAAATGCCTACGGATACCTTAAAAGCGAAATCGGTGTCCACAGACTTGTTCGTGTTTCCCCGTTTGATTCATCGGGCAGAAGACACACCTCTTTTGCATCTCTTGAAGTAATGCCCGAAATCAGCGACGATATCGAGGTAGATATCAGGGAAGAGGATTTGAAGATAGACGCGTTCCGTGCAAGTGGCGCGGGCGGTCAGCATATCAATAAAACCAGCTCGGCGATCCGTATAACCCACATTCCTTCGGGTATAGTTGTGGCTTGTCAGAACGAGCGAAGCCAGTTCCAGAATAAAGACAGAGCAATGAAAATGCTCCGTTCCAAGCTGGTTGAAATCAAGGAAAGAGAGCATCTCGATAAGATCGAGGATATCAAGGGTGTCCAAAAGGAAATTGCCTGGGGCAGTCAGATTCGCTCTTACGTATTTATGCCATACACTCTGGCCAAGGACCACCGCACAGGCTTTGAAAACGGCAACATCAATGCTGTAATGGACGGTGATATTGACGGATTTATCAATGCATATCTAAAAGCGAGTTCATTAGGAACGTTAGAGAGTTGATGGATAAAGTTATATTAAATGGATAGAAGGTCTTTCTGGTGAAAAACAATAAAATAATCAAAATAGTTTACGCTTCGCTGTTTGCGGCACTTATCTGTGTTGTTACCATGTTTCCGCAGATACCCGTTCCCGCAACAGGTGGCTACATACATATGGGCGATGCTGTACTGTTGATTGCTGCATGGCTTTTAGGTCCCATATACGGAACTCTTGCGGCAGGAATTGGCTCGGCACTTGCAGACCTTTTTTCGGGCTATGTGATTTATGCACCCGCAACCTTTATCATCAAAGCAGTTGTAGCAGTTCTTGCCACCTTGATTTTCAGGGGTTGCGCAAAAACTATTAAATCAAACATTTTCCGCTATATTATTTCAGCAGTTTTGGCGGAATCGTTTATGGTGCTGGGATATTTCCTTTATGAGCTAATGATTTATGGCGGTGGAGCAGTTGCCGCAATTCCAGCCAACTGTATTCAGGGCGGTTTTGCCGCCGTTGCAGGTGTGCTGATTATAAGATTATTGATAACCAACAAAACGGTAAAAGAATTTATTTTAAACCAGAGGTAGGAAGTATGCGTATTGTAGTTAAGGTGGGCACATCAACCCTTGCCCACGAAACAGGCAGACTTAACATCCGCCATATAGAGTCACTGAGCAAGACACTCAGCGACCTTAAAAACGCAGGGAACGAAGTGATTCTTGTTTCCTCGGGCGCCATAGGTATGGGAATGGGTAAGCTTTCTTTAAGTGAGCGTCCCAAGGACATGCCTACAAAGCAGGCGGCAGCGGCTGTAGGTCAATGTGAGCTTATGTATACATACGATAAGCTTTTCTCCGACTATAACCATACCGTAGCTCAGATACTTTTAACAGGTCAGGATATGCAAAGTGAGGAGCGGCACACCAATTTTACCAACACAATCAATCGTCTTTTAGAGTTGGGAGCCCTGCCTATAATTAACGAAAACGACACGGTTGCAACAGAGGAAATCAAGGTAGGCGATAACGATACCTTGGCGGCAATAGTTGCCGTCAGCGTCAATGCAGATTTGCTGATACTTCTTTCTGATATTGATGGACTTTACACCGCCGATCCCCATAAATCCCCCGAGGCGAAGCTAATACCTGATGTAGAGAAAATCACCGAGGAAATAAGAAACTTAGCAGGGGATATACATACCTCTCTCGGTACAGGCGGCATGGCAACCAAAATCAAAGCGGCTGAATATTGCATGACCAACGGCTCCGATATGGTTATTGCCAATGGCGGTGACCCTGCTGTTTTATACGATATAGTAGAGGGCAAGGCTGTAGGCACCCGTTTTCGCTGTAAAGAGGGCAAATAAATGAAAACAACAATAGAAATTCTAAAGAATGCAAATGCCGTTAAAGCCCACATTCTTGAGCTTACAACCGAGGCTAAAAACAACGCCTTGCGGGTAATGGCTGAGAGTCTTTTAGACAGTCGGGATGAAATTTTAGAAGCCAACAGGCGCGATGTAGAGTCGGCAAGGGGTAATATCAGTGAGGTTATGATTGACCGACTGTTGCTCACCCCAGATAGAATAAAATCTATGGCACAGGGTATTTTAGAGGTGGCAGAGTTGCCCGACCCTGTGGGAAGATGTATAAGAGAGAACAACCGTCCCAATGGGCTTTCCATCAATAAGGTTTCGGTTCCTCTGGGTGTGGTGGCTATCATTTACGAAAGCCGACCAAATGTTACCTCCGATGCGGCGGCGCTTTGTTTTAAAAGCGGAAACGTCTGTGTTCTCCGTGGTGGCAAAGAGGCCTATAATTCCTCGGCGGCTGTTGTTAAGGCTTTGCGGTGTGGTCTCAAAAAATGTCAGCTCCCCGAGGACTATATCCAGCTGGTTGAGGATATCACCCGCGCCAGTGCTACTGAGCTTATGACTGCCACAGGGCTTGTGGATTTGCTTATCCCCCGAGGAGGAGCAGGGCTTATAAGAGCATGTGTGGAAAACGCCAAGGTGCCCTGTATTGAAACGGGCACAGGTATATGTCATATATACGTGGATTCAACAGCCGACCTCAGTATGGCATTGGAAATATTGAATAACGCAAAAACATCCCGTCCCTCTGTCTGCAATGCCGCGGAGGTTTGCCTTGTAAACGAAGCGGTGGCAGAGAAGTTTTTACCAATGCTGAAGTCAAAACTATGCGACGATAGAAATGTCGAGGGTAAAATTCCCGTGGAATTGAGACTTTGTGAAGAAGCCGCAAAAATTATAGACGGCACTTCGGCAAAAGACACCGATTTCGATACGGAATTTTTGGATTATATTCTGGCGGTGAAAATTGTAGAAAACGTTGATGAGGCTATAGCCCATATAAGGGAGCACTCAACAAGACACAGTGAGGCAATCATAACAAACACCGCCGAAAACGCTGATAAATTCACAAGACTCATTGACAGCGCCGCGGTGTATGTAAACGCTTCAACAAGATTTACCGACGGGGGAGAGTTCGGGTTGGGCTGTGAAATGGGCATTTCAACAGGAAGACTCCACGCTCGCGGTCCTATGGGCTTGGAGGAGCTTAACACCTATAAATACGTCATCAAAGGATGCGGACAAATCCGTTGAGGAGGGAAACAGATGTATACATTTGGTTTTATCGGTTGCGGAAACATGGGCGGAGCCTTGGCAACCGCAACTGCAAAGAGCGGTATAACGGGAAGTAAGCTTATGCTATCCGATGCAGAGGAACAAAGGGCAAGGGCGCTGGCTAAAGAGCTGGGGGGAACGGTTGCCAAAAATTCAGGAATAGCCGAGGGCTGTGACTATATTTTCCTTGGAGTAAAGCCGAATCTTGTAAAATCGGTTTTGGAAGAAATTAAGCCGAAATTAAGCGACAACACTGTGCTTATAAGCATGGCGGCAGGACTTAGCATAGCTTCCATAAAAGAGTGGGTAGGGGACATTCCCACCATCCGCATTATGCCAAACACCCCCGTAAGGGTTGGCAAGGGTACAATTCTTTATGCTCTCGATAATGTTACTGAGGCTATGAAAGAGGGCTTCTTAGAGGCTTTGGCAATGGCAGGTGAACTTGTAGAAATCCCAGAAAAGCTCATCGATGCAGGTAGCGCGGTTTCAGGTTGCGGTCCCGCATTTGGATATATGTTCATCGAAGCTCTGGCAGACGGCGGAGTAAAATGCGGTCTTCCCAGAGCCGACGCTTTAAAACTTGCGGCGTCAACACTTTTGGGAGCAGCCCAAATGGTGTTGAAAACCAACGAGCATCCCGAAAAGCTTAAGGATGATGTGTGTAGTCCAGGCGGAAGTACAATAGCCGGTGTACATGCCCTTGAAAAAGGTGGCTTCAGAAGCAATGTAATAGGTTGTGTTGAAGCGGCATACAAGCGAACAAAAGAATTAGTTTAAAAGACATTTAATATAAAGGAGTTATAATTATGAACAGAACGATGGACTTCCTCAAAAGCTACGACCCTGAGCTCGGAAATGCGATAGAGGCGGAATATAACCGTCAGCAGAGCTGTATTGAGCTTATCGCATCTGAAAACTTTGCTTCTAAGGCAGTAATTTCAGCTATGGGCACAGTGCTTACAAATAAATACGCCGAGGGTTACCCAGGCAAGAGATATTATGGAGGCTGTCAGTGTGTCGATGTGGTTGAAGAAATAGCAAGAAAAAGGGCTTGTGAGCTATTCCACGCAGAACATGCAAACGTTCAACCTCATTCGGGCGCACAGGCAAACTTAGCTGTTTATTTCGCGCTTCTTAATCCTGGTGATACAGTTCTTGGAATGAACCTGGCTCACGGTGGTCACCTTACCCATGGTAGCCCCGTTAATATGTCGGGTAAGTATTACAACTTCGTGCCTTACGGTGTTGATTCCGAAACAGGCAGAATTGATTATGACGTTTTGGAAACTCTTGCAAAAGAGTGTCAGCCCAAGCTCATCGTTGCCGGTGCATCAGCATATCCCAGAATTATCGATTTCAAGCGAATCAGCGAAATTGCCAAAACAGTCGGCGCACTCTTTATGGTTGATATGGCTCACATTGCAGGTCTTGTTGCGGCGGGTGTTCATCCCTCTCCTGTACCTTATGCCGATGTTGTTACCACCACCACCCATAAGACTCTCCGCGGTCCTCGTGGCGGTATGATTCTTTGCCGCGAGGAGTTGGCAAAAGATATCGACAAGGCTATTTTCCCTGGTTGTCAGGGCGGTCCTTTGGAGCATATTATTGCCGCCAAGGCGGTTTGTCTCGGCGAAGCATTGAAACCTGAGTTTAAGGAATATCAAAAACAAGTTGTGGGGAACGCCAAGGCTTTCGAGGCTCAGCTTTTAGCCGAGGGCTTCGATTTGGTATCAGGCGGTACCGACAACCATCTTCTGCTTGTTGACCTCCGTCCGATGGGTCTCACAGGTAAAGAAATGGAGCATCGACTCGACGAGGTTAATATCACAGTTAATAAGAACGCTATTCCCAACGACCCCGAGAAGCCATTTGTTACCAGTGGTATCCGTGTAGGTACACCTGCTGTGACCTCTCGCGGACTCAAAGAGGAGGACTTGAAGACCATCGCAACCCTTATCAGCAAATGCGCTAAGGATTTTGAGGGCACAAAGGCAGAAGTTAAGGCAACGGTTGCAGAAATCTGCGCTAAATATCCTTTATACAAATAATTTCGAAAAGAGTGAACAATTATGAATTTCAAACTTCTTAAATTACTCAATAAAAACTGTCGCAAAACCGACGAGGAGATTTCGGTTTTAACAGGCAGCACAGAGGCAGAGGTAAATAGAGAAATTACCCAGCTTGAAAAGGATGGAGTTATCCGTGGCTACAAGGCAGTTATCGACTGGGAGCGCCTTGACAATACCTATGTTTCTGCAATAATTGAGCTTACCGTTACTCCAAAAGCAGGTGCTGGTTTTGAGGAGGTAGCAAAAAAGGTTATGAAATACCCCGAGGTCGAAAGCGTATATCTCATGTCGGGTGTTTACGACCTTAACGTAGTTGTTAAAGGAAAGACTTTCCAGGAGGTTGCCATGTTTGTGGCAAAGGAGCTTTCAACCCTCGAGAATGTTACCGCAACCACCACCCATTTTGTGCTTCGTCGTTATAAGGAGCTTGACGTGGAGCTGTTTGACGACAAGGGCGACGACAGGGGGAGCTTTTCGTTTTGATTGATTATAATAAAATTCTTAACCCCGCTGTTACGGAAATAAAGCCATCGGGCATCAGAAAGTTTTTCGATATCGCCGAAACCATGGCTGATGTTATTTCTCTGGGTGTTGGAGAGCCGGATTTTCCGACCCCGTGGCAGATACGAAGCGCGGGAATAAAATCCTTGGAGGAAAGCAAAACAAGATACACCTCCAACCGCGGTCTTGGTAAGCTTAGGGAAACAATATCCCAATATACCGCAAGAAAGTGTGGAGTAAGCTATCAACCTGAGGATGAAATTCTTGTAACTGTAGGCGGTAGTGAAGCCATAGATATGTCAATTCGCGCCCTTGTTGCAGCAGGGGAAGAAGTTATAATACCTCAGCCCAGTTACGTGTGCTATGAACCAATTGTGAAATTGGTGGGGGGCATACCGGTTATTATCGAGACCAAGTCGGAAAACGGCTTCAAGCTAACTGCCGACGAGCTACGCGGTGCAATAAGTCCTAATACCAAGGCTCTGATTTTGCCATATCCCTGTAATCCCACAGGCGCTATAATGGAAAAAGAGGATTTAGAGGCTATTGCTGAGGTTTTGAGAGATACCAACATAATAGTTATATCGGATGAAATCTACGCTGAGCTTACCTACGGTGGCAATCGTCATGTTTCTATAGCCTCAATAGATGGTATGCAGGAGCGCACCATTCTCATAAACGGTTTCTCAAAAGCATTTTCTATGACAGGTTGGCGCTTAGGCTATGCTTGCGGTCCTAAGGAGTTGCTTACCCAGATAACCAAGATACATCAGTATGCAATCATGTGCGCTCCCACAATGTCGCAATATGCCGCCATTGCCGCTATGACCTCCTGTGATGAGGTTGTTGCCGAAATGGTGGAGGAATACGACATGCGCCGCCGTCTTATTGTAAACGGCTTTAACAAGTTAGGACTTACATGTCACGAGCCTAAGGGAGCTTTCTATGCATTCCCGTCCATAAAAACCACAGGTCTTTCCAGCGAGGAGTTCTGCGAAAAATTGCTTTATTCCAAGCAGGTAGCAATAGTCCCCGGCACCGCTTTCGGTGACTGTGGCGAGGGATTTGTCCGAGCCTCATATTGCTATTCCACAGACCACATAAAGAAAGCCCTCCAGAGAATCGGAGAATTCCTGGAAGAGCTGAAAAAATAAAACATAAAACCATTTAACACACGCACCCATCCCAAATTCTTGAAAGGAATTCGGGATGGGTGTGTACTATAAATGCAGGTTAAATGATATATGAATGTACAATACTAATTAAAATATACAGATAGAATGTTGTACAACTTTTCAGGTTCGTTCAGGTTGGGGTTGCGCAAAACTTCATCGAGGAGTCTGCTCTGAATTTTGCTTATTTCTTCCCCCTCAAAACCTAAAGCTTTGATATCCCCGCCCTTTAATGCTAACATTTCCAAGCAGTAAGGATGCCCGTTAATTCGCGCATTTTCTAAAGCATCAAGTAAGGGTGATGGGTCGGTATCGTTAAGAATTCCGTAACTTCTTATAGCCTCGGCACAGCCCTCATAGCCCAATTCTGTTATTCTAGGTTTTATGAATTCAAGCCTCAGATTTTCACGCCCAATAATTTGATGGTTTGCAAGAGCCTGACTTTTTTGCATATTGCTTAATTTCAGCCTATTGCAAACCGATTTTATATCTGCTTTACAAAGCAGAGTTAAAGCGGCTAACCTTAAAAGCGGGGAGCAGGGAAGTCGGTCTAAAGCCTCTGTTTCACCGCAGACTTTAAGGCCAAAGCTTTCAAGACCCTTAGCATTAATTATCTTAGAAACAAGAGATGGAGTCTTGCCCTCTAAGGTTTTGAGAAGCTCAACGGCTATTCTCTCGGCACTGACCTCACAAAGAGTGTGGGCGTTTTTCGTAATGGAATCAAGTGTTTTTTGCTCTATTTCAAATCCTAATCTAGACGAAAAGCGTATTCCTCTCAGCATTCTCAGAGCATCCTCTGAAAAGCGTTTATCGGGCTCGCCAACAGTGCGGATTATTCCGTTGTTTATATCCTCTTTACCGCCAAAAGGGTCGCATAATCCAAGCTTTGAATTGTAGCCCATAGCGTTCACAGTGAAATCCCGTCTTGATAAATCAAGCTTGAAATCGTCGGTAAATTCCACGCTTTCGGGTCGGCGGTGGTCATGATATTCGCCGTCGATTCTGTATCTTGTGATTTCGTAGTTCTCGTCGTCAATAACCACCGTTACCGTGCCATGCTTTATGCCGGTTGGTATAACCTTTGAAAACAGTTCCATCGTCACTTCACAGGGCGCGTTTGTGGCAATATCGTAGTCCTGAGGGGAGAGTCCCATCAGCCTGTCTCTCACGCATCCGCCTACACAGTGCGCCTCGTATCCTGTTTCCTCATAGCGGCTTAGAATATATTCCACATTCTTTGGCAACTCGAATTCCATTATTTCACCTCCCACCAAATTTTTTAAAAGCTATTTAATCAAATCTTTTATAATTTCCCCCGCCATTATAAGCCCCATAACAGGGGGGACAAAGGGCAGACTGCCTGTGTTTGGCTTTCCGCTGTTGCCTGAGAATTGCACCTGGGGTTTTATTGCTTCTTCCTTTGAATATACCACCTTGAGCTTTTTAACGTCTCGTGCTTTCAGTTCTCGGCGCATTACCTTTGCCAAGGGGCAAACGCTGGTTTTGTATATGTCTGTAACTTCGAATGCAGTGGGGTCAAGCTTGTTGCCAGCCCCCATGGCTGAAATGATGGGAACTCCCGCTCTTTCAGCTCTGCATATAAGCTCGATTTTGGCGGTTACCGTGTCGATAGCGTCGGCAATATAATCATATTGCTCTAAGGGAAAATCGTCGGCATTTTCGGGCAGATAAAAGGTCTTGTGGGTGTTTACATCTGCATCGGGGTTAATGTCAAGAATTCGGTTTTTCATAACCTCCACCTTGTCTTGTCCCACTGTGCTGTGCAGCGCCACAATCTGTCTGTTTATATTGCTTACACTCACCGTGTCTCGGTCGATAAGGTCAATGGTGCCCACACCCGCTCTCGCTAAAGCTTCAGCGACATATCCGCCAACACCTCCAACGCCAAACACCGCTACTCGTGAGTTGTTCAATTTTTCAACACTGCCATTGCCTAAAACCGCGGCAGTTCTTATAAATCTTTCGTCCATACAAATCACCAAAATAATTTATTGCATTTATATTATACAACAAAACTCCAATAAAAGAAACAAAAAAATAAAATCCCTGGAACTAAGAAGTTCAAGGGATTTATTTGGTGCCGCTGACCGGACTTGAACCGGTACGTTGTCGCCAACGAGGGATTTTAAGTCCCTTGTGTCTGCCAATTCCACCACAGCGGCACAGCGTTATAATTATATATTGATTGAGTTGAAATGTCAAGAGAAAAGTTATGCTTTTATTTAAATTTTTTATAGATAATACTACTGAACGCTTTACCTGAAAAATATAAAGTATTATTATGTTACCGATTTTAATATAAACATGCATGGATGGATTATATTTTTAAGCAGTAATTTTTATAATTCTTGCCTTGCGGTCATAGCCCTCACCACAACACCAACTGTTGTTATATCAATACATTTTTTAAGAATATTTAAGTCATGGCCATCATATATCTTAAATAACACGATTAGAAGGTGATGGTATGAAAAGTGACTTTAGAAACCGCGCCGAAGTTTTTGGCGGATACATAGTTGAAAATAAAGCCACAGTGCGTTCCACAGCGGCGAAGTTCAATATTTCAAAATCCACCGTGCATAAGGATGTGTCCGAAAGGCTGAAAAATATAAATCCGCGTCTATACAAAGATGTTAAAGAGGTGCTTGAGGTAAATAAAAGTGAACGTCATATTAGAGGTGGTATGGCGACGAGAAGAAAATACAGAGGCTGTTAAGCGAATTTACTGCTGACAGTTTTGCGGCAATCGGTGAATACGGTTGCCGTTTAGTTTTTTTAGGAGTGTTTTCATGTTTGTGCTTATAAATCCAGTGGAACAAAGGAGAAAAATCAGGAGAATAATCTATCCTCAAAGGGTGGAAATGGGAGACAAGTATTATTATTCTCAAAAGTTGCCAATAATTAAGGGGATACCCCAGTGGCAAGGCTTAGTTACATCGGAGAAATTGCTATTGCCCCGCGATCTTAAAGCACCGTCTGAGATTAAGGTTTTCGGTGGGTACGAATGGCAACTTGTACTGGCGGCAGAGAAGCTGAAACAAAGGCTTATGATAGAAAAATGTGATTTGATTTTTTTCGATAAAGAGGGAAGACACAGCGGATTGCTTTCCCGCTTGGCGCAGTATGCCCGAAACACAGCTGTAATAAGCGGTAATATAAACTTTTATCTTAAACAAACAGAGGAAATATACCGCAGATTGGGATGTTACGTTTGCATAAATACAACCATCGGGCTACAAGTTGGCTATGCTTTCATAACCGATATGGATGAGTCGGTAAACATCAAGTCGGGATTTCGAGCGGTGACTGTGAATTCCTTGGGTGAAGCGGATATAAAACTTCCACATGAATATTCCAGATATTTCCCAAAGGCCGTGTCCAAATGTGGATTAAGTGAAGCTCTTTATTCGGCTTGTGGTATTGGTAGGCTGAGAGATTATGTCCATGAGAGTAAAAACGACTTGTAATTTTTACGAGTCTGATGTATAATAAAATGAATATTTATATAAATTACTATGAAATACGTTAAATACGGAGTTGAAGTTTGAATGCTGTTGGATGTTCTGTTATCGGATGAGCTGTCCTGGGAGGTTGTTATATACTCCATTCTGGCATCTCTGATAGTTATATTTTTAACCCTGCCTGTGCATGAATTTGCCCATGGCTTTATTTCCTATAAGTTAGGAGACCCCACCGCAAAGCACCTGGGACGGCTTACCCTCAATCCCTTGGCTCATCTTGACCTGATGGGCTCGGCAATGATTTTAATAATCGGCTTCGGTTGGGCAAAGCCTGTGCCGGTTAACATGCGAAGCTTCAAAAACCCCAAGCGTGATATGGCAATAACCGCTCTGGCTGGACCTCTTTCTAATCTGATAATTGCCTTTATAATCATTTTTCTCGGATGTCTTTGCTACTTTCTGATGGGTGTTTTCTATAATATGCCGATGGCTCTTGTGTATGTACTTTCCGCCATAGTTTCTATACTCTATCTTGCGGCGGACATAAACATATCCTTGGCAATATTCAATCTCATACCCATCCCACCTCTGGACGGCTCTCGGATATTAAATGCGTTTCTGCCCGATAGAATTTACTATAAGCTCATGCAGTATGAGAGATACTTTTTCCTTATAATCCTTGCAATCGTTTATCTCTTTGACAACCTGCTGATAGGATTATCCGACGGGGTTTTCACATTGCTTATGAACATTGCAATATTACCATTCAGACTTTTTTAATACGGTGAAATTATGAGTAAAATAACATACAAGCTTGATGTGTTTGAGGGGCCTCTTGACCTGCTTTTGCACCTCATATCAAAAAACAAGCTGAATATAGACGACATAAAGCTCTTTGACTTAATAGAGCAATATCTTTCATATATTGAAAACGCGCAGCAACAGGACATGGATGTTGCCAGTGAATTCTTGGAAATGGCGGCTCGTCTTGTGTATATGAAGACGGTATTTCTTCTGCCACGCCACGAGGAAGCAGAGCAGTTGGTGGCAGAGCTCACAGGTGAGCTTATTGAATACCGTATCTGCCGCGAGATGGCGGAAAAACTTTCTCATATGACAGAGGGCTTTGACTGCTTTATTAGAAAGCCTATGGAGATTGACCCGGACAAGCGGTATATACTTACCCATGAAAAGGAAATGCTTTTCGATGCATACTTTGCCGCGGTGGGCAGGGGACAGCGTAAGCTACCTCCCTCAACCGCACCCTTTGAAAAAATAGTGGCAAGGAAGATAGTTTCGGTGCCATCAAAGATTATCTACGTTTTAAGAACCCTCACCAAAAAGGGTGCAACGCATTTCCGCAATCTTTTTACATCGGCAAAGAGCCGTTCCGAAATTGTGGCAACCTTTCTGGCTGTCTTGGAATTGGTTAAGGCAAATCGTCTGCATGTAAACGGTCAGGGCGGAGACTCGTCTGTAGAAATCATCAAGGAGCGTAAAGACAAATGAATATAAAAGAAATGACAGCAAAATTGGAAGCAGTTCTATTTGCCAGTGGGGAACCAATGCCCATCGACAGAATAGAGAGCGTTTTCGTTATTGACAACAAAACAGCCCTGAAATTAATAGCTGCTTTAGAAGAATCCTTAGATGCCCGTTCAAGTGGTCTCAGGGTAGCTAAGATGGGCAATAACTATCAGCTTTGTACCCGCTCGGAGCATTCGGAACATATTAAAGCGGCGCTGGATTTAAAACGTCGCACACCCCTTTCCTCAGCCGCCTTTGAGGTACTGTCGGTAATCGCCTATAACCAGCCTGTTACCAAGGCTTTTGTAGAGCAGATAAGAGGTGTTGACTGCTCAGGTGTTATAACTACGCTGGTCGAAAAACAGCTGATAGAGGAAAAGGGAAGACTTGAGCTCCCCGGCAGACCCCTGCTCTACGGTACCACAGATAATTTTATGCGTTGCTTCGGCATAACCGAGCTTTCGAAGTTGCCACCCTTACCTAAGGATGAGACAACCGACGAAAACAGCGCAGAACAAATTAGCATAAGTGACTATGAAGTAAAAGACGGGGAGGAAGAAGCTCCCCAGGAAAAGGACGAGGAATAAATGCCCCTTATTTTATCCATCATAGGCATAGCGCTTTTCTGTTATATCCTTTTGCTTTGTCCCGTGGTTATCACAGCTGACCTTAACCGAGAACCTGAATTTTTTCTGAAATTTCTCTTTCTAAAATTCCGTCTGTATCCCCGCATGAAAAAAGAAAAGAAATCGAAAAAGCAGAAAGACCAAAAGAACAAAGCGGAAACAGAACGCAAAAAGCAAAACAAATCTAAGCCCAAGGGAATTTCCTATTATATTGACAAATACGGAGACATAATAAAGGCTGTGATTTCCGCTACCAAAAAGCTTCTGGGACATATCACTATCGGTCGGCTGGATGTTTCGGTTACTGTTGGCGGTGAAGATGCGGCAACGGTGGCTGTGGAATACGGCGCGGTGTGCGCAGTGGTCTATCCGATATGCAGTATGATAGAAAGCAATGTGGACGTAAAAGAAAGTAGCATAAGTATAAAACCCGATTTCGATGCCAAAACTTCAAGCGGGACTTTATATGTAGATGTGCGTATAAAAGCTTTTCATGTTTTGGCGACTGTATTTGGACTTACTTATCGGTTAATTCAATTTTTAAATAATTAAACTCAAGAGGTGTTAAATATGAGTGAGAATAATATCCGAGGAATCATGGACACAACCATAGATAAAATCAGAACAATGGTTGATGCCGACACAATTATCGGCGACCCCATAGTACACGGTGAGGTTACAATACTCCCTGTTTCCAAGGTTTCTTTCGGACTTGCCACCGGCGGCTCCGATTTCGCTGGAAAGGGTAATACCCCCTTGTTCGGTGGCGGTGGTGGAGCAGGCGTCTCAATAACCCCAGTTGCATTCATTGTTATAAAGGGCAGCGATGTGAAAATGCTCCAGATTTATAAGGATGAATCTGCAACAAATAAGGCTATTGGAATGTTGCCTGAGCTCTTCGACAAAATTTCAACCCTTTTCAAGAAAAAGGAAGAAATAGACATAGATATTCAGTAATTCATTTTAATCCTCACTCTTTCATATACTTTTATGTATTGAAAAGGGTGTGGTGAAATGAAAAAGTATATTGCGTGGATTTTGGCTGTGTGTCTTATTTTTCCCTTTGTGCCCAAGGCTGAGGCTTTGGACATTTCCGCCAAGGCTGCTATAGTTGTAAATGCCGCAACAGGGGAGATTATTTATTCAGAAAACGCTGACCTCAAGCTTCCCATGGCAAGTACTACCAAAATAATGACAGCGCTTCTGCTTTGCGAAAATGCAGACCTTGATGAGGTGGTTACCACAACCAAGGAAATGGTCACGGTGGAGGGCTCATCGATGGGGCTTTTAGAGGGGGATAAGGTTTCCTATAAAGCCTTACTCTATGGCATGATGTTGCCCTCGGGCAACGACGCCGCCACAACAACCGCCATCGCTTTGGGCGGGAGTCTTGAGGAATTCGCCCTCTTAATGAATAAAAAAGCCCGAGAACTTTCCATGGATAATACCAATTTTGTAACCCCCTCGGGACTTGATGCAGAAAATCATTATTCAACCGCCGAGGATATGGCGAAGTTGGCAGTTTATGCCATGAAAAATCCTATATTTCGCGAGGCTGTCGGTACCAAAAGCATTGAGGTGGAATACGGAAATCCACCTTACCCCAGACAGCTTAGCGGACACAATAAAATTCTTGATATATACGACGGTGGAATTGGTATCAAAACAGGCTACACTTCCAAGTCGGGCAAGTGCCTGGTGTCAGCGGCGAGTCGTAACGGTGTTGAGGTTATAGCCGTTACCCTGGGCGACAGCAACACCTGGAGCCACCACACAGAACTGCTGAATTTCGGGTTTTCCAATATTAACAGCGTAACCTATTCTCTGCCTGAAAGCGGGGAAAGGCTGCTGGTGATTTCGGGCAAAACTTCAACGGCGAGGCTCACCTGTGAGGACTTTACCATAGGGCTTACTCCCGACGAGCAGGAGCGGGTAGAATATAAAATAACCCTCCCTGAATTCTGCTTTGCCCCCTTAAAAAAGGGAGAAATGGTGGGGAAAATCGATTATTATATCGACGGCAAACTGCTTGAAAGCCTACCATTAACTTTGGCAGAATCCGTGCCCTGTGACGATATACCACAGCCGAATTTTTTAGACACATTTGTATTTAACATAAAATCTCTATTAATTAACTAAATACCCTTTGAGGAGTTTAACATGAAGGATAATAAAATCAGATTACAGAAGTTTTTATCTCAGGCAGGTGTGGCTTCCCGCCGTGCCGCAGAGGATATGATAGCGGCAGGTCGCGTTAAGGTGAACGGCAGACGCGCCGAAATAGGGGATAAGGTAGACCCAATAAGAGATAAAATAATGGTGGGGGGCAAACGAGTGCTGAACACCTCCAAAAGAATGTATATTATGCTCAATAAACCCCGTGGTTATGTTACAACCATGAGTGATGAGCAGGGGAGAAAATGTGTTGCTGAGCTAGTTGCAGACGCTCCCGAAAGGCTGTTCCCCGTGGGCAGACTCGACCGAGACTCCGAGGGACTTCTGCTTATGACCAACGACGGTGACTTTGCCAACACCCTGACCCACCCTTCCCGCCATGTAACTAAGAGCTATCGCGTAACTGTAAGAGAAACCGTTACCGCCGAAATGATAGACACTTTATGCACAGGTGTGGATTTAGACGGCAGAAAAACTTTACCCGCCGATGTACATATAATCGACAGGGGTGAAAACAGGACTGTGCTTCAGTTTGTGATAACCGAGGGCAGAAATCGTCAGATTCGCCGTATGTGTGAAACCCAGGGATTGACAGTTATTCGACTTAAAAGGGTTGAGATTGCAGGTGTTAAATTAGGTATGCTTCCTGTTGGTAAGTGGCGCGACCTTAATGAGAAAGAAATGAAACACCTTACTAATATTTCCGTGAATAAACCTAAGGAGCAGTAAAATGGTAGAAGTAAAAGAATTTTCTGCCGACAAAACCATGGAACTTTATGGCAAATACGGCATTTCTTATTTCGAAGATATATCTAAAGCTATTGGAGCTTTTGATAATGAAAAGGTGCTTGGCACCTGCCTTTACGATATAACAGACACTGTTGTTACGGTGAGACTTATTAACCCTGACGCGGATTTAACAATGGCAGACAGTATGCTTCGTTCTGCCTTATTCATAGCCGCCAACCGCGGAATTATGGAAGCGTGTTTTACTGAGCCCGTCACTGCAAAACTTATAAAGCGTCTGGGATTTCTTGGAAATCAAGAAAGAAAGGCTATAGATATAACAAATCTTTTCAACCCATGCGGTTGCAAATAAAAGTGAGTGTTAGCGAGACTTCTTATAAAGGAGTCTCGCAGGTTTATTCGCTAAAGTTGTAATATAACTTAAAGCGCTAACTCTTTACTCGCTATTACTTACAAATTATTTATCAACAGCATAGGGTACAAAAAGTATCCTGTGCTGTGTTTTTACATAAAAATATTGTACAAAATAAAAAAGAATGAGTAGCAGAAATCAAAGGGTTTTACTCGCAAGTAAAAACTTTAAAAACTGCAAATAATATCTTGCTATTTGGTGGAAATTGGTATATAATATACTTTGAATTGTAATGTACGTATTACTACTATGTATTTTATGAACGGAGGAATATATATGAATTTTGAACTCGGGCAGAAAATGCTGGAGGAAAAGGTTGCGGCATTAAACACCGACGCGGTAAAACAGCTTACAGAATTGTTTGACGACGGCAGCTTTACCGAACTCGATAAATTCTTGAAAAATGGTGAGAACAATTGTGATGTTATCACCGCATACGGCAATGTGGACGGAGTACTCACCTTTGCTTTTGCTGAGGTTAAGGGTGCTAACGGTGCAATGGGTAAGGCTCTTGCATCAAAAATCAAAAAGGTTTATGCAATGGCAGAAAAGGTAGGAGCCCCTGTAATCGGCATCTACAATAGCGATGGCGCTCATATAGATGAGGGCATTGATGCCATGGAAGCCTACGGTGAGCTTATGGCATATACCGCCTCTCTTTCGGGTGTTGTTCCTCAGATTTCGGTTGTTGTTGGTGACTGTATCGGCTCTGCCGCAGTTCTTGCCGCTATGTCGGATGTTGTAATAATGGTGGAGGGCGCAGAGATGTATGTAACCGCTGGATCCATTCTTGGGGACAGTAAGGTTGGCGGAACAGCTCTTGCCGCAGAAAACGGAACTGCCGCTTATATTGCAAAGGATGAGGCTGATGCCTTCGTAAAGGTTGCAGAGCTTATTTCCTATCTCCCTCAAAACAACCTTTCAGATCCTCTTTATTCTGAATATATTCCCGCTTCAGGCACAGTTAACAGCACCGAGCCCTACGAGGTAATAGGTGCAGTTACCGATGCTGATAGTTTCTGTGAACTTTATCCAGAACATGCAAAGTGCGCCATAGTAGGTTTCGCAAGAATCAATGGCTCAGGCGTTGGCTTGGTTGCTACCAACACCGAGGGTGGTAAACTTTGCGCTAAGGGCACCAAGAAGATTGCAAGATTTGTTCGCTTCTGTGATGCTTTCTCGATTCCAGTTGTAACTCTGGTAGATTCTGTTGGAATCCTCGGTAATCTTGAGGACGAGCTTTCAGGTGGTGTTAAGTGCGCCGCTCAGCTCACCCAAGCTTATGCCGAAGCCACCACAGCTAAAATTACAGTCATCACCGGTGCCGCCTGTGGTGCCGCATATATAGCTCTTGCCAGTAAGGCGGCTGGTATCGACAGCGTGTTTGCTTGGTCCACCGCTTATGTATCAGCACTGGAGCCCAAGACCGCTGTTGAATTCCTTAAGAAAGAAGAACTTAAGGAATTTACCCGTGACGAGCTAATGGCCAAATACTGTGAGGATGAAGTTTCCGCTTTTGCCGCCGCAGAAAAGGGCTTTGTTGAGGATGTTATCACACCTCTCGAGACTGCTCCCAAACTCGCGATGGCGCTGGATATGTTAAGTTCAAAGCGCATTTCTACATTAAACAAGAAACATTCTAATATTCAACTTTAATTCATATTTTGGAGGAATAAAAAATGAAACAGCTTAAAATAACCGTAAACGGAAAAGCATACGATGTTACTGTTGAGGAAATGGGCGGAGCTTCTGCACCCGTTGCCGCTCCAACTCCTACAGCTGCACCTGTAGCCGCAGCTCCTGCACCTGCTGCCACACCCGCACCCGCCGTTGCTCCTGCACCCGCTACCGCAGGTGAGGGTACGCCTATAAATGCACCTATGAACGGTAATATTCTTGATGTTAGAGTAACCCCGGGACAGGGTGTTAAAACCGGTGACGTTCTCGTAATTCTCGAAGCTATGAAGATGGAAAACGAAATCGTAGCTCCCGCTGATGGAATCATCACTGCAGTTATGGTAAACAAGGGTGAAACCGTTGATACAGGTAAGACACTTGTAACAATTAAATAATCAGTCTTAAGTGTTTATTTTTAGAAAGAGGTGCTATGAATAGTGAAAAAAATCGGTATTACCGAAACTATACTTCGTGACGCCCATCAGTCTTTGATTGCAACACGAATGACAACCGAAGAAATGCTCCCAATGTTGGAGGATTTAGATAAAATAGGTTTCCACTCCCTTGAGTGTTGGGGTGGCGCAACCTACGACTCTTGTCTCCGTTTTTTAAGCGAGGACCCATGGGAGAGACTTCGCATAATCCGCGATAAGTGTCCCAACACAAAACTCCAGATGCTTTTCCGCGGTCAGAATATGCTGGGTTATCGCCACTATGCCGACGATGTTGTTGAATACTTGGTGCAGAAATCCGTTGCAAATGGCATTGATATCATTCGTATATTCGATGCATTGAACGATTTTAAGAATCTCACCACCGCCATCAAGGCGGCTCAGAAGGAAAAGGCTCATGTGCAGGCTGCTATTTCCTATACCACAGGTGATGTATTCACTTTGGAATACTACACAAAGTATGCAAAACAGCTTGAAGAAGCAGGTGCCGATTCCATCTGCATTAAGGATATGGCAGCTCTTCTTACACCTTACTACACCTACGACCTTGTTAAGGCAATCAAAGAAACCGTTAAGATTCCTGTGCAGGTTCACTCTCACTACACCTCAGGTCTCGGCTCTATGGTGCTGATGAAGGCTGTTGAGGCAGGTGCAGATATTGTTGATACGGCAATGTCTCCTCTGGCAAACGGTACATCACATCCCGCTACCGAATCCATGGTTGCTGCTTGGGCGGGTACCGAATACGACACAGGTCTTGATTTAGAGGCTCTTGACCATATTGCTAAGTATGTAGATACACTTCGCGCAAAGTATATTGCAGACGGTCTTCTCGATCCTAAAATGCTTAGATCTGATGCTAAGGCACTTATCTATCAGGTGCCGGGCGGTATGCTTTCCAATCTGCTTTCTCAGCTTAAACAGGCAGGTAAAGAAGACCAGCTTAACGAAGTTCTTCTTGAAGTGCCAAGAGTTCGTGCAGACTGCGGTAATCCTCCTCTCGTTACTCCCACCTCCCAAATTGTTGGAACACAGGCGGTGTTTAATGTAATCGGCGGTGAGAGATACAAGATGGTAACCAAGGAATTCAAGGGAATTGTCCGCGGTGAATACGGCACAACACCAACCGAGATTGACCCTGAGTTCAGAAAGAAGATTATCGGCGACGAACAGCCTATCGACTGCCGTCCCGCCGACCTTATCGAGCCTGAGCTTGATAAGCTTCGCGAGGAGTGTAAGCAGTGGAGCGAACAGGAGGAGGACGTATTGTCCTACGCTCAGTTCGGGCAGGTTGCCGTTAAGTTCTTCGAACAGCGTAACAATGCCAAATATGGCGTAGACGGTGCCCACGCTGACAAGGATAACGCTGTTCATCCCCTTTAAAATTTACTATTGCTTTTTTAGAAAAAGTGTGGTATATATAAATATGTTATCTAAAATTTTTCGGAGGTAAATCAACATGGCTCAGGTTTGGCAATATGTTATCGGCTCCTTAATACTTCTGATTTCCATTGTTATTATTCTGGTTGTTCTTCTCCAGCAGGGTAGACGTCAGGGTATTAACGGCGCAATTTCAGGCGGTGCCGACACATTCCTTTCTAAAAACAAGGCCCGTACTGTAGATGCTATTTTAGAGCGCACCACTAAGTATTTTGCTTTGGCGTTCTTCGTATTAGCTCTCGCAGCAGATGTAGTTGCTATTGTTTTTAAGTAATTAATTAAAAGCTTAAGCACCCTTTTTTACAGGGTGCTTAAAATTTTAGCAGAGAACACCAAAACTGCGCGAATTCGTAAAGAGTATGAATGATGGCATAACCAAGGCTTGTGACAGCTACAGGATATCCCAGGAACAAAAACTTTTCTTAAAATCTTTAAAACTCTAAAAAACAAGGCAGTTGATAATCGAACTGCCTTGTTTTTAATAAGCATTAGTTTTCTGTTGTAACGTCATCGGTTGGACCTAGCTTTTCATCGTTCAACTAATCCTGACTTTCAACCGTGTCTGAATCGGTCATGTTTGATTCTGTGGTGCTGGTGATTCTCGAAGAATTGGAGGAGAGGCTGTTGGATGCCTCCGACTCGGTCTCCTCAGGCTTGTAGTTTTTGTCAAACCAATCGGGATAGTAGAGGTTTTTCTTAAGGTCATCATTAGAAGGACTGTAAATCACCTTACCACCTACTGTATCAATCATAGCGGCGCTCTTTGAAAGGTACTTGTTAAGGGTGTATACAAAATCACTTGCTTCTGTGTATTTGTCGCCGTCTTTGGTGACCTGTTCGTCGGTATAAGTTATGGTCTCGTAGAGTTCTTCAACAGTTTCAGTCTGTTGGGTTATGTTGTTGTAACTAAGATGGAATACGGAATATTCAAGAGTAGTTTCATCATCCTTATATGTAGGTTTCCAGATCAGTATATTGTACATACCACTCTTTTTACAGAGGTAGATGCCTTTCTGATCTTCTTTCTTTGTACCCAGTTTATCCATCCATATAAGAATGTTTTCATCATTAATCTTTGTGTATATTTTAACAGCAGCCTTTCCGTCTTCTGCGCCACCTATTTGTCTTACTATGCGCTCTTTTTTGCCATCGTGGGTAAGGTCGGCGGTAGCGTTGTAAAGGGTGGTGAGCTTAGCATCAGAAGCAGAACTGCAAGAGGTGAGCAATACAGTCACCGCCAAAAGACAGGGGAATAAAAATTTAGAAAGCTTCATCGCTACATAAGTCCTTTCGGTGTGTAATCATAATTCACATTCATTATAGCATATTAATTTTACAAGGTAAATAGTATTTTTGGTTTATACACAAAATTTCAATTAATTTTATACATTTTGACAAAAAACTATTGACAAAAGCTATATTAGGAAATATCATAAATGTGTACTATTTATGAATATACAAAGGAGCAAAGTATATGGTATTTGAAAAAGTTAAGAACATTTTGGTTGAACAGCTCGATGTTGACGAGTCCGCTGTAACACTTGAGGCTATGATTGCCGACGACCTTGGAGCTGACAGTCTTGATGTTGTGGATTTACTGATGTCCCTTGAAGATGAATTTGATGTAGAGATTCCTGATGAGGAAATCGAAAACATCAAAACAGTTGGCAATCTCGTAAACTATATAGAAAACAATAAATAATGATTTTCCCTGCCGCTTGGAATTCAAGCGGCAGATTTTTTGTATTAATGCTTGAAATTTCCCGAAAAGTATAATATAATAATTTGTAATGTATATATGTGTAGAAAGAGGATTGTAATATTTATGGCAAAAGAGAAACTCGTAAAAGAAATAACCTCTATGGATGAAGACTTTGCTAAATGGTATACCGATGTGGTAATCAAGGCAGAGTTAATAGATTATTCCAGTGTAAAGGGATGCATGATAATCAGACCTTACGGTTATGCTATCTGGGAAAACATTCAGCGCATCTTAAATGAGAAGTTTGCTGAGACAGGACATGAAAACGTCTATATGCCAATGTTTATTCCAGAGGGACTTTTACAAAAGGAAGAAGACCATGTTGAGGGCTTTGCTCCCGAAGTTGCCTGGGTTACCCACGGCGGTAGCGAAAAGTTAGAGGAACGCATGTGTGTCCGTCCTACCTCCGAAACCCTTTTCTGCGACCACTATAAAAATATAATCCATTCCTATAGAGATTTACCCAAGCTGTATAACCAGTGGTGTTCTGTAGTTCGTTGGGAAAAAACCACCCGTCCTTTCTTGCGTTCAAGAGAGTTTCTCTGGCAGGAGGGTCACACCATCCACGCAACCCGCGAGGAGGCTGAGGCTGAGACCATCCAGATGTTAAATGTATACGCCGACTTTGCAGAGGAAGCTTTGGCAATGCCTGTGGTAAAGGGTGTTAAAACCGAAAAGGAACGTTTTGCTGGCGCTGTTGATACTTACACAATCGAAGCCCTTATGCACGATGGTAAGGCTTTGCAGAGCGGTACTTCCCATTTCTTTGGCGACGGCTTTGCCAAGGCATTTGAAATTCAGTTCACAGATAAGGACAACGAGCAAAAGTATCCCTTCCAAACCTCTTGGGGTATGACCACCCGTCTCATCGGCGCAATCATCATGACCCACGGCGACGACAACGGTTTGGTACTTCCTCCCGCCGTTGCTCCAACTCAGTTGGTTATTGTTCCCATCGCTTCCCATAAGGAGGGCGTTGTGGAAAAGGCGGAGGAGTTAGAGGCAAGACTCAAGAAGATTTGCAGAATCAAGCTGGATAACACCGACAGGTCACCTGGCTGGAAGTTTGCCGAATACGAAATGAAGGGTGTTCCGCTTCGTCTTGAAATCGGACCTAAGGATATCGAGAACAACCAGTGCGTTGTTGTAAGACGTGATAACAGAGAGAAGTATTTCATTTCTCTTGACGAATTGGAGACAAAGATTCCCGAATTGCTGGATGCCGTTCAAAAGGGACTTTATGAAAATGCATTAAAGCGTCGTGAGGAAATGACCTACACCGCTTCCACTCTTGAAGAAATTAAGGATATTGCCGATAATAAGCCTGGTTTTATTAAGACAATGTGGTGTGGAGACCGCGAGTGTGAAGATAAGCTCAAGGATTTTGCCGGAATCACATCCAGATGTATTCCTTTTGAACAAGAGAATTTAGGTGAGGTTTGTCCTTGTTGTGGTAAACCAGCCAAAAAAATGATTTATTGGGGAAAAGCATATTAAGGAGGTGCACTCCCTTGAATAATAGAGTTATAGCTAAGCTTTGCGCAATGCTGATAGTTATTTGTATCGCGCTTACCACAGTGGCAACTGCTTTCGCTGTGGACGATGGAAGTTCTGATACAGTTGATTCATCAAGCTCAGAAATGATTTCTGAAGTTTCCTCTGGTGATGCGCCAACATATAGCGCTCCTAGCGATCCTACCGCAGAATCAAGTACGGATAGCCAACCGTCTGCAACCGAATCTTCCACAGTTAGTCAGGCTGTTACTTCTAGCATTTTATCTTCTGAGGTGTCATCCGAGATGGATTCTCAGATTGAGTCTGCACCGTCGGAAACTGTTTCTGAATCTGTAGAAAGCGCAGACAAAAATTCAAATAAAGAGGAGACTGCTTCTAAAGAGACAAGCTCTAAAAAAGGAACCAGTTCCAGTAAGGCTTCATCAAAGAAGATGAGCTCTAAAAAAGACAGCACCTCTAATGAAAACAAAGAAGAAAAACCTGTATCTTCCTATACAACTAATGCAGTTTCTCAATACACCCCCTCCTACAACGAAGGTAGTCTCAGCGATGAGTGGGAGCAGGAGGATGATGTGGAGTTAGTATCCAGCAAGGAGGATAAAGATTTATCCGAACATATCTTCGACCCTAAGAAAGCTGTTGCAAAATGGATATGGCTTCCCATATTGATAGCTCTCGCTTGTATCGGTGTGCTTATATATGTAAATGTATATGTTTATAATAAGGGCGCACACTCTCCGGGTGCCTGGAAGGGGAACGAGGAAATCGATCCCGACGAGGATATACTTGAGGAGGCAGATAGCCGCACCGAAAAGGAAGAAGATTCCGACCCATTCTCAGCAGAAAATTTCTTTAATTTCGATAATGATAATTAAAAGAGTAAAGCACGGTTATTTACCGTGCTTTATTGCAGGAAAAACACAGCCGAAAAAAATTAGATTTTTTCAAAAAAAGTCTTGATTTTTATTTTCGGTTGTGTTATTATGTTAAGGCACGATGTGTGCAGATATGCGTTGATGCGGGAGGTGGCCGACCTCGAGTCGGGAAATTTCCGCGGAGTATGTCCGATTTATAAACCGGGCGACAAAAGCTTGTTCTATGGCAAACGGCAGGGACGTGTCTCTGTACGTGCACGGCTTCTCACGGCCGTATCCCGGATTTATGGAAATAGTCCATAACATCCGGTTTTATACTGTTCGAGGTTGAAACACACGGAACAGTGTCACAAGTATTTTGCAACCCGCCAAAATTTTAAATGGAGGCGACAATCAAATGGCAGTCAAAGAAAAGATCAGAATCAGACTGAAAGGTTACGACCATGCATTGGTAGACCAAGCAGCAGAAAAGATCGTTGAGACAGCAAAGCGCACAGGCGCTCGTCTTTCCGGTCCCGTGCCGCTGCCTACCGAAAAAGAGGTAGTAACAATCCTTCGTGCTGTACACAAGTACAAGGATTCCCGTGAGCAGTTCGAAATGAGAACTCACAAAAGGCTTATCGACATTCTCAGACCTTCCAACAAAACTGTTGAAGCTGTGACAAGTCTTGAGCTCCCCGCCGGCGTTGAAATTGAAATTAAGCTTTAATTTAATGTAACGCGCGCGAGGTCATGTTGGCAATGCGCCAACCAATAACCTATAAGGAGGATAAAACAATGCAAAAAGCAATCGTTGGCAAGAAGCTGGGTATGACTCAGGTTTTTGACGCAAACGGCAATGTTGTTCCTGTAACCGTAATCGAGGCAGGTCCTTGTGTGGTATGTCAGAAGAAGACAGCAGAGAACGACGGCTATGAAGCAATTCAGGTAGGCTTCGGCGACATGAAAGCTTCAAAGGTAAATGGTCCTATGAAGGGTCATTTCGCAAAAGGGGACGTAGCTCCCAAAAAGGTTCTTCGCGAATTTAGGCTTGAAGACATCTCTATATATAATGTAGGCGATATCATCAAGGCAGACGTTTTCGCAGAAGGCGACAAGGTAGATGTAAAAGGTACAAGCAAGGGTAAGGGCTATGCCGGTGTTATTAAGCGCTGGAACTTCGGCCGTCTCAAGATGAGCCATGGTACCGGTCCTGTTGCAAGACACGGTGGTTCACTCGGTGCTTGTAGTACTCCCTCAAAAGTTGTTAAGGGAAAGAAAATGGCAGGTCATCTTGGTGCAGAGCGCGTAACCGTTCAGAACCTCGATGTAGTTAAGGTAGATGCAGAGAACAATATCATCGCAGTTAAGGGCGCCGTTCCCGGCCCCAAGGGCGGCATCGTTGTTCTTGCCAACACCGTTAAAGCCTAAGGGAAGGAGATTGAATTATGCCTAATGTAGCAGTATTAGATATGGCAGGAAAGAAAGTTTCTGACATTCAGCTTAGCGATGCCGTATTCGGTATTGAACCCAATGCAGTTGTTATGCACATGGCTGTTGTTAACTATCTTGCAAATCAGCGCCAGGGCACACAGTCAACTCTGACTCGTACTGAGGTTTCAGGTGGCGGTCGCAAACCTTGGCGTCAAAAGGGAACCGGTCATGCAAGACAGGGTTCCACCCGTGCTCCCCAGTGGACACACGGCGGTGTGGCTATCGGCCCCAAACCCCGTGATTATTCTTACACCTTAAATAAGAAGGTTCGTAGACTTGCTCTCAAGTCCGCTCTTTCTGATAAGGTTCTCAGCGAGTCTTTAATCGTTCTCGATAACCTTGATGTTAATGAGTACAAGACTAAGGTTGTTGCAGATTGCCTCAAGGCAGTTAATGCAGGCAAGAAAACTCTTATCGTTCTTTCTGATATGAATTCTTGCGCAATCAAGAGTGCAGCCAACATCAAAGGCGTTAAGACCGCTCAGGTTAATACCATCAACACCTACGATATCATCAATGCCGATACACTTGTTATCGTCAAAGATGCCGTAGCCAAGATTGAGGAGGTTTACGCATAATGAAAACTGCTCAAGAAGTTATTCTGGCTCCGGTAATTACCGAAAAGAGTATGACCGGAATTGCTGATAAGAAATATGTCTTCAAGGTTGCCAAGGATGCAACTAAGGTAGACATCGCAGCTGCAGTTGCTGAGCTTTTCAAGCTCGACAGAAAGCAGATCGTTAAGGTAAACACCATTAACGTTCGCGGTCAGGAGAGACGTGTAGGTCGCTACAGCGGATACACCCCTTCCTGGAAGAAAGCAATCGTAACCTTAAGCGAAGACGCTAAACCCATTCAGTTCTTCGAAGGTCTTATGTAATTAATTTTTCGGATTTCTGGCAATGTATGGGGGTTGTTTGACCCCGCTAAGCCAAAACAGGAGTGTGAAATCAAATGGCAATCAAACATTATAAACCTACTACTCCCGGTAGACGTGGTATGACCGTTCTCGACTATTCCGAGCTTTCAAAGGTTGCACCCGAAAGAAGTCTGCTGGAGCCTATTAAAAAGAATGCAGGTCGTAACAGCTATGGCCGCATCACAGTTCGCCATCGTGGCGGCGGTAACCGCAGAAAGTATAGAGTAATCGATTTCAAGCGTGAGCGTTTCGGTATCCCAGCAACAGTTCTTACCCTTGAATACGATCCTAACAGAACTGCTCATATCGCCCTCGTTCAGTATGAAGACGGCGAAAAGCGTTACATCATCGCACCTATCGGTCTTAAGGTTGGAGACACCATCGTTTCCGGTCCCGATGCCGATATCAAGGTTGGTAACGCATTACCCCTCGTTAATATTCCTACCGGTACATTTGTTCACAACATCGAGCTTTATCCCGGCAAGGGCGCTCAGCTTGCCCGTTCTGCTGGTAACATGGCTCAGCTTATGGCAAAAGAAAACGGTATGGCACTTTTAAGACTCCCTTCAGGTGAGCTCCGTAACGTTCCTCAGAACTGTATGGCAACCGTTGGTCAGGTAAGCAATGCCGAGCATGAAAATGTTAACATCGGTAAGGCTGGCCGTAAACGCCACATGGGTTGGAGACCTACTGTTCGCGGTTCTGTTATGAACCCCTGTGATCACCCCCACGGTGGTGGTGAAGGTAAGTCACCCATCGGTCGTCCGAGTCCTGTTACTCCTTGGGGTAAACCTACTCTCGGATACAAGACCCGTAAGAAGCATGCACGCACCGATAAATATATCGTAAAGCGTCGCAATGCTAAGTAAGTTTGACGAAAGGAGTTAAATAATTATGGGAAGAAGTCTCAAGAAGGGTCCTTTCGTGCAACCTATATTACTCGAAAGAATCCAAAAGATGAATGAAGCTGGCGAAAAGCGTGTTGTTAAGACCTGGAGCCGTGCATCTACAATTTTCCCCGATTTCGTCGGACACACTATTGCAGTGCATGATGGTCGTAAACACGTTCCGGTATATGTAACGGAGGACATGGTTGGACACAGGCTCGGTGAGTTTGCTCCCACCAGAACCTTCAAAGGTCATGCCGGTGCTAAGACAACAAAGTAAGCGGTCGAAAGGAGAGTATAGACTATGGAAGCAAGAGCTACCCTTAAGTACGCTCGTATTTCACCCCGTAAGGTGAAGATTGTTTTGGATCTTATCCGAAATCAGGATGCTGACAAAGCTATGGCTATTCTCAGGTTCACACCGAAGGCCGCCTGTGAGTATTTGGAAAAGTTGCTGAAATCAGCAATGGCAAATGCCGAAAACAATCACAATATGGATGTTTCTAAATTATATGTTGCAGAATGTTTCGTAGGCCCCGGACCTACACTTAAGCGTATCCGTCCGAAGGACCACGGCAGAGCACACAGAATCTTAAAGAGAACATCCCACATCACTCTGGTTCTCAGAGAGAAAGAAGACTAAAGGAGGTAAAGTTATGGGCCAGAAAGTACATCCTAACGGATTCCGAGTTGGCGTTATAAAGAACTGGGATTCCCGTTGGTTCGCTAAAGACAATGTATTCGGCGATACCTTGGTTGAGGACTATAACCTCCGTAAGTATCTTAAGAAGACATTATTTTCCGCAGGTGTTCCGAAGGTTGAAATCGAGCGCGATTCTAAGCGTGTAAGAATTCACATCCACTGCGCTAAGCCCGGTATGGTTATCGGACGCAATGGTGCTGAAATCGAAAAGCTCCGTGAGAAGTGCGAGAAGATGCTCGGCAAGCCTGTAAACATCAATATCGTAGAGGTTAAGAACCCTGACCTCAACGCTACCTTGGTTGCAGAAAACATCGCAGCACAGTTGGAGAAGCGTATCTCCTTCCGTCGTGCAATGAAACTTGCTATGGGTAGAGCAATGCGTCTCGGCGCAAAGGGTATCAAAACTCAGTGTTCAGGTCGTCTTGGCGGCGCTGAAATTGCCCGTACTGAGCATTATCACGAGGGTACAATTCCGCTGCAGACAATTCGTGCTGACATTGACTACGGTTTTGCTGAGGCAAACACCACCTATGGTCGTATCGGCGTTAAGGTATGGATTTATACCGGTGAAGTTCTTCACGACGCTCGTAAGCCTCAGAAGAAGGAAGGAGGAGCACGCTAATGTTACTTCCTAAGCGCGTAAAATACCGCAGAGTACAGAGAGGCCGTCTCACCGGTAAAGCTACTCGTGGCAACACAGTATCTCATGGTGATTTTGGTCTTCAGGCACTCGAGCCTTCATGGATTACTTCCAATCAGATTGAGGCAGCTCGTATTGCTATGACTCGTTATATCAAGCGTGGCGGACAGGTTTGGATTAAGATTTTCCCTGACAAGCCCGTTACCGAGAAACCTGCTGAAACTCGAATGGGTTCTGGTAAAGGTTCTCCCGAATATTGGGTAGCAGTTGTTAAGCCCGGTCGCGTAATGTTCGAAATCGCTGGTGTATCCGAAGAGGTTGCCCGCGAAGCTATGCGACTCGCTTCTCACAAGCTCCCCATCAAATGTGCATTTGTTAAGAAAGAAGAAAAGGGTGGTGAGCAATAATGAACGCTAAGGAACTTAGAGATATGACTGCAACTGAGCTTCAGGACAGTCTCAAAAAGTTAAATGAAGAGCTTTTCAACCTTCGCTTCCAGCACGCCATTAATCAGCTCGACAACCCCATGCGCATTGTAGCTGTTAAAAAAGACATCGCTCGTGTAAAGACCGTCATTCGTGAGAATGAGCTCAAAGCGGCGGAAGCTTAAGAAAGGGAGGTAACCAATTATGGCAGAGAGAAATCTTCGTAAGACTAGGGTTGGTAAGGTTGTAAGCGACAAGATGGATAAAACCGTTGTAGTTGCAATTGAAGACAACGTTAAGCACCCCCTTTATAAGAAAATCGTTAAGAATACTATCAAGCTTAAGGCACACGATGAAGAAAGTGTTGCACATAAGGGCGACCGTGTTCTTGTTATGGAAACAAGACCCATTTCTAAAGATAAGAGATGGCGTGTTGTAGAAATCATTGAAAAGGCAAAGTAAGCTTTGGTAAGGAGGAATTAACTGTGATACAACAGCAGACATACCTCAAGGTTGCCGACAACACAGGTGCTAAAGAGTTAATGTGCATCCGTGTATTAGGTGGCTCCGGTAGAAGATATGCCAATATCGGTGACGTAGTTGTTGCTTCTGTTAAGAAGGCTGCACCTGGCGGCACTGTTAAGAAAGGCGACGTTGTTAAAGCTGTTATCGTTAGATCTGCCAAAGGTGTACGCCGTAACGATGGTACCTACATCAGATTTGACGAAAACGCTGCGGTGCTTATTAAGGACGATAAGAACCCCAGAGGCACCCGTATTTTTGGCCCTGTGGCCCGTGAGCTCAGAGATAAGGATTACACCAAGATTCTTTCCCTCGCTCCCGAAACACTTTAATGGAGGTAAATGATAATGTTTGTTAAAAAAGATGATACTGTCATTCTCCTCACAGGTGATAAGAAAGACCGTGCCAAGAGCGGCAAGGTTCTTGCAGTTAGCCCGAAGGAGGGCAAGGTTATTGTAGAAGGCATGAACATGGTTTCTAAGCATGTTAAGCCCCGCAAGGCCGGCGATCCTTCAGGTATCATTCAGGCAGAAAGTGCTATCTACGCCAGCAAGGTTCAGGTAGTTTGCCCGAAATGTAAAAAACCCACTCGTGTTGGCCACTTGGTTCTCGAGAACGGTAAAAAAGAACGCGTTTGCAAAAAATGCGGCGAGACATTTTAAGTAAAGGAGGAAACATGACATGGTAAGGTTAAAAGAAGAATATCGTAACACTGTTGCCCCCGCACTTATGAACAAGTTTGGTTATAAGAGCGTCATGCAGATTCCTAAGCTTGATAAGGTAGTTATCAACGTTGGCTGTGGTGAAGCCAAGGAAAACTCCAAGGTTATCGACGCAATCATTTCCGACCTTACTCAGATTACAGGTCAGAAGCCTGTAACCTGTAAGGCAAAGAAATCCGTTGCAAACTTTAAGCTTCGTGAGGGAATGCCTATCGGCGTTAAGGTTACTCTCCGTGGAGACAGAATGTATGAGTTCATCGACAGATTGTTCTCTGCAGCTCTTCCGAGAGTTCGAGATTTCAGAGGTATCAACCCCAACTCCTTTGATGGCCGTGGTAACTATTCCATGGGTATTAAGGAACAGTTGATTTTCCCCGAAATCGATTATGATAAGATTGACAAGGTGCGCGGAATGGACATCATTTTCGTGTCTACCGCAAAAACCGACGAGGAAGCTCGTGAGTTGTTAACACTCATGGGTGCCCCGTTTGCGAAGTAAGGAGAGAGAATTATGGCAAAAACTTCAATGAAAGTAAAGCAGGCAAGACCGGCTAAGTTTTCAACCAGAAGCTACAACAGATGTAAAATCTGCGGCCGTCCTCACGCTTATCTTCGCAAATATGGTATCTGCCGTATCTGCTTCAGAGAACTCGCTTGCAAAGGTGAGATCCCTGGCGTGAAGAAGGCTAGTTGGTAAAAGGAGGTTCACGGTATGCAAATCACCGATACAATAGCTGATATGCTTACAAGAATCCGTAACGCTAATTCAGCAAAACATGATTCGGTTGATATCCCCGCATCTAATGTTAAGAAGGCTATTGCCCAGATCTTACTCGATGAGGGATACATCAATGGTTTTCAGGTAATTGAAAACGGAAATCAGGGCGTACTTCAGATTGCTCTTAAGTATGGTCCTAACAAATCTCAGGTTATTACCGGGCTCCGCAGAATTTCTAAACCTGGTCTGCGCATCTACAGTGATGTAGAGAACATGCCCAAGGTTATGAAGGGCCTGGGAATTGCAATTCTTTCCACCTCTAAAGGTATCATGACTGATAAGCAGGCACGCAAAGCCAATGTTGGCGGCGAAGTTCTCGCTTATATCTGGTAAGGGGGTGCAGGAGAATGTCACGTATAGGAAGAATGCCTATCGAAATCCCTGCAGGCGTTGATGTTAAAATCAACGGTACAGAGGTTACTGTTAAGGGTCCCAAAGGTGAGCTTAAAGATAGCTTCCATCAGGACATCGCAATAGCAGTAGAAGGCAACGTTATCAATGTTACCCGTCCTACCGACAACAAGGAGCACCGCGCATTGCACGGTTTGACCAGAACTCTTGTTGCTAATATGGTAGAAGGTGTTACCAAAGGTTTCTCTAAGGAACTTGAAGTACAGGGTGTTGGTTACAGAGTTGCAAAACAGGGTAAGGACCTTGTGATGAACCTTGGTTTCTCACATCAGGTTATCGTTCCCGAAATCGACGGTATCTCTATTGAGGTTCCCAACCCTAACAAAATTATTATTTCCGGCGCAAATAAGCAGATGGTTGGTCAGTTCGCTGCCGAAGTTCGCGAGAAGCGTCCGCCGGAGCCTTACAAGGGTAAGGGTATCCGTTATGCTGGTGAATACGTTCGCCGCAAAGAAGGTAAAGCCGGTAAAGGTTCCAAGAAGTAATAAAGGAGTGTATATAAAATGGTTAGAAAGCCTGACAGCAATAAGGCAAGACTTCATCGCCATGTACGTGTCCGTTCAAAGATCAGTGGCACTGCAGAGCGTCCTCGCCTTAATGTTTTCCGCTCCAATAGCAATATCTACGCACAGTTGATTGATGATGTTAAAGGAGTTACTCTTGTTGCCGCATCCAGCGTTGAAAAAGAATTCGGCGCAACTACCGGTAACAAAGAAGAAGCCCGTAAAGTTGGACAGTTAATTGCTAAGCGCGCTACTGAAAAAGGCATTACCGAGGTTGTTTTCGACCGTGGCGGTTATGTATATCACGGACGCGTTATGGAGCTTGCTGAAGGTGCCCGTGAGGGCGGCCTCAAATTCTAAGAAGGGGGAGAAATGATTATGCCTACAAATATAGACGCAGCTGCTTTGGATTTAAAAGAAAAGGTTGTTGCTATCAATCGTGTTTCTAAAACCGTTAAAGGCGGACGTATCATGAAGTTCTCCGCCCTTGTAGTAGTCGGAGACGGCAACGGTATTATCGGTTTCGGTATCGGTAAGGCTGGCGAAGTTCCCGATGCTATCAGAAAGGGTATTGAAGATGCTAAGAAGAACCTCATCAAGGTTTCTCTCTATGGCTCCACAATCCCTCACGAAGTTATTGGCGAATTCGGTGCAGGTCGCGTTCTTTTGAAGCCTGCTGCACCTGGTACCGGTGTTATCGCCGGCGGTGCTGTTCGTGATGTTCTTGTTACCGTTGGTATCAGCGACATCCGTACTAAGGCACTTCGCTCAAATAACCCTTATAATGTAGTGCGTGCAACCGTTGCAGGTCTTGCATCACTCAGAACTGCAGAAGAAGTTGCTGCTATCCGTGGCAAGTCTGCAAAAGAAATTTTAGGTTAAGGAAGGAGCTTCTGTTATGTATAAAGCAAACGAGGCTGCTACCAGCCTGAATGTAAAGCTTGTAAAAAGCTTAATCGGCTCTAAGAAGGGTCAGATTGCTACCGCATATGCCTTGGGCTTAAAGAAGGTTGGCGATGTTAAAACCCAGCCCAACAATGCTCAGACAATCGGTAAAATCAATAAGATTATCCACCTCGTCGAGGTAACTGAAGCGTAAGCAAGGAGGTGCGACCAATGAAAATACATGAATTAGCTCCTGCTAAAGGCTCTACTTTTGAAGCAAAGCGCGTTGGCAGAGGTCACGGTTCAGGTAATGGTAAAACTGCTGGCAAAGGTCATAAGGGTCAGAAAGCCCGTTCTGGCTACAGCCGCAAGATAGGCTTTGAAGGCGGTCAGATGCCCCTTCAGAGAAGAATCCCTAAGAGAGGATTCAACAACATTTTCGCAACTAAATATACTACCGTAAATGTTTCAGCTCTTGAAGTATTCGACAACGGTACCGTTGTTGACGCTGCTTTACTGCAGGAGAAAGGACTCGTTAAGAAGGTAAACGACGGCATTAAAATTCTCGGTAACGGTGAGTTGACCAAGAATCTTACTGTTAACGCTGCAGCTTTCACAGAGTCTGCAAAGCAGAAGATTGAAGCAGCCGGAGGAAAGGCTGAGGTGAAGTAAGATGCAGATGCTCGAGACCGTAAAAAACGCATGGAAGGTACAGGATCTTAGAAAAAAGATTTTATTTACCTTATTTATCATCTTTATTTTCCGCGTAGGATCGGTTATCCCGGCACCCTTTATTGACTTCGCATCGCTTCAGGCAGCTCAGACTAACGATTTCTTCAATTATTATTCAGTCCTCTCCGGTGGTGGATTGGAATACGGCGCAATATTCGCAATGGGTGTTACACCGTACATTAACTCTTCAATTATCATGCAGCTTCTCTGTGTAGCTATTCCTCCCCTTGAGAGAATCGCGCAGGACGGAGAAGAAGGTAGAAAGAAGATTGCACAGTACACAAGATACACAACTGTTATCTTGGGTATGTTGCAGGCAACTGCATATTTCTTCTACTTGAAGAGTCCTTCCAACAACGGCGAGAACTACCTTACAAGTTTTGTAAGCGGCGGTTTCTCAACCGTGTTTGCTGCAGTAGTAATAATTGCAGTATTAACCGCAGGTTCTGCATTGGTAATGTGGTTGGGTGAACAGATTGATAAAAACGGCATAGGCAACGGTATTTCCATGTTGCTCTTCGCTGGTATAATTTCCAGATTCCCCTCCGCCGTTGCTACCATCAGAGTTTGGTGGTCAGACGGTGACATTGGCAAGATTGTTGGTGTTGCAGCCCTCTTCGTAATAATTATCGGCTTTATCGTATGGATGACCGATGCTGAGCGTAGAATTCCGATTCAGTACGCTAAGAAGGTTGTTGGCAGAAAGATGTATGGCGGACAGAACAGCCATATTCCGATTAAGGTTAATATGTCTGGCGTTATGCCCATCATCTTCTCATCATCAATTCTCATGCTTCCCACAATGATTCTCACATTCATGGGCAATAACACAGAGAGCTTCTGGTATAAGTTCCTCTCTCTGTTCAGCGCACAGGGTGTGTTCTATGCGGTAATCTACTTTGTTCTTATCATCGGCTTCGCTTATTTCTATGTTACCATTCAGTACAATCCGGTTGAAATGGCTAACAACCTAAGAAAGAGCAGCGGCGCTATCCCTGGTATTCGTCCCGGTAAGCCCACAGCCGAATTCATCAAGAAGATTCTTTCCAGAATCACACTGCTTGGTGCATTGCTGTTAAGTGTTATTGCATTGCTTCCTATCTTTATGTCACTTGCAAACCAGACCAGCATCTCCATCGGTGGTACTTCAATCCTCATCGTAGTTGGTGTTGCTCTTGACACCGTTAAGAATCTTGAATCTCAAATGATGATGCGTCATTATAAGGGATTCCTCGACTAATAGAGGTAACAATATGAATCTTATACTTTTAGGTGCTCCTGGTGCCGGAAAAGGCACTCAGGCTGAGAAAATTTGCGTAAAGCTTTCCATACCTGCTATTTCTACAGGTAACATCATCAGAGAAGCTATTAAGAACGGCACCAAGGTTGGCCTCGAGGCTAAGCGCTATATCGAGAGCGGTGACCTAGTTCCCGACGAAGTTGTTATCGGTATAATCAAAGAAAGATTAGAGTGCGATGACTGTAAAAACGGCTTCATCTTAGACGGCTTTCCCCGCACAATTCCTCAGGCAGAAGCATTGAATTCAATGGGAGTACGGATTGATACCGTGCTTGAAATCGATGTTAAAGACGAAGCTGTAGTAAGCCGACTTTCTGGCAGACGTGTCTGTGAGAAATGTGGCGCAAGCTACCATATCCAATATAAGCAACCTTCAACCGACGGTGTGTGTGACCTTTGCGGCGGCGATTTGGTAATGCGTAAGGATGACAATCCCGAAACAATCAGAGAGCGTCTCAAGGTTTACCACGACCAGACAGAACCCTTAAAGGGCTTCTATAAGAATTTAGGTAAGCTTAAGGTTGTTGAAGGTCAGGAAGAGGTTGCAGATACAACCGCTCTCGTCTTCAAAGCATTGGAGTTATAATTATGATAGTGCTCAAAACAGCAAGAGAACTTGCCCTCATGGAAGAGGCATGTAAAATCTCTGCGGGAGCATTAAAAACAGCGGGCGAAGCGGTGGAGCCAGGCGTCACAACCGAGGAAATCGACCGCATTGCCGAAGCCTATATCAGAAGCCATGGCGCAGAGCCGAACTTCAAGGGATATAACGGCTATCCGGCAACTGCCTGCATATCTATCAACAACGAGGTAATCCACGGCATACCCTCCAAAAAGCGTATAGTCAAAGAGGGCGATATCGTCAGCATTGATTTGGGCGCAAAGTATGAGGGGTACCACGGCGATAATGCGGCAACCTTTGCTGCAGGGGAAATTTCGGCAGACGCGAAGCGTTTGCTGGAGGTTACCGAGCAAAGCCTTTACCGTGGAATCGCGGCGGCACTCGCCGGAAACAGAATCGGCGATATTTCAAATGCCGTGCAAAGCTTCGTAGAGGCTAACGGCTATTCCGTAGTTCGTGACTATGTAGGACACGGAATAGGCACAAGCCTGCACGAAGCTCCTGAAGTTCCAAATTACGGCAGAGCCAAACATGGAATACGTTTGGTCCCGGGCATGACACTGGCAATAGAGCCAATGGTTAACGCGGGAGCATTCGGTGTGGATGTTCTGTCGGATGGTTGGACGGTATTAACAAAGGACGGTTCACTTTCAGCTCACTTTGAGCACACGGTTGTTATCACAGCCGATGGCGCTAAGATACTGACTGTGGCACCTTAACCGTTCAAGGTTTAAAACCACCAGAAACAAATAACAGAAATCTCTATTATTGTTAGGAGGCTCCATTATGTCCAAGTCGGATATGATAGAATTAGAGGGAACCGTTGTTGAGGCAATGCCTAACGCAATGTTCAAGGTACAAATTCAGGGTGACCACATCATCTTGGCACACATCTCAGGTAAGCTTCGTATGAATTATATCAGAATTTTACCTGGCGATAAGGTAACGGTTGAAATGTCACCTTATGATTTGACAAAGGGACGCATCACATGGCGTTCTAAATAAGTCGGACTTAAATTATAGGAGGTAATATAATTATGAAAGTCAGACCTTCTGTTAAAAAGATTTGCGAAAAATGCAAAATTATCAAACGCAAGGGAAAAGTAATGGTTATCTGTGAAAATCCCAAGCACAAGCAGCGCCAGGGTTAATCCTGCGCTAACAACAATGTGGAGGTGCATTTATAAATGGCGCGTATTGCTGGTGTAGATCTTCCAAGAGAAAAACGAGTTGAAATCGGACTCACATACATTTTTGGAATCGGTCTTACAACATCTAAAAAGATTCTTGCTGACACAGGCATCAATCCTGATACTCGTGTTAAGGATCTTACAGAGGAAGATATCTCAAAACTTCGTGAGTATATCGACCACAACCTTCAGGTTGAAGGTGATCGTCGCAGAAATATCGCATTTGATATTAAAAGACTTATCGAAATCGGTAGCTATCGTGGAACTCGTCACCGTAAGGGCTTGCCCGTAAGAGGACAGCGTTCTAAGACTAACGCTCGTACCCGTAAAGGTCCGAAGAAGACAATAGCTAACAAGAAGAAATAAGCGGGAGGAAGAAATATGGCAATCAAGGGTAAGAAGACTACCGCAACCCGCAGACGCCGCGAAAAGAAAAATATTGAGCGTGGCGCTGCCCATATCCAGTCAACCTTCAACAACACCATCGTTACCATCACCGATACACAGGGTAATGCTCTTTCTTGGGCATCTGCAGGTGAATTAGGTTTCCGTGGTTCCAGAAAGTCTACTCCTTTCGCAGCACAGAGTGCGGCAGAAACCGCTGCTAAGGCTGCTATGGAGCATGGTTTGAAGACTGTTGAAGTATTCGTAAAAGGACCGGGTGCAGGTCGCGAAGCTGCTATCAGAGCGCTTCAGTCAGCAGGTCTTGAGGTTAGCATGATTAAGGATGTAACCCCGATTCCTCACAACGGCTGCCGCCCGCCCAAAAGAAGAAGAGTTTAATTATTTTTGGAGGTGTAACAGATGGCAAGATATACCGGTGCAGTTTGTAAGCTTTGCCGCCGCGAGGGTCAGAAATTGTTCCTTAAGGGTGAGCGTTGCTACTCAGAAAAGTGCTCTGTAGGTATAAGAGCATACGCTCCTGGTCAGCATGGACAGGGTCGTAAGAAGAACTCAGAATACGGCATTCATCTCCGCGCAAAGCAGAGAGCAAGACGTTTCTACGGTGTAAACGAAACTCAGTTCCGTCATTATTTTGAAGTTGCTGAGCGTAAGGTTGGTATCACAGGTGACAACCTGTTAAGAATGCTCGAAAGCCGTTTGGACAATATTGTATACAGAGTTGGTTTCGCATCTTCCAGAGCAGAAGCCAGACAGCTCGTTGGTCACGGCCATTTTGAAGTAAACGGTCACAGAGTTGACATTGCTTCCTATCTTTGCAAGGCTGGCGACGTTATCACAGTTTGTCAGAAGAGCAGAAGCCTTGACAAAATCAAAGCAGTCATTGAGGCAAATTCAGGACGTCCTGTTCCCCAGTGGATCGATGTAAACGCTGATAACTTCGAGGCTAAGGTTGTTACCTTACCTAACCGTGATCAGATCGATGCACCTGTTGAGGAGCAGCTCATCGTCGAGTTCTATTCTAAGTAATAATCCCTATCGGTACACTTGTGTTCACCGTGCGGAACATAAGTGTCAGATTCTTAAAATTACTCGTGCGGAGAAATGGAGCTTTAGATGCAAGTATCTATTGACAAGCCCAAAATTGAAATGCTGGATATGTTGCCTGATGGCACATACGGCAAATTCATCATCGAACCTTTAGAGAATGGCTACGGCATTACTTTAGGCAACAGCCTTCGCCGTGTATTGCTTTCCTCTCTTCCTGGTGTAGCTGTAACCTCCGTTAAGATTGACGGTGTATTACATGAGTTTTCTACAATTCCGGGCGTAAAGGAAGATGTTACTGAAATCATCCTTAACGTAAAAGGTTTAACTGCAAATTTAACCAGTGACGGTCCTAAAACTGTTTACATTGAAGCACAAGGTCCCTGTGAAATCACAGGCGCTTCAATCAAGGTTGATTCTGAGGTTGAAATTCTCAATCCCGATTTGCACATTGCAACTCTTGACGAGGGCGGTAAGCTCATTATGGAGCTTGTTCTTGACAAGGGCAGGGGATATGTTTCTGCCGAAAAGAATAAGACTGCTCAAACAGTTATCGGCGTTATTCCCGTTGACTCTATCTACACTCCTGTAGTTAAGGCTAACTTCACTGTTGAAGATACCCGTGTTGGTAATGTTACCGACCTGGATCGCCTTATCCTTGAAGTGTGGACAAACGGAACAATTTCTGCCAAGGATGCTGTATCACTGGCAGCCAAGATACTCACTGAACATCTCAAACTTCTTGTAGATCTTTCCGGTGGACAATATAGCGGAGAGATTATGGTTGAGAAGGGCGACATGGGTAAAGAAAAAGTCCTTGAGATGACCATTGAGGAGCTTGACCTTTCGGTTCGTAGCTTTAATTGCTTAAAGAGAGCCGGAATCAATACTGTCGAGGATCTTACCAACAAGTCCGAGGAGGACATGATGAAGGTTCGTAACCTCGGACGTAAATCACTCGAAGAGGTTATCGCTAAGCTTGATTCGCTGGGCGTTGCCCTCTGCAGTAATGAGGAATAATTCAATTATCACTAATATAAAGGAGTGAGTATAAATGCCAGGCACAAGAAAGCTCGGTAGAACCAGTGACCACAGAATAGCAATGCTCCGTGGCATGGTTACCTATTTGCTGGAAAATGGCAAAATCGAAACCACCTATACACGTGCTCAGGAAGTACGTTCTATGGCGGAAAAGTATATTACACTCGCAAAAGAAAGCAGTCTGCACAACAAGCGTCAGGCTATGTCTTTCGTAACTAAGGAAGCTGTAGTTAACAAGTTGTTTAACGAAATTGCTCCTAAATATGCTGATAAGAACGGCGGTTACTGCCGTATTACCAAAATCGGTCCTCGCCGTGGCGATGCTGCCGAGATGGCAATCATTGAGCTTATCTAATTGTGAGTTACTAAAAGAACCTTTCCATTTTTGGAAGGGTTCTTTTTTTATGTAGGTATATTAAAACTTATTGTATCTTATAACGCGACAGTTTGCGCTAAAAAGGCAGATTGTCGCGTTTTTTCTGTTATTTTGTCAAAAAAGAAATTATTATTTACTGAAAATAACTATTGATTTTTTTATAACTATGGTATATAATAGTCTCAAAGTGGTAGAAAATCCCGTAAAAGTGGATTTCGGTGTCAAAAAGTGGGGAAGTGAGGTGAGACAGTGGTTTACGGTGAATATCCTTATAAAATTGATAAAAAGAATAGAATGTGTATTCCGTCAGATTTTCGTAAGTTTTTCGGCGAGAAGTGTATGGTGTGTCGAGGATTAGATGCCAAGCCCTGTCTGTACATTTATCCCATGGATGGCTGGGCTGAACTAGATGCTTATATTAAGAGTATGCCCCTCGCCACATCAAGAACCGTAAGAAAGTTTGTTTTTGCTGGTGCCGCCGAGTTGGAGTTCGACGGACAGGGAAGAATTCTGTTACCCGCGCATCTTCGCGAATATGCGGGGCTAACCGAAGAAGTAATGGTTGTGGGTCAGTCTGACTATGCCGCCATTTGGAATCCCGAAAGATGGGAAGAGGAGAAGATTATTTGTTCTCCCGAGAATGCTGTTGCACTTCTGGAATCCTGGGAAGTAAAGGAGCCGTAAAATGGAGTTTATACACAAGTCTGTGATGCTCAATGAAGTACTTGATTTGCTGGATATAAACCCTGAAGGTATATATGTTGACGGTACCGCTGGCGGTGCGGGTCATTCATCTGCTATAGCCAGAAAACTCAAAGGCGGAAAGCTGTATGCCCTTGACAGAGACCCCGATGCAGTTGCAGTTGCCACCGAAAGATTAAAAGATTCCAATGCAGAAGTTATTAACACCAACTTCCGGTATATGAAAACAGCGTTGTCCAATAAAGGTGTAAAAAGGGTAAACGGAGTTTTACTGGATTTGGGTGTATCGTCATGGCAACTCGATAACAGGTCCCGTGGATTCTCTTATCACGATGACGCTCCTCTGGATATGAGAATGAGCCAAGAGGGGACAACCGCTGCCGATTTGGTTAATACCCTCAATGTAGAAGAGTTAACAAAAATTTTTAGAGATTTCGGCGAAGAAAAGTTCGCTTGGAAAATTGCAAACGCTATAGTTGATAAAAGGGGACAGAAACCCATTCTCACTACTCTGCAGTTGTCGGATATAATAAGTAATTGTGTTCCCGCAAAGGTCAAGAGAAATGGCCATCCCGCAAGAAAATGCTTTCAAGCCTTGCGCATAGCTGTTAACGAAGAATTGGATTTGCTTGAGGATTCACTTTTGGATGCTTTCCAAATGCTGGAGGTAGGCGGCGTGCTTGCCGTGATAACATTCCATTCGTTAGAAGACAGGATAGTTAAGAATACTTTTACTGAGCTTTGTCGAGGTTGTACCTGTCCATCCGATTTTCCAGTGTGTGTGTGCGGCAAGACCCCAAAAGCTAAGTTGGCAACAAGAAAACCCATAGTACCCACAGAAGAGGAGTTAAGCGATAATCAAAGGAGCCGTAGCGCCAAGCTACGAGGAATTATTAAAATACAGGAGTGTTGAGGGAATTGAATAATATTAAATACTTTAATGACAATTTAGCTCACGACTACGATAGGTTTATGCCTAAAACCAGTCGCGACACTCATGATGATAAGATAGTAAAAATGCAACCCAAGGCTAAGAAAACAACAAATAAAAAGCCTAAGGCTGTATTAAAGACAGGTGCGTTTCCAATAATTATGACTGTGGTGATTGTTGCCGCTATTATCTGCAATCTGTTTTTAAGAGCCGAGATATCCCGCATCAGCAACGAGCTCGGTGCGGCGGAAACTTTGACCGAACAACTCATGAGTGAACAAACCAGACTGAGTGTTGAGTTAGAAAAGAAAACTGCTGTTGGCAATCTTGAAAAACAGGCTATAGGTCTGGGTATGCAAAAGCAGGAAAAATCACAAATGAATTATATATTTACCTATGATAATGAGGTTGTTGAAGAATCTGCAGATATAGAATAAAACAACCGCTTGGGCGAATATAAATAGGTTGACGAGAGCCATAAATTTATGACTCTCGTTTTCGAGCATTTTTGAAAGGAGCAGAATTATGTCGAAAAACCCCACTAAGTTAATGTTATTTCGCATGACCGCTGTGCTGATGGGCATGGTTATCATAATGTTTGTTATCACAGGTGTGCGCCTTACAAAAATCATGATAGTAGACGGCGAAGAATATAAAGAAAAAGCCTCTCAACAACAGCTTTATGACACCCAGACAACTGCTCTGCGTGGCGACATTTACGACTGCAACATGAATCTGTTGGCAACAAGTGCAACTGTATGGAATGTTTATGTTACACCCAATGATTTTGAATCTGCCTATAAAGGCAGACCTGACGATGAAGCTAAGGCAAAGGAGGATATAGCTTCGGGACTTGCAAAAATTCTCGACATTGATGAGGAAAAAGTCGAGAAATATATTAACCAAAAATCAAGCTATGTTGTTATAAAGAGAAATATCGAAAAGAAGCAGGCGGATAAGGTCCGCGAATTTATAGCCGATGGTCTTTATGGTGACGTATTAGGCTTGGATGAATCCAGCAAAAGATACTATCCAAACGACACTTTGGCATCAACTGTACTGGGATTTGTAGGTGACGATAATCAGGGCCTCAACGGTGTGGAATACACCTATGACACAAAACTTACAGGCACTCCAGGTAGAGTTGTGGCATCTAAAAACGCCCATGGCGCCGATATGAAATTCAGCTATGAATATGTCGAAGAAGCTCAGAAAGGCGACACCTTGATATTAAGTATTGACACTTACATTCAGGAGGTAGCAGAAAAATATCTGGACCAGGCTGTTGAAGAAAATGAAGTAGCCGAAAGAGGTACCTGTATTGTCATGGATGTAAATACAGGCGCTGTGAGAGCGTTGGCGGTTTCGGGTGACTTCAATCCAAACTCACCGTTCACCCTTTCAGAAGAATATAAAAAACAGCTTAAAGGGCTTAAAGGTGACGAATACGATAAGAAAAAGGCTGAGCTACAGAATAAAATGTGGCGAAACAAAGCAGTGTCCGACACCTATGAGCCTGGCTCGGTATTTAAAATAGTTACCTGTGCCGCGGCATTGGAGGAGGGATTGACTTCTAAGTCAATGTCCTACAACTGCTCGGGACATATCACCATTGCGGGTCAGACCTATCATTGTCATAAAAAGGAAGGACACGGTACCCTGAGCCTCAGCGAATCTATGCAGAATTCCTGCAACCCTGTATATATCAGTTTGGGTCAGCTTTTAGGTGTAAAGACCTTCTCAAAGTATTTCCGTTCCTTTGGTCTTACAGAAAAGACGGGTATTGATTTGCCGGGTGAGGCAATGTCCACCTATCATTCAGAAGAGAACATGGGTCCTGTTGAGTTAGCTTCAACAGCCTTCGGTCAGACCTTTAAAATAACCCCTATGCAGTTAATTACTGCTTGTAGCGCCGCGGTAAATGGCGGATATCTGGTACAGCCCCATGTTGTATCAGAAATAAGAGATGCCGACGGTAAGACCGTAGAAACTATTTCAACCGTACAGAAAAGACAGGTAGTATCAGCAGACACATCTGAAATTATGAGAGAGCTTTTGTTTGATGTTGTTGAAATAGGCGGCGGTAAGAATGCATATGTTGCGGGGTATGATATCGGCGGTAAAACCGGTACATCACAAAAAGTTGCCGAGAATATTTCTGAAGAAAAGGATAATCTTTACGTCGGCTCATTCTTAGGTGTTGCCCCCGCTAAAGATCCTGAAATTGCAATTCTATTCCTGCTTGACGAGCCTACAGGCGGCAATTACTACGGCGGTACAATCTCCGCACCCTCGGGCGGTAAAATACTTTCCGAGATTCTCCCGTATTTAGGATACGAGCCCAGCTACAGCGAGGAAGAGCTGGAGTCTATGTCAAAAGCCACCCCCGACCTAAGAGGTGAAAATGTGGCATCTGCACAGAATAAGCTTGTTACCGCAGGACTCAAATCCAGAGTGGTGGGCAATGGAGAAAAGGTAGTTTCCCAGATGCCCGAAAATGGTTCAAAAATATACGACGGCGGAGTTGTGGTACTCTATACAGAGGGCGAAAAAGTAACGAAAGCAGAGGTTCCCGATTTTGCAGGAATGACCATCTCTCAGGTGAATGAGATGGCAATCAATGCAGGATTTAACGTATATTTTGAGGGAACATCACTTACAGACAGCGGTGTGGTAGCCTACAGTCAAAGCGTTAAAGCTGGAAAGAAATTGGCGCTGGGCAGCACCATAACCGTCAGCTTCAGAAATGATACTATTGTAGATTTTTAAAACTAACCCAAGGAGGATTAACGTGGTTTTTTCTAAAATTTTTCCAAGTATAGACTGTAAATATAACGATGTGAAAATACTGGGAATAACATCCGATTCCCGTTTGGTTAAGTCGGGATACGTATTCGTTTGCATAAGCGGACCGCTGGACGACGGACATAAATATGCCCAGTCTGCATACGAAAAGGGTGCCGCGGTTATCATTGCTGAACGCGATGTTAATCTTCCTAATCAAATAATTGTAGATGATACCCACGATTTATTCTTCAGCGGTTGCGCCAACTGGTTTGACAATCCTCTTAAAAAAATGAAACTTGTGGGTGTAACGGGAACCAACGGTAAAACCTCTGTTTCTTATATGGTAAAAACCATTTTGGAGGAAGCAGGGCATAAATGCGGATTGATAGGCACAATCCAGCATATGATCGGCGACGAGGTGCTGGACTCCAACAATACAACCCCAGGTGCTTACGAGCTTAATGAGTTGTTTTCTAAAATGGCAGACGCGGGCTGTGACCACTGCATTATGGAGGTTTCATCCCACGCTCTTCATCAAAAGAGAATATGCGGAGTAACCTTTGATGTTGCAATGTTTACCAATCTCACACAGGACCATCTTGATTACCACAAGACCATGGAGAACTATCTACTTGCAAAGCGTGAGCTTTTCAAGATGTGCAAAACCGCGGTGGTTAATTTCGATGACCCTCATTGGAATCGGCTCGTTGAGGGATTGGATTGTAAAATAGTTAGTTATTCCACCGTCAGCGATGAGGCGACCTATTCTGCAAAGGGTATAGGCTACCGTGCAGACGGAGTTGACTTCGACTTTGTAGGTTATGGAATAATAGGAAGAGTTAAACTAAAAACAGGCGGAAAGTTCTCTGTTTACAACGGACTTTGTGCAGTATCCTGCGCACTATGTCTGGATGTGTCGCTGCTTACCATCAGTAAAGCGCTACACGCTTTACCAGGTGTAAAGGGTAGGGCAGAGGTTGTTCCCACAGGCAGAGATTTTCATGTTATAATCGACTATGCGCACACCCCCGACGGACTTGAAAATATATTAGATACATTCCGCGAAGTGCCGAAAAACAGATTGATAGCTTTGTTCGGTTGCGGTGGCGACAGGGATAAAACCAAGCGTCCTCAAATGGGCGAGATAGCCGCAAGAATGGCAGATTTTGTTATCGTTACCTCAGATAATCCCCGAACAGAAAACCCATCGGCAATAATCAAGGATATTGTTGCAGGGATGAAGGATGTAAAAACTCCTTATGTGGTTATTGAAAACCGTATTGATGCTATAAAATATGCTCTGTCACATGCCGTTAAGGACGATATAATTGTACTGGCTGGTAAGGGTCATGAGACTTATCAGATTCTCAGCACAGGAAAAATTCATCTCGATGAGCGAGAGGTAGTTAAAGAGGCATTGGAGGAATTATAATGAAGGCAACATTATTTGTTACAGCCGCAATTATTGGCTTTGTAGTTACTGCACTTTTAGGATTTGTAGCAATACCTTATCTTCATAAGCTGAAGTTCGGTCAGACCATTCGTGAAATCGGACCTGCCTGGCATAAGGAGAAAAACGGAACACCCACCATGGGCGGAATAATGATAATCATCGGATTTATTGCTGCCTGTGTTGTAAGCTTTTCTCTCGCGGCCTTTCTCAATGGTGTTACCTTTTGGAAAACATCTCTTGAAATGACCTTTGTTTTTTCGGGGATAGGATTGGCACTCGGCATGGGATTTGTAGGATTTATTGATGACTATATCAAGGTTGTTAAAAAGCGTAACCTCGGACTTACCGCCACCCAAAAAACAATGCTACAGCTTCTAGTGTCTGCGGCATATCTCACCAGTTTAGGTCTGGGCGGCATGACCACAACATGGCTTCCCTTTGTGGGCGATGTAAGCATTATTAGTGGTGTGGGTCTCATTTTCTGGCCCATCGCTCTCATGTTTATCTATGGCTTCACAAATGCCGTAAATCTCACCGACGGACTTGATGGCTTGGCTTCAACAGTAACCTTGGTTGTTTGTTGTTGCTTTATGCTTGCAGCTGCCAACCTTGAACTTATCGGCGCTAACATTTTATCCTGCGCGGCGGCGGGTGCTTGTCTCGGCTTCCTTGTTTGGAACACCCATCCCGCTAAAGTGTTTATGGGAGACACAGGCTCTCTCTTCTTAGGCGGTGTAGTTGTTGCCCTTGCCTTTGCAATCGGCAGACCTATATTGTTAATAATCGCGGGTATTGTGTATCTGGCAGAGGCGTTTTCTGTAATTCTACAGGTAGCATACTATAAGAAAACCAAGAAAAGGCTTTTTAAAATGGCACCTATTCACCACCACTTTGAACTTTGCGGAATGAGTGAGCAAAGAATAGTGCTTCTGTTTGCGGCGGTAACCGCAGTTGGTTGTTTTATCGCATTGTTACCAATACTTTTGTAAAATTTATATGGAGGGATAATCTATGGCTTCCGCTGAAAATAGCAAGAAGAAATCAAAACTTAATAATGGCTGGTTTATCAAAAACGGAAGCATGGATTTAACCTTTTTGTTTTTCGTTGTGTTGATATTAGGTATAGGACTTATCATGTTGTTTTCTGCCTCCTATTCCTATGCTTATACAAATTATGGCAATAGCTATCACTTTATTATCAAACAGGCGCTCTTTGCTGTAGGCGGTGTTGTCGCAATGCTGATAATATCGAAGGTGGATTATCATAAATACATGAGATTTTCATGGCTGGCCTATGGTATTGCCCTTGTGTTTTTAGTGTTAGTCTATCTGCTACCTGCACGTGAGGGTGTGCATCGTTGGATAATAATCGGTCCCATTAACTTCCAACCCTCTGAGATTGCAAAATTTGCGATAGTTTTGCTGTTTGCCCACATGATTTCGATAAACTATAATGCTATGAAAACCTTTAAATTCAGCGTTTTGTTTTTGGGAATTATATTGGCAATAGTTTGCGTTTTAGTTGTGTTTGAAACCCATCTTTCTGCCACAATCATCATCTTTTCGATAGGTATAATAATGATGGTTGTAGGCGGTCTTAAAAAGAGATACATACTTATAGGTGTCGGACTGGGTGTAGTTGCCGTTGTGGCGGCAATTACAGGAGCCGTAAGCTACGCCTCTGACCGTATAACTTATTGGTTAGACCCATGGTCTGACCCTGTAGGTAAAGGCTATCAGACCATACAATCTCTGCTATCTATCGGTTCTGGAGGATTTATGGGTAGAGGTCTGGGTCAATCTATGCAAAAGCACTTGTGGATTCCTGAGCCTCATAACGACTTCATCTTCGCCATCGTATGTGAAGAATTAGGATTGGTAGGCGCTCTATTGATTGTTGGACTATTCTGCGCCCTTGTCTGGAGAGGTCTTATAATTGCCCGTGGCGCTTCTGACAAATTCGGTGCACTGTTGGCAGTAGGTCTTGTATGTCAGGTAGGACTTCAGGTAATGCTTAATATAATGGTTGTTACCAATACCATTCCAAACACAGGTATCAGCCTTCCGTTTTTTAGCTACGGAGGAACTTCACTTATAATTCTTCTTTGTGAAATGGGTGTAGTTTTATCCGTTTCGCGTTTCAGTTCTATAACCAAAAGATAGGGTGGATTAAATATGCATGTACTTTTCGCAGGTGGTGGCACCGCAGGACATATCAATCCCGCATTAGCTATGGCGGGATATATAAAGGAGCAGCATCCCGATGCTCGTATCAGCTATATCGGAACTGCCGAGAAGCTGGAGGCAAGGCTTGTACCCGAGGCGGGTTATGAGTTCAGAACAATAGATGTTGCCGGTTTCAGCCGTTCTTTAAGTCCAAAGAGTATTATCAAGAATATGGTTGCAGTAAAGAAGGCGTTTACATCTTCTATGACTGCAAAGAAAATATTAAAAGAGCTAAAACCTGACCTTGTTGTAGGAACAGGCGGATATGTCAGCGGACCTGTTTTGCGTGAAGCTCACAAACTGGGTATTAAGACTGCAATACATGAGCAAAATGCTTACCCTGGTGTTACTACAAAAATGTTGGCACCAAATGTTGACAGAGTAATGTTGGCAATGCCTGAAGCTGAAAAATATCTTAACTGTAAAAACAAACCTGTTATCACAGGCAATCCTGTACGAGTTGAATTTTTAAAGCTGGACAGAGATTTGTCCAGAGCAAAATTAGGCCTTGATAACCGTCCCATGATATTATCCTTTGGTGGCAGTCTAGGAGCCGCCCCCGTTAATGCGGCGGTGGTAGAGCTGATAGCAGAGCATTGGAAAAGGGGAGAATATATCCACTTTCATGCAACGGGTAAGGTTGGATATGAATCAACCTTAGGCGCTCTTAAAGAAAAGGGTGTTGATGTAGGCGCTGAGAATCTTAGAATAACAGAATATATAAGCGATATGGCAGATTGCATGGCGGCGGCTGATTTGGTGATCGGCAGAGCAGGAGCAATTACCCTCACCGAAATCGAAGCGGCGGGCAGAGCATCTATTCTGATACCCTCACCTTATGTAGCTGAGAATCATCAGTTCCATAACGCAATGACCTTGAAAGAGAAAAATGCCGCAGAGGTTATTGAAGAAAAGGATTTAAACGGTGAGATGTTAATAAATGCGGTAAAAGGTATACTTTCCGACACAAAGCTTTCTTCTAAAATGGGAGAAAAAGCCGCAGAAACAGCAATTTTAGATGCAAATAAGCGCATATATGATTGCTTAATGGAGCTTTATATCAATTAACAAATAACAGCACTTCGGCATACTATAAACTGAAAAATATTTTTCAGTCGTAGAATGGAGTGCTGATTATGGAAAAAATAATAATCGAGGGAGGAAAGCCCCTGTGCGGCGAGACAAAGGTGCATGGCGCGAAAAATAGTGCGCTACCCATTCTCGCGGCTTCTCTCCTTGTTCGTGGGACCAGCGTTATACATAACTGTCCCGACCTTTCAGATGTTCGCGCCTCGGTGAAAATACTTAATAATCTCGGGTGCAAATGCAAAAGGGAAGGCAACACAATGATTGTTGACGCTTCTCAGGTAAATTGCTGTATAATACCCGAAAATCTTATGCGGGAAATGCGTTCCTCTATTGTGTTTTTAGGCGCAATAGCCGCAAGATGTAAAAAGGCGTTTTTAAGCAGTCCGGGTGGATGCGAGATTGGACCACGCCCCATAGATTTGCATATTTCTTCATTAAGAGAATTAGGGCTCAGGATAAACGAAAGTCATGGCTGTATTGATTGCGTGTGTGAAACCGAGCTCAAGGGTAAAAGTATTTACATACCAATCCCAAGTGTTGGAGCAACAGAGAATATCATGATTGCGGCTTCAACCGCTAAGGGGACCACAAGAATATATAACGCGGCGCGGGAGCCCGAAATTAAGGATTTAGCCGATTTTCTTAATTCTGCAGGAGCTAAAATCAAGGGCGCCGGTAGCAGTGATATAGTCATTGAAGGAGTGAAATCTCTCCATTCCGTAGAGCATACTGTTATACCCGACAGAATACTAACTGCAACCTATATGTCCGCCGTGGCGGCAACTGGGGGCAAGGGTACTATTCTGAATGTGTGTCCCAAGCATCTTAAGGCGATTATCTCTGAATATGAGAGAATGGGATGTGAAATCGAGCTTAGCGGTAATACTATGAGAATTTACGCAGGTCTTCGTCTCAAACGACTCAAAACCGTAAGAACTCAGTATTATCCGGGATTTCCCACAGACGCGGGGCCAACCCTTATTGCAACCGCAACCGTAGCGGAGGGCACCAGCATATTTATAGAAAATATATTTGAAAACCGATTTAAATTTGCCGATGAGCTTAACCGCCTCGGAGCCGATGTTAAGGTAGAGGGACGCACAGCATTAGTTGAGGGTGTTAAAGAACTTAGCGGCGCTTCGGTAAACTGCACCGACCTTCGTGGTGGTGCGGCGCTCATGGTGGCAGGTTTTGCCGCTAATGGTACAACCGAAATCGGTGAAATACATCATATAATAAGGGGATATGAAACTCCTGAAATATATTTTAAAGCACTGGGTGCAAAGATAAAAAGGATCAAGATATGAAAGAAAAAAGTAAGCCTAAGGTAAAAAAGAAAAGAAAACTCCGCCCAGGATTCATTGTGGCGCTGTTGGTAGTGGTGTTGGCTGTGTTCACTATTTTGTCAACCACAGTGTTATTACCCATCAACAACATAAGCGTCGAATATAGCGGAAAGAAATATACCGGGGAAGAAATCTTGGCGGTGTCAGGTGTGGATAAAGAGGATAATATCCTTATGACGCTGGAATCGGTAGTTAATAAAAAGGTAACTGAGGGTCTGCCCTATATTGGCGCTGTAGAGCTGAAAAAGGAGTTACCCGATAAAGTGACGTTAATAGCACGGGAAACAAAGGCTGCTTATTGTTTGAAATACAATAAGAAATATGTAATCCTTGACTCGGAATTTAAGGTGTTAGAAACAGCCTCGAAGAAAAAAAGCAAACTGACCTATTTAAAGGGCTTGAAGCTCTCGGGATGCGAGATAGGAAAATTTGCCGAGTTCAAAAGTGAGACCGCCTTTTCCAATGTGAAACAGATACTTAAAATGGTTAAGAAAAGCGGCAATAGTATCAACAATCTGGACATAACTTCTCAATTCGATATTTCCCTTATGGTTAACGGTAAATATACTGTAGAGATAGGCAAATCAAACGACCTTACCGAGAAGCTGGAGTTCATGAATAAGATGATAGAACAGATTGAGAAAAAGCATAAAAACGACAAGGGTACAATTAACCTCAGATACTTTACTGAAAAGAAAGAGGGATATTTTACAAGAGGTGACGCAGAGGAAATATATAGCTAACTAAAATATAAGTAACACGACATATACAAAAGTTGACAATATTTTCATTAATAAAAAGATAAAATGCCCTTGAAATTTATAATATTTTATGTTATTATCTAATTGTATTATTGGGTAAAAGCAAATTTACATACTGAAAGGAAGTTAAAAAATGCCGTTTGAGATAGCTCAAGAGACAGAGGACATTGTTCAAATAAAAGTAATAGGTGTAGGCGGAGGCGGCGGCAACGCTGTTAACAGAATGGTAACTGCTGGTGTTAAGGGTGTAGAATACATCGCTATCAACACCGATAAAGCAGCCCTTTTAGCCTCTAAGGCTACAAGTAAGCTTCAGATTGGCGAGAGAAAGACTCGTGGCTTTGGCGCTGGCGCCAACCCCACTCGCGGTCAGGAATCCGCTGAGGAATCAAGAGAAGAAATTTCTGCAGCCCTTCGTGGCACAGATATGGTATTCGTTACCGCAGGTATGGGCGGTGGCACTGGTACTGGTGCGGCTCCTGTAGTTGCTCAGATTGCAAAGGAAATGGGTATCCTTACCGTTGGTATAGTTACCAAACCTTTTGCTTTCGAGGGTGCAAAGAGAATGAAACAGGCTGAGCAGGGCATCGAAGCTCTCCGTCAGCATGTTGACAGCCTTATCGTTATTCCTAACGAAAGACTTAAGTTCTTCTCTGAGCAGAAGATTACCCTTTTAAATGCTTTCGACGTTGCTGACGATGTACTTCGCCAGGGTGTTCAGAGCGTTTCCGAATTAATCAACGCTACTGCCATGATTAACCTTGACTTTGCCGACGTTACAACCGTTATGTCCGACGCTGGTTATGCCCACATGGGCGTTGGCCACGCTTCAGGTCGCGAAAAGGCAGAACAGGCTGCATTGGCTGCTATCAATAGTCCTCTTATTGAAACCAAAATCGACAATGCAACTGGTGTTATCATCAGCATCACTGCATCTCCCGATATCGGTCTCGATGAGGTTGACCAGGCATCCTCTCTCATTGCCAAGACCGTTCATCCCGACGCAACAATCATCTGGGGTGTTCAGCTTGACGAATCCTTGGAGGACGAAATGCGCGTAACAGTTATCGCAACTGGTCTCGGTGACGATAATGCAACTGGAGATATGTCCAACGAGCTTCAGGATATATTAGCTAAGAATTCCGATTCTTCTGCTGATGAAGACTATCTTGATGTTATGGATATCTTCAAGAAGTAATATTTAGAAATCTGCATCCGTGCAAGTTTTGCACGGATGCTTTTTTATATCTTTCCAAACTTACTTTGTTGTGGTACAATAAGAATAGTCAGGAGTGAAATTATGGATTTTTTAAAATTAGCAGAGGAAAGATACTCGGTCCGCAGTTTTGGGGATAAGCCTGTATCGTCCGGAGATTTAGAGACAATACTTACTGCGGCGAGACTCGCCCCTACTGGCTGTAATTATCAGCCCCAGCGAATTCTGATTTTAAGCGATGAGGATGCACTTGCAAAGCTTAAAAATTGCACTAAGTGCCATTTTAACGCTCCCACCGCCGCCCTTGTTTGCTACAATAAGGACGAGTGCTGGGTGCGTAAATACGACGGTAAAAACAGTGGTGTATGTGATGCCTCGATAGTTACCACCCATATGATGTTGGCTGCAACTTCTATCGGAGTTGGCTCCACCTGGGTTATGCACTTTGACCCAGAAGCCATGAGAAAAGAGTTTAACATCCCCAAAAATATAGAACCTGTAGCATTACTGGTTATGGGTTATCCCAACCCAGAGGCTAAACCCTTAACACTCCATGGCGAGTATAGACCGGATAATGAAACTGTTCTATTTGGCTCATTCTAAAATTATGTAATTTAAACAAGCGGTAGGTTGTTTGTACAACCTACCGCTTGTAGATATGAGCTACAGCATTATTGACGGTAAAGCGGATATAAATTCCCAATATGGACAAAATAGTGTCAACTAATTTTTTTGGAGGATACTATGTGTACAGCAATTAATGATGGCAATTTGTTTGGTCGCACTTTAGATTTAGACCGTTCATTCGGTGAAAGGATTATAATTACTCCCAGAAACAAGGAGCTTCTATTTCTCCATGAGCACTCTTTGAAAACCCATTTAAGTTATATTGGAATGGCTCTGAAGATTAGCGGCACTGCATTATATTTCGACGGAGTTAATGAGTGTGGCCTTGGAATGGCGGGTTTGAATTTCCCCGAAAACGCAGTATATCATTCAGTCTATCACGATAAATCTAATATCGCCTCATTCGAGCTTATACCATGGATTCTAAGCCAATGTGAAAGCCTTCCGGAGGCAGTTAAGTTGTTGGAACAAACAAACGTGACTGCCGACAATTTCTCAGGAGAACTGCCGTCAACACCGCTTCATTGGATTGTGGCAGATAAAAGGGGAGCAGTAACCGTAGAGTCGGTATCGGAGGGGTTGAAAATTTATGATAATCCCTTTGGTGTACTTACAAATAATCCGCCGTTTAATTATCATACGCGACATGTTGCGGAGTATATGTATTTAAACTCTATCTCTCCAAAGAATACACTCTGTCCCGATATAACCTTAGATAAATACGGCGGAGGATTTGGCGCAATCGGTTTGCCGGGAGATTTTTCTCCTGCCTCAAGATTCGTCAGAGCGGTATTCGCAAAGTCTCATACCTCTCACGAATCAAGCAGTTGCGGGGAGATGAACAGATTCTTTCATATTATGGATACCGTAGCAGTGCCAAAGGGTTGTACAAAAACCAAGGAGGGACGGGATACCTTCACAGTGTATACTTCTTGTGCAGACAGGGAAGCACTTACCTATAATTATACAACCTACGATAATAGAACAATCCGTAGTGTCTCAATGATAAAGTTTGATTTAGACACTGACGAAATAATAATGAACTGATAAAACGCATTAAAAACTTCTCTTTATTTGCCCCCCGCATTGCGAGTTCTTAAAAAAACAGTCCAACGGACTGTTTTTTTAGCAATACTTTTCAGGATTACCTTCTGAATATAAAAAATCCAAACTCAACCTAAAAGTCAAATTTGGATTTTGGTCGGAGTGACAGGGTTCGAACCTGCGGCATCGACATCCCAAATGTCGCGCGCTACCAACTGCGCCACACCCCGATTTATTCAATTTTTACGCTCGGATTTTAACAGAAATTCCGCAACTGTGGGACACTATGTGGTCGTAAGCCTATTTTAGCATATTCCCCCAAAATATGAAAGCGGAAAAACCGCAGTATTAAAGGCTTTTTTGAGGTGTCTGGGATTTTACTTGAATTATCTATCTCACAGTCCCAAAACTAGTGCGCTACCAACTGCGCCACACCTCGGTAGAGGAAATAAATCGTTTTTCAAACGACTTTAATATGATACACAATATCTTAGGTTTTGTCAAGTGTTTGAAAGAGGTGTTTTTAAAAAATATAAGATTTAGCTTATCAGCTAACAGTTAAATTATAAAATTTAAAAGTTAAAATGTTATATTGCTTGTAGAGTGTGACGTGATTAAGATTATAATCATCTGTTTAAATATGTGGAAATTAATTATGTTACGTTAATGAATAGTTAAAAAACAGTTTACTGTTTTGTTATTGACACATCGGCTTTTGTTGTGATATACTTCCATTGGTGATAGGGAAGTTAGACTACCTGCTCACCGCAGGGTTTTATACCTAAACGTCAAATGGAGGAAAATATCATGAAAAAGTATGTATGTTTAGTATGCGGTTACGTTCACGAAGGCGATTCAGCACCTGCAGAGTGTCCCATCTGCCATGCGCCGAGTTCTAAATTTCAGGAGCAGAGCGGCGATAAGTCTTGGGCAGCAGAGCATGTTGTAGGCATTGCAAAAGGTGTTGACGAGAGAATAATTGAAGGACTTCGCGAGAATTTTAACGGCGAGTGCTGTGAGGTTGGTATGTATCTTGCAATGGCAAGAGTTGCCCACAGAGAGGGTTATCCCGAAATTGGCCTTTACTGGGAGAAAGCAGCTTATGAAGAGGCAGAGCACGCTGCAAAGTTTGCTGAACTCTTGGGTGAAGTTCTCACAGATAGCACTAAGGAAAATCTTAAAGCTCGTGTTGACGCTGAAAACGGCGCAACCGCAGGTAAGACTGAACTTGCTAAACTTGCCAAGGAACTAGGACTCGACGCTATTCACGACACAGTTCACGAAATGGCTCGTGATGAAGCCCGACACGGCAAGGCTTTAGAGGGTCTGCTTAATAGATATTTTAAATAAATTTATGACAGGTGGTGTTGATTGACATCACCTGTTTTTTGTGGTATAATTCATCCAAGTTTTAACACTAGGGGATAGGGATTATGGCTTTAAATGTTAAACAAAGGGTTTCATGGATAGATATAGCCAAGGCAATAGCAATATTTCTTGTGGTATTTGGTCACACAGTTCGAGGTGGAGATGCGCAGCGAATAGTTTACTCTTTTCATGTACCAGCGTTCTTTTTGTTATCAGGTATGACTTTTAGTGTGAAACCGATTGCGAAACAACTTAAAAATGATTTTTTACGAATGATGATACCTTATTATAGTTTTGGTATTATAAGCATCGTCATTTTTATGTTTCTAGGCAAATTTGCAGCGGGCTCACTTGGGTTAAATGTTAACACTTCTTTCGTCAGTAATCTGTGGGGATTGATATACGCTAATCCTGTGGCTAATAGTTTTAAATTCAATATGCCTTTATGGTTTCTCCCGTCTTTGTTTGTTACTAAATCAATTTATAACGCGCTATATACAATGTTCAGAGAGAAAAAAGCACCCGTTCTGTTTAGTTGTCTGTTCCTCATGTCGATTAGTTTTGTATACACCAAGTTAATGGGACCTGATTTACCATTTAATTTTGCTGTTTCACTTAAAATGTTGGCTTTCTTCTGTGTAGGCCATATGTTTGCTTTATGGTTGCCAACTATAAAAGAGAGTTGGCGCACAGGTTATGGAGCATTTTCTTTCGGAGGCTTATTGCTGGTTGTAGCTTCGGTGATTGCATGGTTTGGTCAAAGAGTTGATTATGCTGGAGACAATTTTCCTAGCATACCTATGTTTTTAATGACATCCATAATTGGTAGTTTTGGCGTATGTTTCCTATCAATGGGAATAGGGAAATGCAAAGCGCTTGAATATGTGGGAAGAAAAACATTACCTATATTGGTTATGCATAAATTTCCTGTTTTATTATTCCAAACGGTTGGGCCTCAGAAAAGTATTCTCGCTCAATACAATTCTTTTTCATGTGTAATAGTTGCTATAACTGTATCGTTAATAGCTATTGTTTTATGTTTGGCTGTGGATTGGTGTATTGTTAGAATTTGTCCTCTTTTGTATGGCGATTTTTCCCGTTATTCTCGTCATTAATTTTCTTGACACGTTATTATATTTAAAAGCACTTAAAGGCAAAGGTCTATCTCAAAATTGTTGTGAGATAGACCTTATTATATTTAAAATTTTTTTCTATATTGTAACGGACTTAATCCCAACTGTTTTTTAAATGTACGGCTGAAATAGTTGGGGTCGTTAAAGCCAGAGCGCTCAGCAATTATATTAATTGAAAGATTGGTGGTTTCCAGTAGCCGTTTTGCTTCGTCCATTTTAAGGCACAGAACATATTTGCCTACGCTCATACCCTTGAATTTAGTGAAAATGTGGGATAGGTAAAACTTATTAACATAGCAATTGGAGGCAATGTCTTCTAAGGAAATATTGCTTTTAAAATTCTCGTTGATATATCGCAGTGCCTTGTCCAAGGCACTGTTACCCTTGTGAGGATTGAAACTCAGGTCGGCATAGTTTATAACTCTGAAAATATACATTAATATAGTACGGGAAATATTCTGGGCAATCTCCACATAGAAATCATCCTTAGTTTCGAACTCAGCAATCATCTTTTTGAAGAGTTCGTAAATAGAATCGTAGCTGTCACTCGTATTGTATATAATACTGTATTCGGGGGGGAGGAGATGATTTTTGGGAAGATCGGTAATCTCAAACTTGTCCAACGCGAAAAACATTAATTCCGTGGGCTCGGTCATGCTGCTTTCCTCATAATGCTCAACATAGGGGTTATATATGAGAATATCACCCTTTTGAAATTCAATTTGTTCTCCATTAACCGTTGCGCATCCCCGACCGTCGACCACAAAAATTATTTCGCAAAACCTATGACTATGGGGATGCTCCTGCCAACCCACATTCTTTTTCAGCTCTCCAGCATACAAAAGACGGGGTTTTAACTTGAAGCTGTGGTGATGCTTTAAAAGATAATGTTGACGCTCCTCGCTATTATATCTGTGAATAGTTTCCATATTAAACGACACCCCTATGAATAAAAGAACAAAATAGTTTAGTACATACACAATTATATGCATATTCAACAAAAATGTCAAGAGAAAATACGAATTTTTAGCACGATATTGCTTTTCAAACTAAACAATATTATTCATTGCATAGTTACTAAAATTTTTGTATTATATGACTGTAGACATAGGAAATGTATACAAAAATACGATTTCGATTAAGGAGGCTTTTTCTGTGAATGAAGTAATTCTCACAATGAAAGACATAGAAAAGCATTTTTCCGGCGTTCACGCGTTGAAATCAGTACAGTTCGAACTGCGTGCAGGCGAGGTACACGCTCTAATGGGAGAGAACGGAGCAGGTAAGTCCACCCTTATAAAGGTGCTCTGCGGTATCCATAAGAGAGACGGTGGCTCAATCAACTTCTTTGGTAGGGATGTTGAGTTTGCCAACATTGCCGAGTCACAGGCTGCAGGTATAAGTGTCATTCATCAGGAGCTTAACATGATGAATCACCTGACTGTTGCCCAGAACATCTACATAGGTCGCGAACCCAAAAGACTTGGCATGATCGACGACAAGAAGATGGAACGAGACGCTGCAAAACTGTTCCAGCGTATTGGTGTTAATATCGACCCGTCGGTTACCCTCGGTACTTTAACTGTCGGTAAGCAGCAGATGGTTGAAATTGCCAAGGCGATATCCCACGAATCTAAGCTTTTGGTACTGGACGAACCCACCGCGGCTTTGACCCAGCCTGAGGTTGAAGAATTGTTTAAAATCATGAATGACCTGAGAGATAAAGGTATAGGCATGATTTACATATCCCACCGTATGGATGAAATCAACAGAATTTCTGACAGAGTAACCGTTATGAGAGACGGTGAATATGTTGGTACTTTGATCACAAAGGACACCACCAAGGACGAAATTGTTAGAATGATGGTAGGTCGCGTTATCTACGGTGAAAAGAAAGAACAAAGCAATGTGCCCGAGGATGCAGATGTTGTACTTGAGGTTAGGAATCTTAATAGAGGCAACGAGGTTAAGAATGTTAGTTTTAAGCTTCATAGAGGTGAGATACTTGGTTTCGCTGGACTTATGGGCGCAGGAAGAACCGAAACTGCTCGTGCTATATTTGGAGCCGACCGTAAAGACAGCGGAGAGGTTTATATTAATGGTAAAAAGATTAATATTAAACACCCAAGTGAAGCAGTAAAGCAGGGAATATGTTATCTTTCCGAAGACCGAAAACAGTTTGGACTTCTGCTGGATAAATCCGTTGCAGAAAACTCGGTTTTGGCTTCTCTTGATGATTACATATCAAACGGCTGGATTAACGACGGTAAGATAAAAGCTGCGGCAGAAGAAAAGAATGCATTGCTTAAAACCAAGACTCCGTCTATGGATCAACAGCTTAAAAATCTTTCAGGCGGTAATCAGCAAAAGGTTATAGTTGCCAGATGGTTGCTCAGAAACTCCGATATATTCATCTTCGATGAGCCTACCAGAGGCATTGATATCGGTGCAAAAAGTGAAATGTACGATTTAATGGAAAAGTTAGCCTCAGAGGGCAAAGCCATTATAATGATATCTTCCGAACTTGCTGAGATTCAGAGACTCAGTGACCGAGTGGTTGTTATGTGCGAGGGCAGAGTAACTGCCGAGCTTGACATAAAGGATGCCTCTCAAGAAGAAATCATGAAGTACGCCACCATGCGAGATTAACCGTTATAAATAATAAGAGAAAGGTTTGTGCTATATGAATAATCCCTTAAAACAAAAAGCAGCACCCCGCAAACCCATCAAGGTAGGGCAGAACATAATTATTATCGCGGCGTTGGCTGTGTTAGTTCTTATCTTTACAATTATAAATCCTAACTTCGTAAAACCCAACAATCTTATCAGTATGTCCCAGTCTTTAGCGCCCTACGCTATTATGGGATTGGGCGTAACTTTCGTTATCGCAACAGGCGGTATCGACCTCTCTATCGGTACTGTATGTATTGCGGCGGCGGTTGTATCAGGTAAGCTTTACATTATGGGGATGCCACTGTGGCTCACAATTCCTGTGATGATAGCTATAGGCGCCCTGTTTGGCTTCATCAATGGTTTACTTATTGCGAAGCTCAAGCTTCCTGCATTCATCGCAACTTTGGGAACTATGATGTTCTCCCGTGGCTTAAGTGCTCTGATAGTTGCAGTACCTAATGTATTCTTCCCCACAGGAACTTGGTTTAATAAGACCTTCTCCCGTTGGAATGCTATCCCTACAGGACTTATCTGGGTTTTGATATTTGCTGTTGTATGCGCATACTTTATGTACAAAAACAAGGTTGGACGCTACATTCTGTCAATCGGAAGTAACGAAGAAGCAACCCGTCTTTCCGGTATCAATACCGATAAGTATAAGATTATTGCCTATACAATAAGCGGTATCGGCGCAGGTCTCGCCGCAATATTCTGGGCAGCATCATTCGCAACGGTTGCAACCGCAACAGGTAACGGTATGGAGTTGGATGCTATCGCAGGTGTATACATTGGCGGAACAAGTGCCGCTGGTGGTGTGGCTTCGGTTTCAGGCTCCGTAATCGGCGCAATTCTCCTGGTTGTTATCAGAAGCGGTCTCAACTTTGCTCTGGTTAAATTTAAGCTGGACCTCAACTCTACCTATGTTACATACGTTCTCACAGGTATAATTGTTGTTGTTGCTGTTCTCATGGATGTTATCAAAACCAAGAATCAGAACAAGGTAAAGATTGAAAAGAAAGAAGCAAAGCTCGAGGATAAAAAGGAAGAACCTCCCGTAGAGGAGAAAGAAACTGCCGAAACAAAATAATCGGCAGAGTAAAAATTGTATTAAACCCCATAGGGGTATTTATAAGGAGGAAAACTCTATGAAAATGAAAACTTTAACCCGAATTCTGGCATCAGTTGTAGCACTTGGTATGTTGGGCTCTCTCGCAGGTTGCGCTGGCAACAGCGGTACTTCCGGTGACGCTGGTACCGAAAAGAAAACCATAGCTGTTGTAGCTAAGGGTGAATCCCATGCATTCTGGCAGTCTGTTAAGGCTGGCGCAGAGGATGCAGGTGAGAAATATGGCTATGATATCACTTTCCGTGGTCCCGCAAGTGAAAGCGCAAAAGACATCCCCTCTCAGCAGGAAATGGTACAGACCGCACTTTCCAATGATTCTGCAGCTCTCGTTGTAGCAACAATCGGTGAAGGCTTTACTGATAGCTTAGCACAGGCTTTTGACGACGGTATGCCTGTTGTTCAGTTCGACAGTGGTATCTGGGCTAACGACGTAAAAGCTCTCGATGAGCAGAAAAAGAACCCCATCAAGTCTTCTGTAGCTACAAGTAACGTACTTGCAGCTGGTTTAGCAGCTGAAAAGTTCTTTGAGGCTATCAAAGCTGATATCGCAGCAGCCGATAAGTATGTTGTAGGTATCATTCAGCACGACGAAACCCAGACTGGTATTGACCGTGCAGCAGGCTTCAATGATAAGTTCCTTGAGCTCTGCGAAGCTGATGCTTCTACCAAGGGCAAGGTTACAATTGAAAAAGAAGTTAAGCCCGGTGATGCTGACAATGCTTATAAGACCGCTCTCGAAGCACTTGCTGAAAAGAACGTTTCCGCTATCTTCATGTCCAACGAAGGCGTAGTTAAGCAGGTTTCCGATGCTATCGCAGCAGCTGGTGACAAGTATGATGCTATTAAGTTCTGTGGTTTCGACGCAGGTACTAAGCAGATCGAATGGATGAAGAAGACCGAAGGTCCTAAGCTCGTTGGTTCTGTTGCTCAGGATTCTTACCAGATCGGCTATCAGTCGGTTGAACAGGCTGTATTTGCTCTCGAAGGCAAAGAGGTTAGCGAGACCGTTTCCATCGCTGGTGCTTGGTGGAACGCAGAAAACGTAGACGATATGGTTGCTAAGAACCTAGTTTACGAAGGATAATAGCATAATATTGCCTGAAATTCTGAACAAATTTGTTTATTGAATATAGGCTTTAAAAAAGTTATTATATTTTTGATATTGGTTTAATTTGCGGCCACATCACACTTTCGGTGTGGTGTGGTCGTTTGAAAATTAAAATATCAAGAGAGGTTGAATACCGTCGGGTGTTCGCTTCGTAAATCTAACTAATGGAGGCACAAATTATGGCTAAAAGCAGATTAATCGGCGATTATCCCGTAATCGGTATAAGACCGACAATCGACGGCAGAAGAGGTCCTTTAAAGGTTCGTGAAAGCCTTGAGGACCAGACCATGGGAATGGCAAAAGCCGCAAAGAAACTTTTCGAAGAAAATCTTAAATATTCCAACGGTGAGCCCGTTAAGGTTGTTATTGCAGATACAACCATTGGACGTGTTGCAGAGGCTGCAGCATGTGCTGATAAATTCAGAAAAGAGGGCGTTGATATCACCCTCACTGTTACACCTTGCTGGTGCTACGGTTCCGAAACAATGGATATGGATCCCACCACAATCAAGGGCGTTTGGGGTCTTAACGCAACCGAGCGACCAGGTGCTGTTTACCTGGCATCCGTTCTCGCAACCCACGCTCAGAAGGGTCTTCCTGCATTCGGCATCTACGGTCACGATGTTGTTGATGCCGACGATTCCACAATCGGCGAAGACATTAAAGAGAAACTTTTGAGATTCGGTCGCGCCGCTGTTGCAGTTGCAACTATGAAGGGCAAGTCTTATCTGCAGATTGGCTCTGTATGTATGGGTATCGGAGGCTCGGTTATCGATTCCGATTTCCTTGAGTCTTATTTGGGTCTCAGAGTTGAGTCTGTTGATGAGGTAGAAATCATCCGCAGAATGAGCGAGGGCATATATGATGAGGCCGAATATCAGAGAGCTCTCAAATGGGCAAAAGAAAAGTGCATAATCGGTTTTGACAAGAACCCTGATTTTGTTAAAAAGAGCGACGAGATTAAGGAAGAACAGTTTGAGTTTGTTGTTAAGATGGCAGTTATCATTAAGGACTTAATGAACGGCAATCCCAATCTGCCCGAGGGTTGTGAGGAAGAAGCAGTTGGTCACAATGCTATTGCTGCAGGCTTCCAAGGTCAGAGACAGTGGACCGATTTCTATCCAAACGGTGACTTTGCAGAAGCTGTTCTCAACACCTCTTTCGACTGGGAGGGCGCCCGTGAACCTTACATCCTTGCAACAGAGAACGACGTTCTCAACGGCCTTGGTATGCTCTTTATGAAATTGCTAACCAACCGTGCTCAGATGTTTGCCGATGTTCGTACGTACTGGAGCGGTGATGCTATCAAACGTGTAACAGGATATAAAATCAAAGGCAAAGCAAAGGAATCTGATGGTGTTATCCATCTTATCAACTCAGGCGCTTGTTGTCTTGATGCCTGTGGCGAGGTTACCGACGAAAAGGGCAATCATGTTATGAAGCCTTGGTATGAGATGACCCAAGCCGATCAGGATAAAGTCATGGCGGCAACCACTTGGAATCCCGCTGATAATGGCTACTTTAGAGGTGGCGGATATTCTTCTCGCTTCCTTACCCGTGCGGAAATGCCCGCAACAATGATTCGTCTGAATCTTGTTAAGGGATTAGGTCCCGTTCTTCAGATTGCTGAGGGTTGGACTGTCAATCTCCCGGATGAGGTTTCCGATACTCTTTGGAAGAGAACAGACTATACCTGGCCCTGCACTTGGTTTGCTCCTCGTTGCGACGGTAAAGAGGGAAGTCCCTTCAAGACCGCTTACGAGGTTATGAATAACTGGGGTGCTAACCACGGCGCAATTTCCTATGGACACATCGGTGCAGATCTCATCACAATGTGCTCAATGCTCAGAATTCCTGTTTGTATGCACAATGTTCCCAATGAGAAAATTTTCAGACCCGCCGCTTGGAATGCCTTTGGCATGGACAAGGAAGGCGCTGACTACAGAGCTTGTCAGAGCTACGGACCTTTCTATAAGTAATATTTAAGGGATGGCTCTGCCATCCCTTTTCTTGCAATTTTTAAATATGTGTTGTATAATATTAATCATCAATTAACAAGAGGTGTTAATATGTTAAAAGGAATCCCCAAAATCTTGTCCCCTGAGCTTTTAAAGGTGCTTTGTGAGATGGGTCATAGCGACCGCCTTGTAATTGCAGACGGGAATTTTCCTGCAGAATCCATGGGCAGGAACACAATAGTTCTTCGTATGGACGGTCACGGAATTCCCGAAATATTAGATGCCATATTGGAAGTTTTCCCGCTGGATACCTACACAGACAAGCCCGTTAATCTTATGGAGCTTATGCCCAGAGATGTGGGGAAAATAGCAACCCCCATCTGGGATACCTACAAGGAAATCGTGGCTAAGCACGATGACCGTGGTGCAGATGCCGTTGGTAACATTGAGCGTTTTGCTTTCTATGAAGAAGCCAAAGAGGTATACTGCATAATCGCTACTGGTGAGTCAGCAGTCTATGCCAACATAATGCTTCAAAAGGGTGTAATATAATTATTAAAGGATGCAGTTCGCGTTGAATTGTATCCTTTTTTTGCTTGATTTAATTTAGTAATAGTCGTATAATTAAATTGTAATCTTATCTAAAGGCGATGAACTTATGGCAAACGAAAGACAATATAAATCAAGTGAGCTGTTAAGACGGTTTATGCCGTATTATAAAAAGTATATCCCAACCGTGGTGCTGGATTTGTTCTGTGCCGCTTTAACCACGATTTGTGAGATTATACTCCCCCTTATAATGCGGGAAATAACCGATGCGGGTATGGGTGGTTTTGCAACCCTGACAATAGGGTTCGTGGTGAGAATCGGTATTTTATATCTTGTTCTGAGAATTATCGACTCCGCCGCGTATTACTATATGTCCTATATAGGGCACGTAATGGGAACAAAAATGGAAACCGATATGCGTCGTGATGCCTACGCCCATCTGCACAAGCTTTCAGATACATACTTTAACAATACCAAGGTAGGTCAGATAATGGGTCGAATCACCAACGACCTTTTTGATGTTACCGAATTCTCTCACCATTGTCCTGAAGAGTTTTTCATCGCAGGAATCAAGGGCATCGTGTCCTTTATAATTCTTATTAACATTAATATTCCTCTTACTCTGCTTATCTTTATAATCATTCCAATAATGATTCTTATTTGCCGACGTCTCAACAAGCGTATGCGCGCCACATTCCGTGAACAACGCGCAATGGTGGGTGAGCTCAATGCACGTATAGAGGATTCTTTGCTTGGCCAAAAGGTTGTTAAAGCCTTTGCAAATGAGGATGTTGAGCAGGAAAAATTCAATATCGACAACAAAAAATTCTTTTCAATCAAGAAACGTTCCTATAAGTATATGGGCACCTTTGCCACCACAACAAGGCTTTTTGACGGTATTATGTATGCCGCCGTGGTGATAGCAGGTAGCATATGTGCGATAAGAGGGGACATCACAGCGGGTGACCTTGTAGCATATCTTTTGTATGTAACTACTTTTATTGCCACCGTCCGAAGAATAATTGAGTTTTCCGAACAGTTCCAGCGAGGAATGACGGGCATCGAACGATTCCTGCAGATTATGGATGCAGATATTGAAATCTTTGACGAGCCCGATGCTGTGCCTCTCAAAAACCCACAAGGTAATATCCAATTTAAGGATGTGTCATTTGAATACACCGACGACCATAATAGGGTATTTACGGGCCTCAACCTCTCAATCAAAAGTGGCGAAAAGGTTGCATTCGTAGGTCCCTCAGGCGGCGGTAAAACCACCCTTTGCAATCTGATACCAAGATTTTATGATGTGACCTCAGGCGAAATCACTATTGATGGAAAGAATATTAAGGAATATACCCTTAAAACCCTCAGAGATAATATCGGCATGGTTCAGCAGGATGTGTATCTGTTTTCTGGTACTGTCTATGAAAATATCTCCTACGGTAAGCCTGGTGCCACTATGGAAGAGGTTGTAGAAGCCGCAAAAAAGGCTGGTGCTCACGAATTTGTATCAGCTCTCAAGGATGGCTACGATACCTATGTAGGCGAGAGGGGAGTCAAGCTATCAGGCGGTCAGAAACAGCGCATAAGTATTGCCCGTGTATTCCTTAAAAATCCGCCCATTATTATCCTCGATGAAGCAACAAGTGCTCTTGATAACGAAAGCGAATACGCTGTTGCAAAATCCCTGTCCCGCCTTTCTGAGGGCAGAACAACTATCACCATTGCCCACAGGCTTTCAACTATCCGTAATTCTGACAGGATAATGGTCCTCACCGATGAGGGGATTGTTGAAGAAGGCAATCATGACGAGTTGATAGAAAAGCGGGGAATATACCACCACCTCTACCAAATGGCGAATGAATTCAAATAAACAACAAAATAATGACTTTAACGTTACCCCCACCCAGCACTATCGGGTGGGGTTTATTCTTCGTATATGATAAAAATATCACCCAGTTGGGTGCTTTATAACATGGGGGACACTCTGCGTTCCTTGATTTTTCTACTGCTCCGAGCAGTCACGAAAAATCTGCGGTACTCGAGACTCGGGCAGACAGCCCCGCCTCTCGCGGCGGCGCGGCTGCTTCGACAAACCAGGGGATTCGTCATTAACCCCCTCTACCAAATAAAAACAGCACCCTGTTGGGTGCTGTTTTTATTTGGAAAGGGTGCACAAATCCGAACCTTTTTGAATTTTTGACCTATATGTTCGAACCACTACATATTTTTATTTGTAATTTAAAGTACATACATATCTACTATATGAAACATTAGATTTTGAAACAATCTTTTCCTCTATATCAAAACCACATTTTTTATAAAACATAACAGCATCACTATCGGTTTCGGCAATAATAAGTTTTTGGCTTTTATCTTTTACATAATCTATAAGTTTCGTTCCAATATCCGAATGTCTTTCTTTAGTATCAACTGCTATTCCAATAATTTCTACAGTTTTATCAGTTTCTTGTATGGATATTATGCCAATGATTTTTTGGTTTGAAAAATATCCGTACACAGAAACAGAAGAATCATTTTGCATTTGTTCTGCTTTAATCTTAAATTTATCGAAAGTAGGCTCAAACATACAGGCTGAATATATATCATAGATTTCTTTAGCACACAAAAAGTCTTTAATGTTTTTTATCATTTGTTATTTTCCTTTGCTGTATTGATAGAAGCAATTAAAATTCTGCGTATTGTACCGCATTGATTATATATTTCTTTTGCAATTTCTTTATCTATTAACTCAGACTTTACAAATAATTCAAGCCAATATTCAGTCTCATAACATTTTTTAAGAGATATTTGAAGTTTAGCAACAAAATCGGGTTTACCGTGAGCATAATTTGCTTCGTGAATGTTTGCACCAATAGAAGTTGCAGAACGCTCTAATTGATTAACGAGTGAGTAATGTCCTTTTATGTTTTCACAAAGTTTTATAACTTTTACAGAAAAGTCCATTGATAAATCCACAAGTTTATTTTCTTTCAAGAATATCACCTCTGCAAACATTATAACATATTGAATGAAATATTGCTACGCAATATGAAATAATCCTAACGGATTATGAAATTTTCTGCTAACGCAGAAAGTAAAATAAAATTCGCCTCTTAAACATTTGCGAAGCAAATATTTCATAGCGAAGCTATTTCATATTACAAAGTAATATTTCACTCGCCGCAAGGCGAATTTCATTGAAAAAAGCACCGACAAAGTCGATGCTTTTTTCTGGCGGAGAGAGGGGGATTCGAACCCCCGAACGGGTTTAAGCCGTTACACGATTTCCAATCGTGCGCCTTAGACCAACTCAGCCATCTCTCCATAGCCGACTATGTTAGTATAATAGATATCTTAGAAAAAATCAAGTCTTTTTTAAAAAATATTTAAATTATTTATCTGGGAACGGAATGTCATTCTCGTCATAGTTAAATTTATTGTGGGTAAGCAATTCCGCAACACCTAAATAAATCTTTTCGGGCGAGTCCCAGAATATATTTTTCGCATTTTGCGCCAATTCAAAATTGGGGAGATTAAGCTTAACCGTCAGCATTTCTTTTTCACCCTCTAAAATAGAGCAGGTTAGAATATATTCGCCCTTTTCGGTTTGCTCAACATTAACCCTTGTTTCTTCCTGATGCTTCTTTCTACGAAGCATTTTAACTGTTGCTATGTAGGCTCTTTTTCTGATTTGCGTCGGGATATTTTCTTTAAGCTCATGTATTGTGCTTTTGCCAGTTGGAGTCAGGGAAAACAGTCCGTGCTCTACCTCGACTATAAGTTCTTTTCTTGTGAGGTCGGTAAATGCCTCTGCCAATTCAAAATAGTTTGCAATGCCTTCGGCGTGCATTTCATCGCAGAAATCGTTGCGGTTTAAGGGCTTCTCCATGTTGTTGATTATATAGCAAATGAGCAGTTTAATATTCTCTTTTGTAACAATGCCGCCGTATACACCTGCATCCAATGCATCAAATTCCATATTCCACTGCTCCTTTCTTAATATAGTAAACTACAGACGGCACAAAACTGTACCGTCTGTAAATCATTATACACTATTGTTTTCGGTTTTTCAACTATTTGTTTCTTTCATCGACAAACCGATTCGTTTTTTCTTGATATCAACGCTAATTACCTTTACCTTTACAATATCTCCAACCTTAACAACTTCTGATGGGTGCTTAACAAAGCGGTTGCAAAGCTGAGAAATATGCACTAGCCCGTCTTCATGCACACCGATATCAACGAAAGCACCGAAATCTATAACATTTCTTATAGTACCCGTAAGCTCCATACCCTCTTTCAGGTCCTCAATTCCGAGTAAATCTTTTTTGAGTGTAGGCTTAGGTAACTCGTCGCGGGGGTCACGACCGGGTTTCTGTAATTCCTCAATAATATCATTCAGCGTTGGAACACCTAAACCAAGTTTTTGGGCAGTGGCCTCTTTGCCGTTGGCTTCGATATAAACCTTTATTTTATCTATTCCACCGGCTAATTCTATAAGCTCCGTAGCGGGTTTATAGCTTTCGGGATGCACAGATGTCTTATCTAGTATGTTGTCGCTTTCATTTATTCTTAAAAAACCTGCGCATTGCTGGAAAGCTTTAGGTCCCAGTTTGCTGACCTTTAAAAGCTGATTTCTGTTTTCGAAACCGCCATTTTCACTGCGAAATTTTACAATATTTCCCGCAACAGCTGAGCTGATACCCGCTACCCTCGAAAGCAGAGAAACCGATGCGGTGTTAAGGTCGACACCAACCATATTAACACACTGCTCAACCACTCCGTCCAAAGCTTCGCTGAGTCTTGCCTGAGGCATATCGTGCTGATACTGTCCCACACCTATGGCTTTAGGGTCAATTTTCACAAGCTCAGATAGTGGGTCCTCAAGACGACGGGCTATAGAAACCGCCGAACGAAGAGAAACATCAAACTGGGGGAATTCAGATGCGGCGAGTTTGGATGCCGAATAGACCGAAGCTCCCGCTTCACTCACGATCATATATCCAACATCAAGTCCATTATCCTTAATAAGGTCGGATGCAAAAATCTCAGTTTCGTGGGAAGCTGTTCCGTTACCTATGGCAAACACTGTGACGTTATGCTTTTTAACCAGCGACAGCACAGTTTTCTTTGCTTCTTCTATCTTGTTGTGAGGGGGGACAGGGTAAATAACACCCGTATCTAAAACGTCGCCCTTATGGTCAATAACCGCTAATTTACAGCCTGTTCTGTAGCCGGGGTCAAAGCCAAGCACGGTTTCGCCTTTGAGGGGCGGTTGCATGAGAAGCTGGTGAAGATTGTCGCCAAACACCTTGATTGCCGATTCTGAAGCGCGGGTTGTCAGGTCGTTTCTTATTTCTCTCTCGATTGAAGGGAAAATCAGTCTGGTATATGAATCTGCCGCGGCAGATTTTACATATTCTGCCGCGGGACCGTCCTTAACATATAATTTATAGATTATCTCCACCGCACGGTCCTTGTCGTATTCAATGCTGACCTTTAGAGCATCTTCTTTTTCACCGCGGTTTATAGCAAGTATTCTATGGTTAGCTATTGTTTTTACAGGCTCCGAAAATTCCTTGTACATAGCATATACCGTGTCGTCAATATTTTCGTCGGCGCCAACCGATGAAATTCTACCGTAAGCGGTCAGTACATTTCTCAATCTTTTGCGAAGCTCGGCATCAAAGGAGATATCTTCCGCAATGATATCCATAGCTCCCGCAAGTGCCGTTTCTACATCGGGCACTTCGTCTGTTATAAAATCCTCTGCCGCGGCTTTGGGGTCGGTGCCTAAGTTCTGTGCTATTATAAGCTCTGCCAAAGGCTCAAGTCCGTGCTCACGGGCAACCGATGCTCTGGTCTTCCTTTTTGGACGGAAGGGGAGATATATGTCTTGCAGCTCAGACATTGTGGCGGCATTGTCAAGAGCAACGCTTAACTCCTCGGTCATTTTACCCGCTTCCTCAATAACCGCGCGAATTCTTTCCCTTTCTTCTTCGAGACCTCTTAAATATTGAAGTCTGTCGTTAAGTTCGCGGAGAATCTGGTCATCCATGCTGTTTGTTACTTCTTTGCGGTAACGCGCGATAAAGGGAATGGTGTTTCCCTCGTCGATAAGCTTTATGGTATTTTCCAATATAGTGTTCTTTATATTGAATTCTTTAGATAGGGTGTTGATAATCTTTTCCATTGATATCTCCGTTTCTTTTTAATAAACAGCAGAGAATCAAATTTTTAAGATTCTCCGCTGTAAATTCATATTATTTATTTTCCAGATAGTTTTTCATAGCGTCAAACGAGGCTTCACTTATTACGTGCTCGATTCGACAGGCGTCCTCAGATGCGGTTTTCTCGTCTACACCGAGCGCCATCAGCACCTTCGTTAGAACAGTGTGCCGTTCGAAAATTTTGTTTGCAAGGTTTGTCCCCGCTTCGGTCAAAGTGATGTATCCATCCTTATCCACAACAATATATCCGTTCTTCTTGAGTATCCCAACTCCGCGGCTTACGCTGGGTTTAGAATAGTTCATGTACTCCGCAACATCTATTGAGCGCACAGCAGGTTTTGAGTTGCAAAGAACATATATTGATTCGAGATACATTTCTCCTGATTCTTTTAAAGGCATAGTACATGCTCCTTGTTTATAAATTCAGCATAAATATTTCTATACTATTTTAGCATATTTTATTTAAAAAATCAATATTTGCCAAAATTTGAAAAATTTTTCAGAATAATGCTTGACAACAATGTTTTGAGGAGGTATAATGTATGAGGTTAGCAAAGGCTAACTAGATTCTTTGATTATTGGTTAGCAGTTGCTAATTGAATGCTTAAGCGGTGATTTAGGAATGACTTTAAAAGAAGCTATTGAAGGAAAAGAATATGTAATCGAAAGAATAGAAACCGACGATGAGGAGTTAGACGCTTTCTTGTTTTCCCTCGGTTGCTATAGCGGAGAGGTAATAACCGTCGTATCTCATTTAAAGGGCAGTTGTGTTGTGTCAATAAAGGACGCTCGCTACAATATCGATAATCAACTGGCTGATGTTATAACGGTTTTTTAATCAGCAGATTTTACATCAGCCGATTATTTTTATAGGTGAGTTAGCGACGGCTTACTGAAATTTGTGACTATATCCTAAGCGGTTTATATAAGTTGATTTACGGGAGGAATTAATAATGAAGATTGCTTTGACTGGCAATCCTAACTCGGGGAAAACCACAATGTACAACGCCCTCACAGGCAGTAACGAAAAGGTGGGTAACTGGGCAGGTGTTACCGTCGATAAAAAGGAACATGTAATAAAGAAAATTTATGCTGGTTCAAATCAGCTTTTAGCAGTAGATTTACCTGGAGCTTATTCTATGTCTCCTTTTACCAGTGAGGAGAGCGTTACAAGCTCTTATGTTAAGAAAGAAAACCCCGACGTTATAATAAACATAGTCGATGCTACCAACCTCAGCCGTAGCCTTTTCTTTACAACTCAGCTTTTAGAGCTGGGAATACCCGTGGTTGTTGCCCTTAATAAGAGCGATATCAACGATAAGAAAGGCACAGACATCGATGCGGATGCTTTGTCCCAAAAGCTTGGTTGCCCTGTTATCAACACAATCTCCACCTCTGCAGACGGTTTGAAAGCAATTGTTGAAGCCGCGGTAGCTCGTGTGGGCAAGACCCAGACCGCGCCTTATGTGCAGGAAAATATTGATTTAACTGATAAACAAGCGGTTGAAGTTGCTGATAGAAAGCGTTTCAGCTTCGTTAATAAAATAGTTAAAGAGGTCGAAGACCGCAAGGTGCTCACTAAAGACAAAAACTTTGGTGACAAAATAGACTCTGTTCTCACAAACAAATGGCTTGGAATCCCGATTTTTGCCGTTGTTATGTTTCTTGTGTTCTACATATCTCAGTCAACCGTTGGCACATGGATTGCCGAGGGTTACGAATTCGATAACGGCACCGTCATCCCTGGTCTCGTTACTCTCCTTGAAGCGTTTCAGGGCTGGGTCGGGGGACTTCTTGTAAATGCCAATCCCTTGCTTTCTGCAATTCTTGTTGACGGCGTTATCGGTGGCATGGTAGCTGTAGTAGGCTTCCTACCTCTGGTTATGGTTATGTATTTCCTCATTGCGCTTCTTGAGGACTGCGGATATATGTCCCGTGTTGCTGTTGTGCTTGACCCGATTTTCAAAAGAGTAGGTCTTTCGGGCAAATCTGTTATTCCTTTTGTTATAACCATCGGTTGCGCGGTTCCTGGCATCATGGCGAGCCGTACCATCCGCAATGAGCGTGAGCGTAGAGCAACTGCAATGTTGGCTCCTTTCATGCCCTGTGGCGCTAAAATCCCCGTTATTGCCCTGTTTGCAGGCGCGTTCTTTGATAACGCAGGTTGGGTAAGCACAGTTATGTATCTCGCCGGTATTGCCCTTATCTTCTTAGGAGCTCTGCTTGTTAATAAAATCACGGGTCACAAAACCAGAAAATCTTTCTTTATTATCGAGCTTCCCGAATATAAAGCCCCCTCTCTTTGGGGCGCATTCAAGTCCATGTGCAGCCGCGGTTGGGCATATATAGTTAAAGCCGCCACAATAATTCTTCTTTGTAACATGGCAGTTCAGCTTATGCAGACCTTTAACTGGAGCTTTACTGTTGCCGAAACCGCAGACTCCTCAATTCTCGCATCTATTGCAGGTCCCTTTGCATATCTTCTTGTTCCTATCGTTGGTGTCCTTTCCTGGCAGCTGGCGGCAGCGGCTATCACTGGCTTCATAGCAAAAGAAAATGTTGTGGGAACTCTGGCTGTATGCTTTGTCGGTCTCGAAAATCTGATTGATACTGAGGAACTTGCCCTCTTAGAGGGCGCAGGCTCTGAGGTTGCAGGTGTTATGGCTATAACTAAAATTGCCGCCCTGGCATACCTTATGTTCAATCTTTATACACCGCCTTGCTTCGCAGCAATCGGAGCTATGAACGCAGAAATGAAGAGTGCTAAATGGCTCTGGGGCGGAATAGGTCTCCAGTTGGCGGTAGGATATACTGTTTCGTACTTAGTATATACAATTGGTACTTTAGTTGTCGCTCCCGAAACCTTGAACATCGGTGCAGCCACCGCGGGTCTCGTTGCGGTTTTGGTAATGGTTGGAGTAATTGTCGCTTTAGCTATGAATGCAAACAAGAGCGTAAAGGCAGAATATTCACTTAAAAAATCCTAAGCCAAGGTCACAAAAAACATTATGGAAAACTACATTATAATAGCAATACTTTTGCTCACAGCAGTTCTGATTGTGCTGTATTTGTGCCGTGCTAAAAAGAGGGGAGAGACTTGTATCGGTTGTCCCTATGCCAAGCAATGCAGTGGTAAATGCGGAACAACTGAGAATAAGAAAAAATAGTAACAAAGTTTAATATATGAGCATTACGTTATATCACTTCAAATAGTGTGAGCTGATGCTTCTCATCACAAACGCCAAGAAATATTTCCTTGTTGTTTTTGTACCCTTGACACTTCAATTCTTTGTTAAGCCAAGTGATGTCAAGGCCCATTCGCTTTAGATTTTCCTCTAATATTCTGCCGTCCATTATAACCTCCGTGTTAATGGTCTCAGGGGGAAGAATAATATTCATATCGGTAGGATTGGTGGGCCTTTTTGTAGCCTTAGGTAAAACCGTGAGTCTGCTGTTATATTCAAAAATGGCAGTTTGAATATCATTAAGGTTAAAATATCCCTCTTGTCTACACATCACCATAAACTCGCTCAAATCCATTTTTGCGTTTTTCAGATTTTTGCGATAAATCTTTCCAGCGTTCATAATTATAGTGGGAGTTCCGTTTATAAACTTTCTCATTCTTGGCAGTTTGCTGGTCAACAGGGTTAATCCCAATGTTATAATGCCGTAAATTATCATAGCCACCAGCGGTTTCCAAGGCGTCTCTAACTCGGTTGCGAGTTCGGCTGCAATCGAGCCTATCGTTATGCCTGTGATATAATCAAAAAGTCAAGCTGAGACATTTGTTTATGCCCTAAAATTTTGGCAATCACAAATAATGCCACCGCTGATAAAATAGATGTTAGTATAACCTTTATTAAATCCATGTTTACGCCTCCTCTTTTATTATCTCCCAGCTTCGCTATATTAATACTTATTTGTTTTCACATATACTTTTGCATATATTTCTTTGTGTCGCAATAGTCACCAGCGTGTCTCCCAGTTGAACTAAAACAGAAGCTAATAAGCCCAACTCATCATTGCTTAATTTACAAGCTATAGCGTTTGCAAGAGCTGTTATGGATGCTGTTAATTCACAAGCGTTCATTATATACCACCTCATTATAGATTATTCAATTATATTATAGAATGACAAGATGGACTATAGCGTTTAGAGTAGCTTAGTAAAAGCCTATGTAAATAAAACCGTGCTTCCAAAAAGGAAACACGGTTTTTGTTGGTCGAGGTGACAAGATTCGAACTTGCGACCTCTGCGTCCCGAACGCAGCGCTCTACCAAACTGAGCCACACCTCGATATGTTTATTAAATTTTATCTGCTTTAAGAATCATCTTTTGCAGTCGTGCTGCTACGCAGCTGACTCTGGCGGTGCCCGAAAAAATTTTCACCTTGGAGCGGTAAATTTTTTCGACCGCTGCGCCTTTTCGTTCTCCTTTCATCCGCCACAGGCGGCAGTCGAACTCAAAGCTACCAAACTGAGCCACGCCTCGATAAAAGTAATATTACGACTCAATTATTATATATAATAGGGGATGAAAAGTCAAGGATTTTTCTCAAACATTTTATTACCTTTAAAATGAATATGGGATATATTTCTGATAAAACTGAGCAATTTTATATTTGATATAGAAAAGATAGAAATTTAACATAGATTTAACATGAAACTACCTGCAGATTTAATGTTAGATTAATATACTCTAATTGTTGAAAACATAAAGAAAAAAGACTAAGGAGTAGAAAAATGGATTTGTTTGATGTATTATCCCTTATTGGTGGTCTGTGTTTGTTCCTTTTTGGTATGAACCTTATGGGTGCTTACTTAGAAAAGTCAGCAGGTGCAGGTCTTAAGAATTTGCTTGGCAGATTGACCACAGGTAAGGCAGCAGGTTTTTTGACAGGACTCGGCGTTACTTCGGTAATTCAGTCTTCCTCTGCCACAACTGTTATGGTTGTTGGTTTCGTAAACTCAGGTCTCATGACCTTAAAACAGGCAATTAATGTTATAATGGGTGCCAACGTTGGTACAACCGTCACTGCATGGCTCTTGAGCTTAACTGGTATCGAAAGTGATAATGTAGTTATTCAGCTGTTTAAACCAACTTCTTTTACACCTATTCTCGCATTAATCGGTATTGTTCTTTATATGTTCTGTAAGTCTAATAAAAATAAAGACATTGGAGTTATTCTTCTCGGATTCGCAACCCTTATGTTTGGTATGGATGCTATGTCGGTCGCTGTATCGGGACTTCGTGGCGATCCGAATTTTGCAAGTATCCTCACCATGTTCACTAATCCTATAATGGGAGTAATTGCCGGCGCTGTTCTCACAGGTATTATCCAGTCCTCATCTGCATCTGTAGGTATTCTTCAGGCATTATCTTCGACAGGACAAATCAGCATCGGAATGTCCATTCCCATCATAATGGGTCAGAACATCGGCACCTGTGTTACCGCGCTAATTTCCTCTGTTGGTACAAACCGAAACGCCCGTCGTGCATCTGTTGTACATCTCTCCTTTAATATAATCGGTACGCTAATTCTGTTATCAGTGTTCAGCATTGCCAGAGCAGTGTTTCACATTCCTCTGCTTAATTCTGAGGCAAGTGAGGTAACCATCGCAATAGCTCACACCTCTTTTAATGTTATTTGTACCGCAATTATGCTACCTATGGCAGGTTTTCTTGAGAAACTTTCCCTCAAGCTTATACCTGAGCCTAAGGGCAGTAGCACAGAAAAGAAAATTGAGCTTGACGAACGTTTGCTGGCTACACCATCAATAGCGATTGAAAGATGCCGCGTTGTGACTCAGGAAATGGCAACCGCTTCAATGGAAGCGCTAAGGTTGTCTATGAAATCCTTTGATGAATACGATGTGGATACAGCTGAGCTCATCAGAAATTACGAAGAAAAAGCCGATCACTATGAGGATATTTTGGGAAGTTACCTTGTAAAGCTCAGCACATATCCCATGAGCGACCGTGACAGTAATGAATCTGCAAAGCTGTTGCACATAATCGGAGATTTCGAGCGTATTTCCGACCATGCTGTAAATATTATTAAATCTGTTGAAGAAATTCGCGAAAAGGAAATCAACTTCACAGAACCCGCTAAGCAGGAATTACGGATTATAATATCCGCTGTAGATGAAATTTCCGAAATTACCATGAACGCTTTTGTGAAGGAAGATCTAAGCGTTGCGGCAACGGTAGAGCCTTTGGAGCAGGTTGTGGACAGCCTTAAAGCAAAACTCCGCTCTAACCATATTCTCCGTCTCAAAAAGGGTAACTGTACTATAGAAGCAGGTTTTGTGTGGGCTGATATCCTCAACAACCTTGAAAGAATTTCCGACCACTGTTCTAATATCGCGGGTTGCATTCTCGAAATGGATCAGGACGACAGCCTTGATGTTCATAAGTATCTTCACCGTTTGCAGGATGGAGAGAGCTTTATTAAGCTTTATAATAAATATTTGGACAAGTATGCAGTAAATAATTAACAGTAGTTCGATTACCCACTTTGGTAAACATGCAACAAAAATAATCAAGGGTATAAAATCAAAAAAATCATAACCACATGTTTAACGGGTGGTTATGATTTTTCTGTTGTCTGTGACAAAGAGAACCCCCTGTTCTACAGGGGGCAAAGAAATAGCTTTTAGCGAGGAGTAGAGTAGACAATAAAAAAGCTCCTTGGTAT
>JAZQKX010000032.1:0-1625 GCA_045542355.1 Acutalibacteraceae bacterium
GATGTTGCACTCCGTCATATTGAAATCCCTGACGATGATTATAATGAAATCTGCAAGAATAGGCATTTACTGACCCGTGTATTATTTAGATTGCACGAATTGCCCGCATCTCATGAAATAATGCTGCATGGCTCTGGCAGATTGTTCCGTTATTTATCTTATTCCTCAAAGGATACAAGGGACCAAGACAAATTAGTTTCTTCTATTTTAATCATTCTAGTCACCGAAACTGTTAAAGCCAAAGATTTTAGTATTATTAAAGTGATTCGTCGGGAACTCTCGTCCTCTTCGTGGTGCCTGCGCCACGAATCCGCTGACCTTGATGTTTTCATGGTACTGAGCCTGTTTCTATATTACCTCTATCATTCGGATTCTGATGTCCCCACAGACCTGAAAGAGGCTGTTCTTGCATTCATCAACGAAGGCGGCATGATTGAGGAAGATACCAGAATCACATCCTGGAAAGAATTATTTGTCGAAGCAGCTAATGAGTTCCACGTTGATTATGGTAATTTCCTTTCCCTCATCCTCGCACATTCACACAACATGGAATACTGGTTGCACGGAACAGGTGGAAAGTTCGTTGTTTTAGAAACCGGTTATGTAACCAAATGGTATCTCACCCACTTATTTAATGCCCATGCATTCCGCGATTTTGACTATTCCTCGCTACTAAAAGAAAGCAAGGAAATGAAACATCACCTTAAGTCGTTTGGAGATAGTTGCTTTGATGAGAATAAGCAATTTACGCCTTCCGAAGAGATGCTTCAGATTATAAGCTTCTATGGTGATGCAGCCCGTGCATTTACATTCTTCAGGATTACTGAGGAACGCCATCACAACTTCTTTGAGTTTGTTAATCAAATTAAAGTCGATGAGTTAATGCATGATACTGGTCTTGCCTCTGAAATCGACACAACCGCTTTTTCTGGCAAAATCCGCAATAGCATGGAAGCAAAACTCCGAAGCGAATGGGGTTATGATCCTAACTTAAAAATCACAAACGCTGAACGATACTTCTCCATTTTCCTGGAGATGTACCCTGAAGCATGTAATTTTGAAGACAGTATTGTCGATTATTGTGGGAGGAGTCTCCTGGCAGACATTGAAAAATCTATTCAGAGAACGGTGTTATACAAAGATGAGCACTTTGAATCAGGTATTCATTCCATGCTCCATAAGAATCTAAAGTACATCACTGGTAGCACCAAGGATACGATTCCTACCTTCTACATCCACGACGAGAGAATTAAGCAATTGTTCATCAATGTCTGCAATCCGCTTGAAGAAATCAAAAGCAGATTGCTGGGCGTTCTCGCAGTTGTTACGGAAAATGGATTCCGCTTCAACTTTAGTGTGGACAAAGTCGAATTCAGAAGTCTGACCGAGGAAGAACTTGCACGGCAAGTTGAAAAATATCAACGCGCTGACGGTCAATATGTATTCCGTGGTGCGTTCCTCCCACAAGAGGAAATTACCAGAATTATCAAAGATAAGTTCACAATCCTAACAATCGTTGCCCGTCATCAGGTTGTATCCTCAGAAGATAGTATATTTGAGCTAAAACCCTACTCCAGCGGACCGGATGATGAATAATGATAATGACCCTCTGTTGAACAGAGGGT
>JAZQKX010000033.1:0-2675 GCA_045542355.1 Acutalibacteraceae bacterium
GACCGCAGAATGTTCAAGAAAGAGGGAGAGGAACTTCAGCAGTATCTCCACTTCCGCAAGCGTGGCTCTGTGGTAGAGAGCAAAAAGAAATACAACAGACAAAAATTCAAGAGAGGTGATGAAGAATGATTATCAAAGGGGCAGATGGTGAATACAAAGCCACATGGAGTCTCGGTGAGGACTATGTCCATGTGACCTATCGAAAAATAGTGCATCCTAATTGGCCCATCTTTCGCACCAAATACTACTACTCCACATTGATTCACGAAGAAGATTTCAGCCAAAAGCGAGTGCGAGACGCTCTTCTCGTCAGAGAACATTACGAAAAAAAATGTGCTTGTGAGTATTGACAAAATCCCCACAATCTGCTATAATAATACCAAGAGGTGAAAACAATGAAAACAACAGCTCAAATTGCTCAAGAATGGCAAGCACAATTGAGAGACCCACGCATTCGTTGCCCTAACTGCGGAAGTAGCGCTCAATCTGAACTGGTGTATCAGGACAATACGAGCAACCGCAGGGACAAGAAAGATGATTACATCTGCGGGTGCGGGTGCCGATTCAGAGCACATTTTGCACTCATTCAAACTGAGATACTGGAAATCGAAGCACCTTACTACTAAGGCGCTTTTTCCATTTTATTTTTTCGACGCGCCGCCCACGACCCAGCCGGCGCGTTATTTCCATTATACCACAGCCCCAGCAATTTGTCAATAGGCAATTTGCACAAAAAATAAATAGTTGTTTTTCCTAAAATTGTGCTTGACAAACCGAGAAATCGGTGCTATAATTAAGATACAAAGAACGAAACAACAAAGGAGATAACAACCATGACTAAGTACCATTTCTTCCGTGAATACAATCGACTGAGTGGCGCAGACGACACTCTTCTCTTCTTCGAGCGCAAAGGCATCATCTACATCTACAAGTGCAAGCACATCGCTCCCCGTTGGGCACACGAAGAATTTGAGTCTTCTAAGAATGGCGGTGCTCAGAAATTCAAAATGTACATTAGCGTAGCAGAGAAAGACAAGCTCATCAAAAAGGGTGCTGTTCCTGTAATGACCAAGGCTGAATTTGAAGCCATCCCCTACAAGAACAAGGGTCACAAGTGCGAAGCCTATCTGCACAAGGCTTGCGGTCTGGGCAAATACACTCCCGACCATGTCCGCTTTGACTACTGCGGTGATGTGGAAATCGGTGGCATTCAGTATCAGGTTAAGTATGAAAATGCAAGCCTGACCAATGTTGATGTGCTTCACAAGGCACAGAAGCGGGCAAGAGAAATGAGAAAGGGAAAGTAAAAAAACTTTCCCTTTTTTCACAAAAGGTATTGACAAAACGGTAAATCGGTGCTATAATTAAGGTACAAAAAAGGAAAGGAACTGATACAAATGGCAAAGCAGATGAACATCACAATCAACTTCGACATGGATGGCACAATCGCTGACCTCTATGGTGTAGAGAACTGGCTCGAATACCTCATCGCAGGCGACACTTTCCCCTACGCAAACGCAAAACCTCTGCTTCACCTCTCCGCACTGGCTCGTAAGCTGAATACGCTTCAGCGAAATGGCTACAACCTCGCAGTTATCTCTTGGCTGAGCAAAAGCGGAACTGCTGACTACAACGAAGCAGTTACCGAAGTCAAGCTGAACTGGCTGAGAAAGCATCTGCCCTCTGTAAATTGGAACGAAATCCACATCGTTCCCTATGGTACTCCGAAGCAGAACTTCTGCAACAATCCTCTCGACATTCTGTTCGACGATGAAGAACGCAACAGAACCAACTGGACAGGCAGAGCCTACGATGTGCAGAACATCATGGAAATTCTCAGAGAAATCTGAGAATTTCCTCTTGACAAACGGCAATTGATGTGCTATAATTAAAATACAAAGAGGAAAGGAAATAATAAAAATGAAAGGCGCCAAATGTGGTAATAAATCCACTTGGGATACAAGTTATGGTCCCGCTGATAGAGTTGTTTGCAAAAGTTGTTTTTGCAAAGAGGTCAAAAAAAGTGGGTCTCCCTTAAAAGCTCTAAAAGTTATTTTCAATGAACAGGAGGATATAAAGAAATGCTGAAAACTGGAAAGGTAATTTGCCCTGCTTGCGGTGGCGAGGTCGTGGAGTCCGATACCATCGACATTGAGGTGGATACCTCTACTGTGACCCTCTTCAAGGTTGGCGAATGCGACCACTGTGGAAATGTCTATCAGTGGTACGAGGAATACACCCTCGCAGGATACCGCGACCTGGAACAGCTTCACAGCGAGAGCGAAGACGAACCCGATGTGGATGAATGCGGGTTCGACCCCTTCGCAGGTTGCTACACTTACGACTGCTGAAAAAGCAGTCGTTTGTTTTTGGCGGCGCGCTCTCGGTCCTGGCGCGCCGATTTTCGTCAGAATAACCAGTTTCAACAATTTTCCGTGCAATTTATTTGTGCAAATTGACTATTGACATTTCCTGTAATGTATGTTATACTAATACCAAGAGGTGAGAACAATGAAACTGTTGAAGCGTGGAACAAAATTCCGCATTGCCCCCTATGGCGTGTGCGTGGTATCCAGCTATGATGATACCAGTGGCAAGTACATTATGAGAATTTGGAATTCTTCTGAAACTTTTTACGCAAGTCAGGAAGAAATCGAAAAAAAGTGCTTGACAAA
>JAZQKX010000034.1:0-142356 GCA_045542355.1 Acutalibacteraceae bacterium
TGAAAAGCCCTGCCGAGCAATCTGTAGTTGAGGGATTGATTATAATTGACCATTCGATGAATGGAAGTTTTTCGGCATAGCGCGGTTATTATGACACTCTTGTTTCAAGGGTATGCGCATAGGAACCTCATATTTTTTAATTATTATTTCTATTGGGTACGGGGTTCCGCTGTACTCACCCTTATGGGAACAATTTAATATGATATTAGTTTTGAAATGATTATGGCTATCCTTTCGATATGATATATGATACTCGTTTCGGGATGATAAAATATGACTCTCCTTTCGAGAGCGGTCATCAGTTTCTTTTTGCTCCTAAATGAGCAGAAAGAAACTGATGACCGGGCGTAGCCCAAGACCTGTTGTCATAAGGCTATGGGAAAATTTAAGGAGAAAATCAAAACTAAACCACTGCAAAACACCAATGGGTGAACTATGTCCTGACAACAGGTCTTCACATTTTGATATGACAAATGACTGTCATTTTAAAATCTTATCATTTAAATATTCAATATAACTCTCGTTTGAAATCACGCCTACGGCGTGTTCCGAGTGTTAGAAATTTGAATTAAAGATAATTCCAATTCCTAATACCCGGTCTATTCCAAAAAGTACTAACCTTTCATTTTGAGAGTAACAATAATTTTCCGTTTGAGATGACAGGGTTCAAAAAATATGATTGTCGCTTTGAAATGATATATGACTGTCGTTTCGAAATGACGGGCGCAAAAATTTTCGTCAATAAAATTCTAAAATATACAAAACATTTGAATCAACATTTTGGTACAGAGAAATCCCCCTATATTCTTCTGTACGAAAATTTGATATAGGCTCATAAATTTGGGAGAGCGAATTTGTGAACCAAAAATTCTAAAGAAAGGAGAAACGACTATGGCTGCGAAATCAGAAAAAGGTAAAAGAGATGCTATTGATAATGTGATGGACCAGATCAATGCGGTTAAAAACAGAATTAACATACGCTCTTTTAAAACAGTGCATACCTATTACGGACATACTTCTCTGTTCGCAAGGTATTACGTTGAGGAATGGCACGGACAGAAGTTTGTAAATGTGTCCGGTAAGCATATTCGAGGGTATGTTAAGAAAATGCAGGAGCAGGGTTTATCCCCGTCTACCATAAAAGCAAGACTGTCGGGAATCCGCTTTTTCTATGAACAGGCAGGCGGCAAAAACCGATTACCCGATAATAACGAGTTAGGCCTCGAAAAGCGGCAGACGGGCAAAGTTAATATTGCTTGGCTGCCACAGGAAATATCCAAAGGTATTGAACGTGCAGAGCTTGGCGATCGTATGGATGCCAAGTATGCTATTAAGCTTGGCTCACAGTTTGGACTTAGGATTGAAGAATTATGTCGTGTACGCTTAGACCATATAATAAAAGCTATGCGCTACGGTGAAATTACCGTACAAGGCAAAGGTGGTCAGGTACGTGCAGTACCGATTAAAACTGCAGAGCAAAAAGCACTCATTGAAGAACTGTATAACTTTGCAAAGAAAAATAAGATTCAGCCTGTAGAGTATTTAATAAGCCCACCGGGTAAACACGGTGTAAGAAAAGAAATGAAGTCGCTTGAAAACTGGTTGACTGCACACAGAGATAAATTTATCGTTGCCAACAGAACCGACTTTGTAAAGCCCGGGGACAAGCCCCGTTCAACAACACTCACATGGCACGGACTTCGTTATTATTATGCACAGAACGAGCATCAACGTAATTTAGATGCAGGCGTAAAGCGTGCTAAGTATAAGACAAGTGAAACGCTTGGTCATCACAGACCGGATATTACAAACACCTACCTATCGAGAGCACCTAAAAAGGCGAAGGAATAACACAACGAAGAAATTTATATAGATGAAGGAGCTATTTAATTTATATACGAAAATCTTTGATTTTCATTTGTAATGGGAAGTATGGATTAGGCACCGTCTCTCCACGATGCCTGACAGTAAGGAGAATTTATATGTTATATGTTTCGAAGCCTACCTCCGGCGGAAATGGAGGTAAATAAAACAAGGAGGTAATGCCTATTGAAAAAGACTTCTCTTACTGAGCTGAAAGAAAAATATAAAGCGGCACCTGTATCGAATCAGGTGATTCAGATAAATGGGATATCCTATACTGTCGTCAGCCATTATGCAGGCGACAAGGATATCAATAAAGTTGTAAGAAATATTGCTTTAAGCAAGGCTTACGAGGATATGAAAATACACTCGCATAATGCCGTTTTAATGTCAATTCGGCTTGATTGTATAGGCTGAATATGGTATAATATAAGTACATACAATCAAGCTGCTTTGACGGAAAAGGAGTAAAAAAATAAAAATGTCAAAGCTACAATTTAATAAAAAAGCAGGTCTTTATTACAGACTCTCAAAGGATGACGAACGTATTGGTGAGTCACTTTCTATCGGCAATCAAAAGCTGATACTTGAAAGATATGCAAGGGAAAACGGCTTCGAGATAGTGGATGAATATATCGATGACGGTTATTCCGGAACTAATTTTAACCGTCCGGGTTTAAAGCGATTGATTGAGGATGCACAATGCGGAAGAATCGATACGATCATCGTAAAGGATCTGAGCCGTTTCGGGAGAGATTACCTACAGGTTGGACAGTATACGGAGTATATCTTCCCGGAGTTTAATATCCGCTTTATTGCCGTAACCGATAACGTAGACTCAGCTGTTCAAAAGGATGATGACTTGGATACTACGCCGCTGAAAAATATTTTTAACGAATGGCAGGCAGCTAACACAAGTCGTAAGATTAAAAGAGTTATTGAGGCGGGTGCAAAGGCAGGAAAATATCGGGTATGTCAAGCACCGTACGGTTATGTCAAAGGAACGGATGAAAAGAAGCTTCCCGTGATTGATGAACCGGCGGCAAGTAATGTCCGTAGAATGTTTAAAATGCGTGCAAGCGGTATTAGTCCGAACAAGATTGCTCAAACCTTCAATGACGAGCATATCCCGATTCCGTCCGATTACAAGGAAGAAAAGTTCGGTATTCCTAATACACGCCGTTCTCATCATCTTTGGTCCTGTGCCACGGTCAAGCAGATTCTTAACAATCCCATTTACTTAGGTCATCTCGTTCAAATGCGGACAACAACCGTTTCGTACAAGAACAAGAAAACCATAAAACGCGATCCCGAGGATATGATAATTACCTACAACACTCACGAAGCTATCGTCAGTCAGGAATTGTGGGATAAGTGCAGAGAGATGGAAGCATCGGTCAGCCAAGGAAAGAAGACGAATACGGGGTATGTGCATCCATTATCGGGGCTTGTATACTGTGCGGATTGCGGTAACAAGATGTATATGAAGTATAACAATACCCGACACAGTCGCAAAGGACCGCGTATTTATTACCGAGAGAACTATTCCTGCGGAGCCTACGAAAAATTTGGTTCACGGGCTTGTTCGAGCCACTATATTCAGATTAAAATTCTGAACCAAATTGTCTTACAGGATATTCGGTCTAAAATCGACCTTGTTTCTATTGACGAAAAGAAGGCTCGAGCCGATTTTCTGAGGCAACGGGATAAACTTGCCAAGAAAGAGGAAACCGAAAGCCGTAAGCAATTACGAAAGGATAAGGCGAGGCTTGAAGAACTCGGCAAACTGTTATCCTCGGTATATGAGGATAAGGTGATGGGACGGATACCCGAAGACGTCTGTATAGAACTGCTGAAAAAGTATCAGGATGAAAAGACTGAGCTTGTAACAGAAATCGCCGCGCTTGAATCAAAACTCTCCGAAATGGAGAAAACTACGGCAGATGTGGACGAATTTATTCGTAGGTTGAAAACTTACTTGGATGTACCCGAACTCACTCGAGAGATGTGTATGGAGCTTATTGAGTTTGTTACCGTTGACGAGTGCCCGGGGAAATACAGCAAGGAGCCACGCGAAATCCATATCTACTACAAACTGATTGATAAGCACCCGCTACCCGTTAGAAAATGCTTAGAAGATTCAACATGTGCGGATAATTGATATTCACGACGTTAAATATTTATGCTCACGCTGTACAAAAATCAAATGTAAAAGCCTTAAACCTTATGGCTGATTTGCTTGAACAAACAGAACTATAAAGAACACAGTAAAGAACACAGGCACGTTTGAGCAAAAAGAAAACCTCACAAACAGCTTATTTAAGCCATTTGTAAGGTCATAAATTTGGTGCGAGTGACGGGACTTGAACCCGTACGTCGTTGACACACGCCCCTCAAACGTGCCTGTCTGCCAGTTCCAGCACACTCGCTCACAACGTTGACTATTATAGCACCAGTTTTATTGATTGTCAAGAGATTTTTGGAAAATTTTCAATTAAAATTTACGCTATTGATTTTTTGTCGAAAAATGATATAATTATAAGTAAATATGAATTAATTATGAACACAAAGGAGCTTTAATTTATGGCTAAAGAGGGCAGAAAACTTAAAAGCTTAGAACCTATGAATATGGTATCCCCCTTTATTATGGTAAACAGAATGGGGTCCTGTAACTATTTTAAAGATAGAATTGAAATTACCGAAGCAGAAAAGTATATTAAAAAGAAAAGGGCAGAGGGTCTTAAGGGCTACGGTATGTTACATCTGCTTTTAGCTGCCTATGTTCGTACGGTTTCTCAGCGTCCCGGTATCAACAGATTTATCCGCGGTCAGCGCATCTATGCCCGTAACAGTATTGAAATAGAAATGACCATTAAAAAGGAATTAAGGCTCGATGCTCCCGAAACCTGCATAATGGCTGAATACAAACCCGATGCAACAGCAGACGATGTTTACCATATTTTTAACAGTCTTGTTGAAGAATACAAAAAGACCGACGAAGAAAACAGCTTTGATGTAGTTGCCAGAGTGTTGAGATATATCCCTGGTATACTTCTCAAGTTTGTGGTACACATGCTCAAAACCCTTGATTATTTTGGTTTGCTTCCCAGATTTTTAACTAAGGTAAGCCCTTTCCACGCTTCTTTCTTCATCACATCTATGGGCTCTTTGGGTATTCCTCCCATATTCCATCACTTATATGACTTTGGTAATCTTCCTGTTTTCATGTCTTATGGCGCGAAATATGTTGAGAACAGCATAAATGCCGAAGGAGAGGTTGAGAAGCATAGATACATGGACTTTACCGTGAGCTGTGATGAAAGAATTTGTGATGGACATTATTATGCTTCTGCCTTTAAATATCTTAAGAGCATCTTAGCCCATCCCGACGTTTTAGATAATCCCCCCGAAAAAATAATTGAGGATATTAAATGATATTTTATAGAATGTTAACATTTTATTGGAATATTAAAGGTATAATTAATATGTAATTCATTCCATCAGAGGTGTTAGTGTGGAACATAATATTCTAATAATTTTCAATCCCTTATCGGGAACAAAGCTTTCCAAAAAGTATGTTGCCGATATAATTGAAATGTACTGTAAAGAAGGTTATACCTGCACAGTGCACGCTACTCGAGGCCGCGACGACGCAAAAGAGGTGGTTATGTACACTGCCCATAAATTCGAGCGTATTCTCTGCATTGGCGGAGACGGTACCTTGAATGAGGTTGTGTCAGGACTCTTAGGCGGTAATCATAAGGTTAAGCTAGGATATATTCCCACTGGCAGTACAAACGACTTTGCCAACAGTTTGGTGCTTCCTAAAAATATAATTAAGGCCTCCAAAGCCACTTTGTATGGCGAAGAACAAAAGGTGGATGTGGGAAAATTCAACAGCAGATATTTTTCCTATGTTGCTTCCTTCGGCGCTTTCACAAAGGCTTCCTATGCCACTCCGCAAAACATCAAAAACGCTTTGGGACACATGGCATATATTCTTGAGGGAATAATGGAAATAGGTAACATTAAGCCTATACACATGAAGTTTACCCTTGAAAATGAAACCCTTGAGGATGATTATATCTTCGGTGCTATAAGTAATTCCACTTCTTTAGGGGGTATACTCAGCCTTAAACCCGACGTGGTTGATATGAACGACGGATTGTTGGAAATGTTACTCATAAAAGCGCCCAAGAATATTATAGAGCTTAACGAATGTATCGCAGCATTAACCACTCAGAATTATGACAGCCGAATGTTAGAATTCAGAAGTACCTCTAAGCTTCTCATCTCTGCAGACGACGATGTGGAATGGTCGTTGGACGGCGAATATGAAAAAGGAAGCTCACAAATAGTTATCGAAAACATTCACGACGCATTCACATTAATTAAATAATAGATTCAATACACCACAGTGCAGATTGTACTGTGGTGTTTTTTTATGCTATATTGCGAAATTTGTCGAAATTTTCTTTACAAAATACTTCAAAAAACTATTGCGTTATATGGTAAAATATGGTAAAATCAAGAAAACAAAAATGATGGAGGTAAATTTATGGAAAAGAAATTAAAAGTACTTATTGGTGACGATGCAACAGAATTCGGTATGAACTGTGCAAATGTGCTTAAAACCTACGGTATGGATGTCGTAACCTGTAAGAAAGATGGAAATCAATTACTTACTGATATTGGTCGATATGAGCCTGATGTTGTATTAGGTGATATATTTATGCCGAATCTTGATATGTTGGGTGTGTTGAAAGCTGTAAAATCTATGGACAATTTAAAGGCGCGTCCAATGATAATGGTCATGTCCAGCTTCGACAATCCTCAGCTTGAAAAGGGGGCGCTGGAAAACGGCGCCGCATATTATTTTATCAAGCCTTTTGATATAACAGTTTTAGCCGAGCGTATCATACTTCTTTCAGGTTGGAAGAATAAACCTCAACAGAATAATGTTAGTCACTTTAATTCAGAAAGGGACTTAGAATTGATGATAACTGAGATAATTCATCAGATTGGAGTTCCAGCCCATATTAAGGGATACCACTATTTAAGAGACGCAATAATTCTTTCGGTGAATGATTCCGAATATATAAACTGTATAACCAAGCTGCTTTATCCCACTGTGGCAAAAATGCATAACACAACATCATCACGTGTTGAACGCGCCATCCGCCATGCCATAGAGGTTGCCTGGGATAGAGGAGATGTAGATGTTCTTGACTCATATTTCGGTTATACCATCAACAACGGCAGAGGCAAACCCACAAACAGCGAGTTTATCGCTATGATCGCTGATAAATTAAGACTTCGCTTGAAGGCAAGTTAGTTGTATATCCCCGCTAATTATTAAGCGGGGATATTTTATGGTTGAATATTTCTTGCAGTTGTGCTAAAATTATTGGCGTGAGATTTTAGAAATGAGGAAGAATTTGTGTCAGATTTAAGAAAAGAAATAGAAAGGCGCAGGACTTTTGCGATTATATCCCACCCAGACGCGGGTAAAACTACTTTAACCGAAAAGTTTTTGCTATACGGAGGAGCAATACAGTTGGCTGGCTCTGTAAAAGGTAAAGCTACCGCCAGACATGCTGTATCCGACTGGATGGAGCTTGAAAAACAGCGTGGTATTTCTATTACATCCTCTGTTATGCAATTTGAGTATAATGGTAACTGCATCAATATTCTCGATACTCCAGGACATCAGGACTTCTCAGAGGATACCTATCGCACCCTTATGGCAGCCGACAGCGCGGTTATGGTTATAGATGCCGCTAAGGGTATTGAGCCGCAGACCAGAAAGCTCTTTAAAGTTTGCGCCATGCGTGATATCCCGATATTTACTTTTATTAATAAGTTAGACCGCGAAGCTCGTGACCCCTTCGATTTGCTGGATGAATTAGAAAAGGAATTTGGCATAGGTACCTATCCTGTAAACTGGCCTATTGGATGCGGTGTGGATTTTAAGGGTGTTTATGACCGTGATAAGCGTAGAATTGTTACCTTTGATGAATTTCATAGAGGACAAAGCAAACTAAATGCCATTGAATGCGATATAACCGACACCGAAAAATTAGATGAGCTTATTGGCCCTTATCAACGTGCTGACTTGGTTGACCAGATTGAGCTTTTAGACGGCGCGAGTTTTGAGTTCGATTTAGAAAAAGTGCGACATGGAAAATTAAGCCCTGTGTTCTTTGGCTCTGCTTTAACCAACTTTGGCGTTGAACTGTTTTTGGAAAGCTTTTTAAGTATGACCACTGCACCTCTGCCTCGAAAGACTGAAGATACTGTTGTTAACCCCTTTGACGAGGGATTTTCTGCATTTGTTTTCAAAATTCAGGCTAATATGAATAAGGCCCATCGAGACAGAATTGCCTTTATGAGAATTTGTTCCGGTAAATTTGAACGCGGCAAGGATTATTATCATGTTCAAGGTGGAAAGAGTATAAAGCTTTCCCAACCTCAGCAAATGATGGCACAGGAAAGAGAGATTATAAACGAGGCTTATGCAGGTGATATCATCGGTGTATTTGACCCTGGAATTTTCTCAATAGGTGATACCGTTTGCGAGAACAAAATGAAGATCCAGTTTGAGGGAATCCCCACATTCGCCCCTGAGCATTTCGCTGAAATTGAGCAAATTGATACTTTAAAGAGAAAACAATTTGTAAAGGGTATGACCCAGATTGCTCAAGAGGGTGCAATCCAGATTTTCCATGAGCCATCCTCTGGTATGGAAAGAGTTATAGTTGGCGTTGTTGGTGTGCTACAGTTTGAAGTTCTGGAATACCGACTTAAAAACGAGTACAATGTTGATATCCGCCGTTCTCCGCTTTCTTATCAGCACATAAGATGGATTAAGAATAAGGATATAGATGTTAAAAAGCTTAATCTTACTTCCGACACCAAGTGGGTGCAGGATATGAGAAACAATAATCTTCTTATCTTCACCAGCGAGTGGAATATCCGATGGGCTTTGGAAAAGAACGAAGGATTAGAGTTAGAAGAATTCAGCAAGGAATAGAAATAACAATCAACTGAGAGATGTTAATTTAACTATCTCTCAGTTTTTTGTATAAATTCACTCTCATTTTCATATATTTTAGAAAAGGCTGTGCAAAGTCCGTTTATTAGGACAAAGGCCCGTCTATAATATAATCAGAAAGTGAGGTAAAAATTATGAACACAACTTTTATTTTTCAGTCATCGATAGAAATCATCTTAGCCATTGGCTTTATCTGGGGACTCTTTAACGAGAATAAGTTAGCCAGACTGGAAAAAAAGCTTTTTGCTAAAATTAAGTCCGCCTGCAGTAAATAAAACGAAAGGTAAACTATGGATGCAAACATTATATATTAAGCTCTGTTTCTGATTTTTTGGAAGCAGAGCTTAATTCTTTTTTGGGGTTCGTTCTAACCTCACCCTGCTCGTCATATAGATTAAATAACAACGGACAAGGGGTAAAGAGATGGACAAACAATATCTATCGGCAGTTTCGCTGTTGCCGAGTTTTTTGCAGAAAATACTTTCGGTATTTACCGAACGCACAGAATTAAGCGTTACCGAAATCAGATTAAGAAGTGAAAAGCCTATTGGTCTCACAACAGACAGAGGTACTGTCTATCCAACTGCCAAAGGATATAGTTTGTTGCCATCTATTGAAAGCATCAAAATCACCGCCGATCAGCTACATGAATGCTTTATAGAGCTATGCAACAGGTCGGTATATAGCCATGAGCAGGAACTGTCCCAAGGATACTTAATATTAAAGGGCGGTCATCGCGCTGGAGTTTGTGGCAGAGTAGTCAAAAAACAAAACGGAGATACTTGGATAACCGATATCTCTTCAATCAATATTCGTATCGCACATGAGGTGAAAGGAATCGCGGAAAGGGTCTACGGACAAACTGCCGAGGCAAAGGGACTTCTTATTTGCGGTCCGCCACATAGTGGAAAAACCACCTTGCTTAGAGATTATATCAGAATCGCATCCAATCGCGGAAACAGAGTTGCAGTGGTGGATTGTCGAGGTGAGATTGCCGCAGTAAAAAATTGCATTTGCGGATTGGATGTAGGTGTAAATACGGATGTTATAACAGGCGGTGAAAAAGCGCAGGGCATCGAGACCGCTTTAAGGGTTATGACCCCTGACATAATTTCCTTCGATGAAATTGGAAGTCGGGATGAACTAATGAAAATATCCGACTGTTTAAATTCAGGAGTAAGTATTATAACCACTTTGCATTGTGAAAGCCGAGAACAACTGATTAGTAGAAACAAATATTTACCGCTATTGGAAACTATGGCGTTTTCCCATTTTGTTTTTCTTGATTCATGTCACAATGCATTGGTTTTAAAGGAGTGTGAGATTCTTGGTGAAACTGATGGGAGCGTTAGCAGTAATAATATCCTTTACGACGGGCGGTTTGGTACAAGCATCCAGGCTGTATAAAAGGGTAGAACGCTTGACATTACTCAAAAAAGCAGTTTTGGAAATCAAGGATATAATAAGATACCAGGGCTCAGAAACAATTGAGATTTTAAGTTGCATTAACGGAAAATACAACGGTGTGTTGGAATCCGATTGGCAAGGCTCCGACCAATTGATTGTTAAAAATCTCTTGGCGGGTCTTGGAGAAACCGATACCGCAGGACAGCTAAACTTTTGTGATGGTGTGCTTAGTGATATAAACCGTAATCTAATGGATGCCGAAAAAGAAAAAAACGAAAAGGCAAAGCTTTATACAACTCTTGGCATTTCGGCGGGTCTGGCGGTTTCTATAATAATTTTTTAGATTGGTGAAACATATGGATGTAGATTTTATATTTAAGGTGGCCGCCATTGGCATTATAGTTGCAATACTTCATCAGTTGCTTGTAAGGTCTGGAAGAGAAGAACAGGCAATGCTAACAAGTCTTGCAGGGCTTATTGTTGTAATGCTTATGATAGTCAGCAAAATCGGCTCACTGTTCGATACTATAAAATCAACCTTTAATCTCTGAAGATATGTCGATATACAGTATCATAGGTCTGGCTATAATTTGCTGTGTGCTGATAATAACGGTCAAGCAGTATAAACCCGAATTTGCTTTACTTACCACAATCGTATCTGGTGTAATAATTTTATTGTTGGTAATTTCGAGGTTTGGCTCGGTGCTGGGTGAAATACAGGTCATAGCAGAAAGCTCGGGAATTAAATCAGAATACATAGAAATAATGCTGAAAGGTTTAGGTATATGCTATCTCACGCAGTTTTCTTCGGATATATGCATAGATTTCGGGCAAACCTCCTTGGCTTCTAAAATTGAGCTTTGCGGTAAAATTACCTTGGCTGCATTAAGTATTCCGTTGTTACTGGCTTTAATTGAAATAATTAAAAAGATGCTTTAAAACGGTTGGATTATTATGAAAATATTTTTAATGAGTCTATTACTATTGTTTTCATTTTGTTTTATAACACCTGCCCATGCCGCCGAGACCCACGAGGTTTATGATAAGGTGTATGAGGAAAGCGGACTTGAATCGCTTACCGAAGTGCTTAGCGATGAGACCAAAGAGGTAATAGCAGAGCTAGGCATTGACCTTTCTTCATACACATCGTTTCTGACGATGGATTCCAAATCGCTTTGGGATATTATTATGAATATTTTTAGCGGTAGCTTTACTGAGCCATTTACCGCCCTGTCCTTGGCGCTTTGTGTAATATTGATTTGCTCAGTTTTAAGCGGAATGTGGTCAACTCCCTTGGAAATTAATGAAAGCTACAGTTACATTTGTCTATTGTCCTTAAGCTCGGTTGTCCTGTTGCCCCTTACATCACAAATAGAAAACTGTATATCTGGTATTAAAGCAATTAGTGGGTTCATGCTCTCCTTTATTCCTGTATACGGAGGTTTGCTTATCAGCTCGGGAGGTATTACCTCGGGCGCTGTATACCAGTCGGTGATGCTGGCATTGTGCGAAGGCATCTCCCAAATAGCGGGATTTATCATCGCGCCCATCATCGGCATATTTATCTGTATCGGAATGTCATCTGCAATAGCTGGAATTGACGGTGCCTACCGTCTTGCAATGGCAATTAAGAATGTTGCCAACTGGGTATTAGGCTTTATTATGACTTTTTTTACTGGCTTTCTCGGTATACAAAGCATTGTGGGCAAATCCGCTGATAACCTTACCATAAAAACCACACGTTTCTTTGTTGGTAGTGCTGTGCCGGTAGTTGGTGGATATTTAGGCGAAGCATTAACAACAGTTACAGCTGCATTAGTAATCCTCCGTTCTACTGCCATGGCGTGGTTCATATTGGTGTTGGCGCTGATGGTACTACCGCTGATAATACGGTTGTTTCTGTGGCGACTTGTTCTAAATATATTGGCGTCGGTGGGGGAAATGTTTTCGGTGACTGGGGTAGGGAAACTTTTTAATATTTGCTCGGTAGCGCTTAGTTTTTTGGTGGCTATCGTTATTTCAATTTCGGTTATGTTTATTCTGTCGCTGGTAATTATAAAGGTAGGAACATAGATTATGGAAGAAATTAAAACCACGGTTTTGGGAGTTTGCATATCATTGTTGCTGATCGGTTTCTTTTTAAAGCTGTCTCCTAAAAGTAAGCTGACTAAAAACATGAAGCATCTTTTAAGTATGGTAATTCTGTTAATTATAATAACTCCTCTCAGCAGCAACTATAATATTAACTGGTCTGCTTTTGGTATCGGTAACGATAACTTGACGGAATATACGGAGGATGACTATAAAAACAGGGTTGTTGTTAATGTTGCTTCAATTATTAAAAGTGATGTTGAGGAGCATCTGCATCAAGAAAAAATCGGTTATTATACTGTAAAAATAAATATTAGCGAAAATGGAGAAATATCTGAAATCATTATCAACATCAAAAGCGGATATGCTCCCACCACGGTTGAGGAATCGGTGGAAAAAGAATTTAATTTACCCTGTAGAGTTATCATAGGAAATTAGGTGGAACGGCTGATGGACTTAAAGAATCTCTTGCAGAATAAGAATATAGTTAAATACGCTGTCATTCTCGGGATAGTTGGGATTTTAATTATATTTCTTTCAGACTTTATAAATCTTCCCGCGGCTGATGCTGAGAAAAAGAAAAATAATGATACAATATCCGACGAGGAATATTGTGAACGGCTCGAAGATGATGCAGAAGAGCTGATTAAAAGCATAACAGGTGACGAGAATGTAAAGGTTATAATCACCCTTGAAAGCGGTACCGAATACCTCTACGCTACCGATAGGAATGTTAATATGGATACCAAAGAGACTATTTCGGGAGACGATGTTTTAAATAATGAAATTAGTGATAAAACCGAAGATTCATACATAATTATTAACACAAGCGATGGTGAACAGCCGCTTTTACTTTCCGCCCTATCTCCAACAGTGCGGGGAGTAGCTGTGGTTTGCGATAGCGGAAATCAGGCAAGGGTCACCGAAATAATTAAGGATTCTCTTTGTACGCTTTTGGATATAAGCGAAAGTAAAATCAGCGTTGCGGGGAGAAGCTAAATGTAAGAAACGAGGAGTTAATATGAAAAAATCTACTATTATCGGTAAAAAACAGCTGCTCACCTTGAGCATGGTTGTGGCTTTAGGAGCGGCTGTATGGCTTAATGTCAAATTTTCAACCAACGGCACCGAATTTTCGGGAACTTCAAGTATATCCGATGCTGAACTCGGTAATGCAAAATACGTCGCAAATACTGCTATAGTTGAAAAGGAGGAAGAAGAAAACTATTTTACTACCTCCAGAAAGGAACGGGAGGAGAGTCGAGAAAAACAGCTTGATGCTATAAAGGACACACTGAATTCTGCAAAATCCAGTGATGAAGATAAACAGAAAGCGGCAGAGCTTACAGCCAAGATAACTCAACGTATGGAACAGGAAAACTCTATAGAAACACTGATTAAGGCTAAAGGGTTTAAAGATACAATTGTTGTTATTTCTGATGACGGTTGCAACGTAGTTGTTAAGAAATCTAAGGAATTAGAAGACAATGAAACGGTGCAAATTATCGATATTGTAAGCGGCACTACAAAAATTAATTTGGAAAATATTAAAATTGTTACCGTAAAATAGTTGTTAATTTTTGAGTTTGTGTTATAATAGAGGTATAATTTATGAAAAAACAACACAAACGGAGGCTTAACTATGAATAAGGATAATTCTTACGGTCTGGAAATAAACAACGAGGTAGTTGCTAAGATGGCGGCTGTTGCTGTTCTTGAAATTGATGGTGTTGCAGCTCTTGTACCTAAGACCACAGAAATCAAAGAGGTTTTCGCTAAGTCTGATGAAGCCAGAGCTATTAAGGTGAATAAGGTAAACGACGTAACCACTCTTGATATCTACATTTCTGTTAAGGACGGCTGTGAAGTTCGCGCCGTTGCTGAAAAGGTACAAACTAATGTCAAATCAAAGCTTCAGAATATGACAGGCTCTGCTATTGACAAGGTTAATGTTATAATTTCAGATGTAGCATTTGCAAACGCAGATTAATATTTTACACACTGCACACCGAAGGTCCGCTTTTGGTGTGCGGTGCTTTTGTATTTTTATATGGATGGTGTAAAATGAAGAGAATTATTGCCATTGGTTTGTCCGTCTCGCTTCTGATTGTAACATTTGCGGGATGCACCGATAATAAAATGTCAGACTCTGAAATCAGTAAAATGCTGACAAGCGCATTTGAAAAGGTAGAGACATTGAATGATATATATGCCAACAACAGCACCGTGGTGTCCTACGATTTTGGAACTTCGGCATATTCTGTAGATACCGAAACCTCTATTAAAGAGACCAACATTGGCGATACCGATAAATATGAAATGTCCACAGACGTTACTGTTAAATCCTTGGGCTCTGAATCTACTTACGAAACCTTCTATAAAGATGGCTTTTACTATACCTCCCGTTATGGCGGTAAGTTTAAAACCAAGATGGACCTCCAAGATGTAGAAGCAACATTATCAATTTCCCTTATAAAGGTTTCCTTTGATGATATGCGAACAGTTGCGACCAAGACTGTTAAGGAGGATTCCAGCGGAGAGGAACAGGAGCTCACATACATCAGTTTCACTTGTAAGAATAAGGTGTTAAAGGAATATATGCAGGAGTCTTTTGTCGACAGTGGAACTAAGTTTGATTCTGCCACAATAAGCTCGAGCAAAGGCGAATACATCATTAATAAAGACGGATATCTTGTTTCTGAGCAACTAAGCATTAATGCCAAAATCACCGTTGGCGGTGAGGAGACATCTACCTCTATTTATGCCAAAACCGTGTTCAGTGATATTGGCTCGGAGGTTAACCCCTATGATCCCGAGGATTCTGAATACACAGAGATCAAGGAGCTTTCAGATGTCATTTCCCTCAATAACGCTATCGGAGATGTTATAACAGCCGTTAATGTTGATATGGAAATGGAAATGACCACCGAGATAAAGCAGGATACTAACCGAAGCGGATATAAGAGAAGCTACTTCAGAAAAATGTCCACCGAAGATGAAAACTTTGCCCAGGAGGTCGCAACTTCATACAGCGACGGCGAAACCTACGGTGATGAATACAAGAGTCTGCAGTATTATACCGACGGCACCTTCTATAGTGAAAGCGACCAGACAGGTATTAAGCTGAAAAGCGAAATAGAATTCAGTGAGTTTTACAGTTCAATTTATGCCTCTACCTATAAAACCCCTGTTTCGGTTTACTCAACAGGCATGATGAATAATTTGAAATCCAGTAAATCTGATAAGGATACAGTGTATAGTTTCGAATTAAACCCCACCTCCGACGAAGGAGTTGCATTTTTACAAATGCTCTTTGGACCTTATGAGCAGTTTGGCGGAGACTGTGCTGCTGCCAAAACTGTTATAAACTCTTTTGAGGGCAAATCTTATTTAAATGAAGATGGTGAATACTATAAAACTGTTATGAAATGTGATTTGCTCATCAAGTTTGAAGAGGGCGATGTAGAGGTCAAATGTGAACAGACCATTAAGGTTAATAGCACCAAGCGTGAAGAAATTGAAATCGATTTTCCAAAATTTAAGGGCTACGAGGAATGGGATAAGGCAGACCTACTGAGCGCTTTTGCTTAAATTTAATTGTTTTGGGAGGAACTATGACTACACAAATGCTAAACAAACCCGCTAAGGATTATCGTTTGGATATACTTAGGGTGATTGCAATGATAATGGTTGTGTTCGTCCACGTTGCTAATTATTATTGTCGAGCATATTCGGATATATCCTCCGCTTCGTATCTCGGAGCTGTTATTTTCAACACTGTTTCTAGAGTTAGTGTTCCTGTGTTTTTTATGATAAGTGGTATGCTCTTGCTGAGTAAACCTGTTGATTTAATGAAAAACACTAAACGAATAATAGACAAACTTATATATTTGCTGATTATTACAGGTGTTTATCTTTTGTGGGATATATTCTACATGGGTAAAAGCAATATAAATTTTTGGGGTTTGATAACGAATCCTGAACGTACGCTACTTTGGTTTATGTATGCCATCATTGGTATTTATATTGCCTTACCTTTTATGCGTCGAATGGTCGAAAACATGACAAAGCGTGAGGATGTTCTCTTTCTCCTGCTTTGGATAACCTGTAACGGAGTTCTTCATCTGCTGAAATTCTTTTTCAAGCTGAGCTTTAAATATCCTATACCAATAATTAATGGTACATATTATTTGGGTTTCTTTATAATAGGCTATTTAATAGGAAAATACAGAGCCATTCTTGAGGATTGTTTTAAAAAGGTTAGAATAAGATGCCTTGGGTGGTTGTTGTGTACGCTTTCATTTGTCGCAACCGTATGCTTTACTTATTTCAACTCTGTTTTAGAAGACAAATACTTTAGATATTTTCTGAAGTATAATTCCTTGTTTTCGATAATATCCTCGTTGGTTTTCTTTATTCTTGTGTATACAGGAAGTAAAAACAAAAGTAATAAACTAGTAAAAGTATTAGCTACAAATTCCTTTGAGGTATATCTGTTCCATGGTATTATTCTTGACTTTGTAATGACAAATACACCATTTAGATTTATGAATTCTTTTTGGGGTATACCGTTATTAAGCTTAGTTATCTTTATCGTGACATTTTTAGGAATTTCTGCTGTCAAAAGCGGTGTATTGATATTAAAAAAAAGGGAATTATAAACATACGAACAATTATTCTGATATCTATTGGGATAATTGTTCGTTTTTTAGTATGAAAAAATATATAAAATTATTGTGATATTAAGTTAAAATTTGTCTATATTAAAACCGCATTAATTGTTGACAATAATCTCAGCTTGTGGTATTATATTTTAGAAATAGAAATCTTTAAATACAGTGCTGTGACGCTGGCAAGGTTTTATATACTGACATTGTAACCGTGTTGTTAGGGCATCGGTGTGTTTTGTTGTGTATGATTCTTTGTGCCGCGCTCATGAGAAAGGAGCCCCGCATGAATATTAAATTCACTAACGCCCATGTTTTTGGTAGCGGTTCTTTCTCTTTTGAGGAATATTCCTTACAGAACATATATGTTCCCCAAGGTATTGGTGTCGACTCAACCGCTATCAGTGACCTTATTTTTGAGGACGAAGTATTTATTTTTCCGGCTTTTTGTGATGTACATGTGCATCTGAGAGAGCCGGGATTTTTTTATAAAGAAACCATAAAGAGCGGTACTTTTGCTGCTGCAAGGGGAGGATACTGCGATGTTTTTTCCATGCCGAATCTGAATCCCGTTCCCGATAGCTTTCAAAATTTGAAGGAGCAGTTGGATATAATAGAGCGTGATGCTTTAATAAATGTACACCCATACGGCTCAATAACCGTCGGGCAAATGGGAGAGACACTTGCTGATTTAGAGAGTATGGCACCGTACTGTGGTGGATTCAGTGATGACGGAAAAGGCGTTCAAAGTCGAGAACTTATGAAAGCCGCCATGCTGAAAGCCAAAAAATTAGGAAAAATAATTGTAGCACACTGTGAAGATAATTCTTTGCTTGATGGCGGATATATCCATAAGGGTGAATATGCAAGTAAACATGGACATAGAGGCATTTGCTCCGAAAGCGAATGGAAGCCTATTGCAAGGGACTTAGAGCTTGTAAAAGAGGTTGGGTGCAGATACCATGTGTGCCACATCTCCACGAAAGAAAGCGTAGATATAATACGTAAGGCCAAGGCCTTGGGGCTTCCTGTAACCTGCGAAACTGGACCGCACTATCTCACATTGGATGATAGTGATTTGCAAGAGGACGCACGTTTTAAGATGAATCCGCCACTGCGTTCTTGTGAGGACAGACTCGCCCTTATCGAGGGATTAATCGACGGTACAATCGATTGCATTGCCACCGACCATGCTCCCCATTCCAAAGAAGAAAAGAGCAGAGGTCTTGAAAAGAGCCTTATGGGTGTAGTTGGTCTGGAAACCGCGTTCCCCGTGCTTTATACAAATCTGGTTAAAACGGGTATAATTACTTTAGAAAAGCTTATTGAGGTTATGTCAATTAACCCGCGCAAGATATTCGGATTACCTGAAACCGAGGATATATGCGTGTATAAACTTGATAAATCATATACAGTAGACCCCTCGGACTTTGTGTCCATGGGTAAGAGCTCACCATTTAGCGGTGATACGGTATATGGCAAAAACCTTTTAACTGTCCATAACCATAATGCGGTATGGATTGATAAACAAGTAAATAACCATTAGGAGGAAATATATATGGCTAAAAGAACAGACATTAAGAAAATTTTAATTATCGGCTCAGGTCCTATTGTTATAGGACAAGCCGCAGAGTTTGACTATGCAGGTACACAGGCTTGTCTTGCACTGAAAGAAGAGGGATATGAGGTAATCCTCTGTAACTCAAACCCCGCAACAATCATGACCGATACCATTGTTGCAGATAAGGTATATATGGAGCCCTTAACTTTAGAGTATGTTGCTAAAATCCTCCGCTACGAAAGACCCGACGCAATTATCCCCGGAATCGGTGGTCAGACAGGTCTTAATCTTGCTATGCAGCTCGAAGAAAAGGGAATTCTTAAAGAGTGCAATGTTGAGCTTCTCGGTACAAGCAGTGCAAGTATCGAACGCGCAGAGGATAGGGAACTGTTTAAAGAGCTTTGTCAGTCCATCGGAGAGCCTACAATTCCGTCTGAAATCACTTATAGCATCGAAGAAGCAAAGGAAGCCGCAGAGAAAATCGGTTATCCTGTTGTACTTCGTCCTGCTTTTACCTTGGGTGGTACAGGCGGTGGCTTTGCTAATAATGAAGCAGAACTTATTGAGGTTGGACTCAATGCATTTAAGCTTTCACCTGTTCATCAGGTTCTTATTGAAAAGAGCGTTAAGGGATATAAGGAAATCGAGTTCGAGGTTATGCGCGACTCTAACGACCACGCTATCACAATCTGTGGCATGGAAAACATCGACCCTGTAGGTGTTCATACAGGCGACTCAATAGTTGTTGCCCCTATTATGACCCTTAATGACCACGACTTAAAGATGCTTAATGATAGCGCTTTGAAGCTTATTCGCAATCTTAAAATAGAGGGTGGTTGTAACGTTCAGTTCGCTCTTAACCCCAACTCCAGCGAATACTATCTGATTGAAGTTAACCCCAGAGTATCCCGTTCTTCGGCTCTGGCTTCTAAAGCAAGTGGTTATCCCATTGCTAAAGTAACTGCAAAAATCGCGGTAGGTATGGCTTTGGAGGATATAGCTATCGCCAACACCAACGCGTCATTTGAGCCTCAGCTTGATTATGTGATTGCCAAGCTCCCCAGATTTCCCTTTGATAAATTTGCAACCGCTTCCAATTCTCTCGGCACCCAGATGAAAGCCACAGGTGAGGTTATGGGAATTGGCTCAAATCTTGAAGAATGTCTTCTTAAATCCGTACGCTCCCTTGAAATCGGTGCATGTCACTTCCACATGCCTAAGTTTGACGGTATGAGCGAAGACGAGCTTCTTGATTATATTAAAGAATTCAAGGATGACAATATTTTCTGCATTGCGGAGCTTATGCGTCGCGGTGTAGGCATTGAGAAAATCCATGGCATCACAATGATTACAGAATATTTCTTAGAGGCTGTAATGAATATTGTGAATATGGAAAACAAGCTGAAAGCAGACCATAGTCTCGAAACATTACTCCAGGCAAAGAAGATGGGCTTCGGCGACCAGTTTATTTCAAAACTCTGGGGTGTATCCGAGCTTGAAGTCTACAATCTCCGCAAGGAAAACGGAATGTTCCCAATATACAGAATGGTTGACACCTGTCATACGGGTGCATACATTCCTTATTTCTACTCCTCTTATACTGGTGAAAACGCTTCCGTGCTCACCGATAAGAAGAAAATCGTTGTTCTCGGTGCCGGTCCCATCCGTATTGGACAGGGTGTAGAATTCGACTATTCCACTGTTCATGCAGTTACTACAATTAAAAAATCAGGCTATGAGGCTATAATTATAAACAATAACCCCGAAACGGTTTCAACCGACTACACAACCGCTGACAAGCTTTATTTCGAGCCTCTTACCCCTGAAGATGTTATGAACATCATTGAGTTTGAAAAGCCAGACGGAGTAATTGCGTCCCTCGGCGGTCAGACCGCTATCAATCTGGCAGAGCCTCTCCGTCAGCGCGGTGTTAAAATAATCGGTACAGATTGCGATGCCATTGAAAAGGCGGAAAACCGCGATAGCTTTGAAAAGCTTCTTTTGGAGCTCGACATTCCCCAGCCAAAGGGACAGGCTGTCACAAAGATAGAAGACGGTATAAAAGCTGCGGCAGAAATAGGATATCCTGTGCTTGTACGTCCCAGCTTTGTTCTGGGTGGTAGAGCCATGCAAATTGTTGCTAACGAAGAACAGCTTCGCACCTATCTTAAAACTGCTGTTGAGATTGATGAGGACAAGCCTGTATTGGTTGATAAATATATACAGGGCAAGGAAGTTGAAATTGATGCTATCTGCGACGGCAGAGATGTGTTTGTACCTGGAATTATGGAGCTTGTTGAACGTACAGGTGTCCACTCAGGTGACTCTATCAGCGTATATCCCACCTTCAGCATTTCTGATAAGGTTAAAGGTATCATACTCCAATATGCTAAGAAGTTGGGCCTCGGCATCGGTATTATAGGACTTTACAATATTCAGTTCATCGTTGATGATAATGATGAGGTGTTTATAATTGAGGTTAACCCCCGTTCCTCCCGTACTGTTCCTTTCCTTTCAAAGTCTACAGGCTACAGCCTTGCTGATATTGCCACAGAGGTTATCCTTGGCAAGAGCCTTAAGGAGCAAGGGATATTTGATGTATATCCCAAGGAGAAGGACCGTTGGTATGTAAAAGCTCCCGTATTCTCCTTTAATAAAATACGCGGACTTGACGCATATCTTTCACCTGAAATGAAATCCACAGGCGAAGCTATCGGCTATGATGATAAGCTTAACCGCGCCCTCTATAAGGCGTTACAGGCATCTGGTATGCATTTGCAGAATTACGGAACTGTTTTTGCCACCATCGCTGATAAGGATAAGGAGGAGGCATTACCCCTTATCCGTCGCTTCTACAACCTTGGTTTCAATATTGAAGCCACCCATGGCACTGCTGAATTCCTGAAAAAGAATGGAATTCGCACCCATGTTCGCGAGAAGCTCAGCAATGGCAGTGATGAGATTCCCGAAGCAATCCGTCAGGGGCATATCGCCTATGTTATCAACACAAGGGATATTGGCTCTACAGGTCAGGAAAGCGACGGTGCAAAGCTTCGTCAGTGTGCCACCGAAAACAACGTTACAATCTTTACAGCACTTGATACAGTTAAGGTATTGCTTGATGTTCTTGAAGAAACCACGCTTACCATTTCCACTATTGACGCTTAATCGGAGATAATAATGAAACAGGATATTTATAAGATTACTCAAAATATAAAGCTCACCGAGAATGTATACAAAATGGTGATGGCAGGGGATACCTCTGCCATCACGGCTTCGGGTCAGTTCATTAACATAAAGTTAGATGGTTTTTACTTACGACGCCCAATTTCTATTTGTGACTATGATAATGATAGCATAACAATTATTTATAAAGTTGTTGGAGAGGGCACTGAAAAAATGTCACTGATGACCGTTGGACAGGATTTGGATGTTCTCGTAGGCTTGGGTAACGGTTTTGATATATCGGTCAGTGGCGACAGCCCTGTCCTTATTGGCGGCGGCGTTGGCGTACCTCCCTTGTACAGACTTTGTCGCGAATTGATAGATATAGGTAAATCTGTTAAGGTTATACTCGGTTTTAACAAAAAGGATGAAATTTTTTATGAGCAGGAGTTTAAGGCTATAGGTGCCGAGGTTTATGTGGCTACCGCTGACGGAAGCTACGGCACTAAAGGCTTTGTTACCAATGTTCTAAAAGAGCTTGATTATAGCTATTTTTATACCTGCGGCCCATTGCCCATGCTAAAAGCTATAGATGACGTTGCTGCTACCAGCGGTCAGCTAAGTTTTGAAGAACGTATGGGTTGTGGCTTTGGCGCATGTATGGGGTGCTCCTGCAAGACAAAATACGGCAATAAGCGTATTTGTAAGGATGGACCAGTGCTGGTTAGGGAGGAGATAATATGGTAGATTTAAAGGTTAATTTAAGCGGAATTACCTTATATAATCCCGTTATTCCCGCATCGGGTACGTTCGGCTTCGGCTATGAATTTGCAGAGCTTTATGATATTAATGAATTAGGAACCTTTTCCTTTAAAGGCACAACACGTGACCCTCGCTTTGGAAATCCAACTCCAAGAATCGCAGAGTGCACTTCAGGCATGATTAATGCAGTTGGTCTTCAGAATCCTGGTGTTGAAAAGGTCATTTCTGAAGAATTACCAAAACTTAAAAAGGTTTTCAATAAAAAGGTGATGGCAAACATCAGCGGTTTTTCTATTGAGGACTATGCCTATACCTGTGAAAAGCTTGATAAAGAGGATATCGTGGGATGGCTTGAGGTTAATGTTTCCTGTCCTAATGTACATGGTGGTGGAATGAGCTTTGGTACCTCCCCTGAAGCAGCTGCTGAGGTTACCCGCGCAGTGAAAGCTGTCACCACTAAGCCTGTTTACATAAAGCTTTCGCCTAATGTAACCGATATTGTTAGCATTGCAAAGGCTTGTGAGGAAGCAGGAGCAGATGGCATCAGCCTTATTAACACCATGCTTGGCATGAAGATAGATTTAAAGACGAAAAAGCCTGTAATTGCCAATAAAATGGGAGGCTTTTCGGGACCTGCAATAAAGCCTGTTGCCGTTAGAATGGTTTATCAGGTATATGAGGCTGTAAATATTCCTATTATCGGACTTGGCGGTGTAGCAACTGCTGAGGATGTTATTGAATTCATGTTGGCAGGAGCCACTGCGGTGCAGGTGGGTGCGGAAAATCTTGTTAACCCTTATGCCTGTCGTGATATTATTAAAAATTTGCCCGCCGTTATGCAGAAATACGGCATAAGCAGTTTAAATGAAATTATAGGAGGAGCGCACTAATATGGGTAAGGATGTAATTATTGCTTGTGATTTTTCAAGCAAAGAGGATGTTATGAACTTTCTCGATAAGTTCACCGATGTAAAGCCGTTCGTTAAAATAGGTATGGAACTTTACTATGCTGAAGGTCCTCAGATTGTTAAGGAAATCAAGGAGAGAGGACATAAGATTTTCCTGGATTTAAAACTTCACGATATTCCCAATACCGTTAAAAAATCCATGTCGGTTTTATCTCGTCTCAATGTTGACATGACCAATCTTCATGCATCAGGCACTATTTCTATGATGGAAGCCGCCATTGAGGGTCTTACACGTCCCGATGGCACAAGACCTATGCTTATAGCTGTTACTCAGCTTACCTCAACCAGCGAGGAAAGAATGAAGAATGACTTGCTTATAAACGAGCCTATTGATAAGGTTGTTATGCACTATGCCCATAATGCAAAGGTTGCCGGTCTTGATGGAGTAGTTTGTTCACCTCTTGAGGCTGGAAAGGTTCATGAAACATGCGGTCATGAGTTTGTTACGGTTACTCCTGGTGTGCGCTTTGCAGACGGAGATATCGGTGACCAGGTGCGTGTTATGACCCCTGCCGAGGCAAAGAAGATAGGCAGTGACTATATTGTTGTTGGCAGACCCATCACTGCCGCAGATGACCCCGTTGCGGCATACAAGCGTTGTATTGCAGAGTTTGTAGGATAAAGAGGAGAGTTAAAATGGAAAGCTACAAAAGAGAATTTATTGAATTTTTACAGGGCGCAGGTGTTTTGAAGTTCGGCGATTTCACCGCAAAAAGCGGCAGAAAAATTCCTTATTTCATTAATGCAGGCGACATTAAAACAGGCGAACAGATTCAGAAGTTGGGCGAGTTTTACGCCAAGGCATATTTCGAAAAGGTAGGCAATAAAAAGACTGTGCTTTACGGCCCTGCATATAAGGGTATTCCTATTTCAGTATCTGTTGCTGTTGCTTTGGCTAAAAACGGACTGGATGTACCTTTCTTCTTTAACCGTAAAGAGGAAAAAGACCATGGCGAGGGCGGTGTATTTGTTGGCTATAAACCCACGGCTGGTGAAGAAATCGTAATAGTTGAGGACGTTATAACTGCAGGTACCGCTATTCGCGAAAGTATGTCTATACTTTCCTCTCTTGAAGGTACAAAGGTTGCCGCCACATTTGTTATGGTTGACAGAAAAGAAAAAGGCAAGACCGATAAATCCGCTATGGCTGAGGTTGGCGAGGAGTTCGGTTTCCCGGTATACTCTGTTGTTGATGTATATGACATAATCGAGTATCTCGAAGAGGATGAATCTAACCGAGAAAATGTTGATAGAATAAAGAAATATCTTGAAGTTAATGGTGCTAAAGCTTAATACTAAGGACTAAAATCAGAAAGGAGCTTCAAATTATGAGAAGCTTAGTTGATATTCTTGACCTTACAATAGAGGAAATAGATGAGCTTATTGAAAAAGCTAATGATATTATATCTAATCCTGAGAAGTATGCCCATAAATGTGACGGTAAGAAATTGGCAACCCTGTTTTTTGAGCCCTCAACCAGGACAAGACTTTCCTTTGAAGCCGCTATGTATGAATTGGGTGGCAATGTTTTAGGCTTTTCTGAGGCTCAGAGCTCATCTTCTTCAAAGGGAGAGAGCGTGTCCGATACCGTCAAGGTGGTTGGATATTATGCCGATATAATTGCAATGCGCCATCCCAAAGAGGGAGCTCCGTTGGTTGCTTCTTTCTCAGCAGGTGTACCTGTCATCAATGCAGGCGACGGAGGACATAATCACCCCACTCAGACATTGACCGACCTTCTCACAATCAACCGCGAAAAGGGTAGCTTTGAGGGGCTTACCGTTGGCTTTTGCGGAGACCTGAAATTTGGAAGAACCGTACATTCGTTGCTGGGCGCATTATCACGTTACAAGAATATTAAATTTGTACTTATTTCTCCCAACGAGCTTACCGTCCCTGAATATATTAAGAAAGAACTTCTTGAAGCTAGAAATATAGAATTCGTGGAAACCACAAGTCTCGATGAAGCAATAGGGGAACTGGATATTTTATATATGACCCGAGTTCAGCGTGAACGTTTCTTTAATGAGCAGGACTATATCCGCTTGAAAGACAGCTATATTCTCACTCCTGAAAAGTTAGAATCAGCCAAAGAGGATATGTGTATACTTCACCCGCTACCTCGAGTTAATGAGATATCTGTGGCTGTTGATAATGATAAGAGAGCAAAATATTTCGAACAGGCGAAAAACGGTAAATATATCAGAATGGCGCTTATTCTGAAACTTCTGGAGGTGGAGTAAATGATGACCATAAGTTCTATTGAAAACGGAATTGTACTTGACCATATCACCGCCGGCAGAGGTTTGGAATTATATAAGATTTTAGGTCTTAACGAGCTTGATTGTCAGGTTGCTGTCATTAACAATGCCTACAGCAAGAAAATGGGAAGAAAGGACATCATTAAAATTGATGCTGAAATTGATTTAAACCTTGATGTAATTGGCTATATTGACCCTGGTATTACCGTCAATGTTATCAAAAACGGCGTCAATGTAAAGCGTCCTAAAATTGAGCCCCCTCAGAAAATAAAGAACATTATTAAATGTAAAAACCCTCGGTGCATCACCAGCACTGAGCAGGAGCTACCCCATGTGTTCAAGCTTACCGATAAAGAAAACATGGTATATCGCTGTATCTATTGCGAAACTAAGGCAAAATAAGAGCAAAGGCACCCGAATTTTCGGGTGCCTTTTTGTTGTGCCTTAGGGGATTAGCAGCAGCAATTATTATCACAGCCGCAACCACCGCAGTTATTACCGCCAGCGATACCGCAACCTCCACCGCAGCAGCAGAGTAAAATGAGGATAATGATTATCCACAGGCAGCAACCGCCGCCGAAACCGTTGTTGTTACACATTATGTTTTCCTCCTTTCCTGCCTTCAAAATCATTCTATGTAAATACTCAAAAAGTGTTACACCCAAGTTTTTGATGTGTAATTCACAGGAGATTATTAATAAATTTTGAATTATTCGAATCTGCATTGACTTTTCCTGACCAATATTATATAATAAAGTCAAAGTCAGTTAAAGTCAAAGAGGTGCCAGAATGAGATTAAGTGATTTGATATCAAAGAGAATTCTTGAAATGATAGAAAGCTCCGAAGAAAATGTGGCTGAAATTCAAAGAAACGAGTTTGCAGAACGCATGGGTTGTGTACCAAGTCAGATAAATTATGTGCTTTCTTCAAGGTTCACACCCGAGCACGGCTATATTATTGACAGTCGTCGAGGTGGCGGAGGATATATAAGAATATCCCGCATAAAGCTGTCAAAATCGTCGGCAATAATGCATATTATTAATTCAATGGGTGTAACTGTTGATTTATCCACAGCTCGTATCCTTATTGAAAACTGTTTGCACTCTGGTCTTATTAATGAGCAGACAGCTGCGCTTATGGAATCCGCAGTTTCCAATGGTGCTTTCAGAAGCATACCGCCAGAATTCAGGGCGGCGGCAAGAGCTTCAATATTGAAACAGATGTTTTTATCATTAGTTTAGAGGTGATATATATGAAATGTGAAAAATGCGGTAGAAATGTTGCCACCACTCATATCCACACCGTTATAAACGGTAAGGTAACTGATATGCATCTTTGCGGTTATTGCGCCAAAAACCATGGCTTAGGTCGATTTGAGCATCTTGGACTCATGAATTTATTGGCATCGGTATATGATGATACAAATCTTAATTCCAAGGAAAATAACGACACTGACAGATGCAATAACTGTGGTGCATCCTTTGCTGATATTGCAGGTTGTGGATTGATAGGTTGTCCTGATTGCTACAAATATTTTATGAAGCAGCTGAATCCAACCTTAAAGAGAATTCACGGCTTAGGAGGGCATATAGGTAAAATACCCTCATCCTCTGCACCGAGGCTTAATACCGTCTCGAAAGTTGAGCAATTAAAGCGTAGGTTAAGCGAAGCAATAGAAACCGAAAACTTTGAACTTGCCGTAACCCTACGTGACAGAATCCGAGAATTAGAGGGAGGAAATGCAAAATGAATAGCTGGTACAGTGTAGAGGGTAAAGACAGCGATGTTGCAATTTATACTAAAATCTCCCTGCAAAGAAACATAAAAGGCTTTCCTTTTCCAAATCGCATGAGTTCTCAACAGCGTTCGCAGGTAAATGAGCTTGTAATCCAAGCTCTGACTGCCGACGAGGATTTCAACACAAACTTTCAAATTCTTGATTTAGACAAACTCCCCCAATTTTCTATACTTGCTTTGCAGGAAAGAGGTCTGATTTCGCCGAATTTCCCCCATGATCCATTGAATAAAAAGCTGATTTTATCCAATGATGAAAAAGTAAGTATAATGCTATGCGGCGAGGACCATATTCGAGCAACAGTGCTTGTAAGTGGTATAGATTTCGAAACTGCATTTAACCTGACTGAGGGAATTGATAATATAATATGCAGTTCCTTGCCAATAGCTTTCGACGACCGTTTGGGATTCTTAACTGCATCTCCAATGGATTTAGGTACTGCACTTCGTGCTGAAGTGCTGATGCATCTGCCGTCTCTTGAAACAGATGGTGAAATTAGAAGCATAGCAGATTCTGTATCTCGAATAGGTCTAAGTATTAAAGGCATAACAAATGGGGAGGGATACAACAAATCCTCTCTCTACCGCTTATCCAATCTTATAACCATAGGTATTACTGAAAGCGCTGCAATAGAAAATCTAAGCTCCATTGCAGGTCAGGTTATATCTCGCGAAAGGTTAGCTAGAGAATCATTGGATATTGTCAGTCTGGAAGATTCAATATTCAGAGCAGTTGCTCTTTTGAAAAATGCGAGAAAAATCTCAAAGGATGAATTCGAAGAATTGATTTCCAAGCTAAAGTTTGGAATTTCCTTAGGGGTAATAAAGGATATCTCTCCACAATTACCATATATATTGCTGATAGAATCGGGAGAAGGTATGCTTCAGTCAAGACTGGGAGAAATGCATGAGAACGATATTGACTATGTGCGAGCAGATTTTTTAAGAGAAAAGCTCAAGTGTATAAACTTATAATTTTTAGAGAGGAATAGTGATAAACAGATGAAATATAATTTTAACGGCTTTACACAAAGAGCAAATTTTGCTTTAAATTTAGCTATTGATTCAGCTTCACGAATGGGTCATACCTATGTGGGCACTGAACATCTGCTTTTAGGGCTGTTAAAAGAAAACAGCGGTGCCGCCGCAAGTGTTCTGACAGAGAACGGTATTACCGAAGAAAATCTGCAGGGTCTAATGCTTACCGAAATTGGCAGAGGTAATAAAACCCTGCTGACCCCCGATCATTTCACCCCAAGAGCAAAAAGAGTTATTGAATCCGCTATACGAGAAGCTGGAGCAGAGCAAAAATCCTATGTTGGCACAGAGCATATTTTGATAGGAATTCTTAGCGACAGTGACAACTATGCAACTAGGTTTATATCAGCTTTAGGCGGTGATTTGCAAAACATTCTTTCCGACGCGGTTGAGGCTTCTTACGGAGATTTAAAACGAAGCGCTAAGGCTTCAACCAAAGATAAAGGCGGGAAGTCCTCCACACCGACTCTTGACAAATATGGCATAGACTTGACCTCTGAAGCTAAAAGCGGAAAACTCGACCCTGTTATAGGTAGAAGTGATGAAATAGAAAGAGTAGTGCAGATTCTTTGCAGAAGAACTAAGAATAACCCTTGCTTGATAGGTGAGCCTGGAGTAGGTAAGACCGCCATTGCCGAGGGCTTGGCGCTCAAAATTTCCTCAGGTGATGCTCCCGATATTTTAAGGGATAAAAAACTTATTTCCTTGGATTTAACCGGAATGGTTGCAGGTACAAAATATCGCGGAGACTTTGAGGAACGTATTAAATCAGCCATTGATGAGGTAAAAAACTCCAAGGATGTAATTTTATTTATCGATGAAGTGCATACAATTATTGGTGCGGGTTCTGCTGAGGGCTCAACAGATGCCGCAAATATTCTTAAGCCATCTCTTGCCAGAGGAGACTTTCAGCTTATTGGTGCCACCACTTTGGACGAATATCGTAAGAATATAGAAAAAGATGCTGCGCTAGAGCGACGATTTCAACCTGTTATGGTTGGTGAGCCCAGTGAAGCGGATGCCGAACTTATTCTTAAGGGCTTAAGAGATAAATATGAGGCTCACCATAAGGTAAGAATTACCGATGATGCAATATCTGCGGCGGTAAAGCTATCATCCCGATATATTGCTGACAGATATTTACCTGATAAGGCGATCGACCTTATCGACGAAGCCGCATCCAGGGTAAGACTTCGCGTTTATACAGCGCCAGACGATCTGAAAGTCAGAGAGGAGGAAATCAAAAAGATTTCCGAGGAGAAGAACGAAGCAATCAGGGCTCAACAGTTTGAACAGGCGGCGGCTTTAAGAGACAAGGAAAAACAACTGAGAGAAGCATTGGCAGATGCAAAAAAACAATGGGACGATAAAAACGAGCATATTTCGGGCGTTGTTAATTCAGAAGAAATAGCGGCAATTGTTTCGGGTTGGACTGGAGTGCCTGTTTCTCAGTTAACAGAGGAAGAAAGTGCCAGACTTCTCAAAATGGAGGATATAATTCACGGCAGAATTATTGGGCAAAACGAAGCCGTCAGTGCCGTCTCCCGTGCAATACGTCGTGGGAGAGTAGGTCTTAAAGACCCGAAGCGTCCCATTGGCTCATTCATTTTTCTCGGCCCCACAGGTGTGGGTAAAACAGAACTCTGCAAAGCTTTGGCAGAAGCTATGTTCGGTGACGAATCTGCTATTATAAGGCTCGATATGTCTGAATATATGGAACAACACACAGTTTCTAAAATGATAGGCTCACCCCCTGGCTATGTCGGTTTCGATGAGGGTGGACAGCTTACCGAACGTGTGCGCAGAAAACCATATTCTGTAATTCTATTTGATGAAATAGAAAAAGCACACCCCGATGTATTCAATGTGCTTTTGCAGATTCTTGACGATGGTATTTTAACCGATTCTCAGGGGCGCAGAGTCGATTTTAAGAACACGGTAGTAATCATGACCTCTAACGTGGGAGCTCGTTTCATAACCGAGCAAAAAGCGGCTTTTGGCTTCGTTACAGATACTTCCGCCAAAAACGACGAAAGCATTAAAAACGAAGTTCTATCAGAGCTTCGCCGCACATTCAAGCCCGAATTTCTCAACAGAGTTGATGATATTATAGTATTTAATAAGCTTAACGAAGAGGATATATTCAAAATAGCCGAAAAAATGCTGGATACTCTAAAGCTTCGCATGGAGTCATTGGGCATTACAATCAGCTTCGATACCTCTGCGATAAAGGCTGTTTCAGATGCAGGTTTCGACGATATTTACGGTGCCCGTCCGCTTCGTCGTGCGATTCAGAATAAAATCGAAGACGCTTTGAGTGAACTTATTTTAGATGGCACTATAAAGTCGGGGGACAGAGTTATCTGTGGTTATGAAGAAAATGAATTCAAATTTATAAAAGAGTAGAATACAAATAAGAATACGGCTCAATGTATATTGAGCCGTATTGCAATTTAAGTACTTTATTTATTGCTGAAAATTTGGTATACTGTATTTGAGGTGTATTATATGAAATTTCTGCATATCTCGGATTTACATATCGGTAAGCGTGTTAATGAGTTTTCTGTGCTGTCAGACCAACGTTTTGTGTTAGAGAAAATTTTAAATATTATTGATAATGAGGATATATTTGCTGTGCTGATTGCTGGTGATGTTTATGATAAGCCCGTACCGTCAGCAGAAGCAGTTGAGCTTTTTGACTGGTTTATCACTAATCTTAGCGCAAGGAATCTCTCGGTATTCACTGTCAGCGGTAATCACGATTCACCTGAACGTATCGCATTTGGCTCGGGTATCATGAGCCAAAGCGGTATATATATGTCGCCTCTTTTTGATGGCATTGTTTCTCATTCAACGTTAGAGCAGGGCGATGTACCGGTTAATGTTTATCTTTTGCCATACATCCGCCCCTCGATAGCAAGGAAACATTTTCCCGAAGCTAAAATAAACTCGTACACCGACGCTGTTCTAACAATTCTTCAATCCACAGATATAAACATAAATGAAATTAATATACTTGTAGCTCATCAGTTTGTTACAGGCGCTATAATGTCGGAGTCCGAGGATATTTCCGTAGGTGGAATAGATAATGTAGAAGCGTCTGTTTTCGATGACTTCGACTATGTAGCATTAGGTCATATACATAGAGCGCAGAAAATCGGCAGAGAAACTTTAAGATATTCAGGCACACCTCTTAAATATTCATTTTCTGAGGTTAACCACAGTAAATCTGTAACAGTGGTTGATGTTAAATCTAAAACTGACATTTTTATTAAGGAAATACCGGTTGCTCCTTTGCATGACATGAGGGTGATTAAAGGAAGCTACTCAGAATTGACGGCATTGGAAAACTATAAAAACACCGCAACAGATGATTATTTACATGTGGTTTTAACAGATAAAGATGAGGTGCAGGACGCGGTGTCCAGACTAAGAATTGTCTATCCCAACATAATGAAGCTCACCTATGAGGGTAGAGAGAATTCCGAACAAACGATATTTGAGGATATTGATACTCTTGAAAAGACCCCAAATGAAATATTTAGTGAGCTCTACACTATGCAAAACGGTCATGAATTAGATGAGGAGAAAAAGCTATTTCTGACCAAAACTATTAATGAAATCTGGGAGGGAAATTAATGAAACCGATTCGTTTGGAAATCTGTGGTTTTGGTCCGTTTACCGATGCCACGGTAATTGATTTTTCTCTCTTGGGAGACAGTGGACTATATCTCATAACAGGTGATACCGGCTCGGGTAAAACCACAATCTTTGATGCTATCTCCTTCGCACTGTTTGGTGAAGCCAGTGGTGAGGCAAGGGATGACACCATGCTCAGATGCAGATTTTCAAGCCCCAACACCCCAACATACATAGATATGGACTTTATTTACAGAGGGGAAGCATATAATATTCGTCGCAATCCAAGATATCTCAGGCCCTCTAAAAGAAACAGCGAGGATTTTGTTGAACAAAAAGCCAATGCAGTTTTTAAGACTCCTAAAAAGGTGCATGAGGGAGTAGCAGAATGTAATGAGGCTATAGAATCTCTTATCGGTCTTTCAAAGGACCAGTTTTGTAGGATTGCCATGATTGCTCAGGGTGATTTTTTAAAGCTGTTATTTGCCTCCACAAAGGAAAGAATTGAAATATTTCGAAAGCTGTTCAAAACCGACAAATATAAAGAACTTGCCGAAAAGCTCGGTGCCGCAAACCGGGAGGTTAAGGATGAATACACAAGGGTCAAAATTCAGCTGGAGCAACAACTTAAGAGCGTTATCCCACCGGTAGACAGTCCCCAAAAGGCTGAATTTCAGCGTATAGTTAGCGAGGGCTTTGTGGATTTTAAAGAGCCGCAAATGTTAATGGAACTTTTTTTAGAAGAGGATAACAATTTAATTGAAGAAAACTGTGAAAACTTGGAAGATGTTCAAAAAGAGATAGATAAAATTAAAACCCTCCGCACTAATGCTCAGCAGTATTTTACTGCTAAATCTCGTATAGAACAGTTAAAAGATGAACTGGCAATATCTCAAAAAGCCCTAACCGAAGCTGAGAATGAAGTTGAAAAGGTTAAAGCAGTAGAAGAAAAGCTGAACGGAATGGTTAAAGAAGACGCTAAAGCCAGAGAAGACCTTCCAAAATACGAAAAAGCCGACCAGCTTCAGAAAGAAGTGACAAAAGCCATCGAAGAAATAGAGGCGCTTGGTCGTATCATTTGTGATTTAAACGAATCTAATAAAAGGTTACAAAAGAAAAAATCTGAGCTTGAAAAAAAGCAAGAGGTGATTTTACCCTTGACCGAAAAGCACAACTCCTATCTACTTGAAATCGAAAAGCTTAATTTGAGAAAAGAACAATTCGTTCAGCTTGATAAAGATTTTAATTCATTTTGTAATAAATCAGAAGAGTACAATCAAACCCTTGAAGAATACAGGTTGGTATATGCTGAATACGAAAAACAAAATGAATTATGGCGTTTAATGAACAAAAGCTATTTTGATGAACAAGCAGGGATTTTAGCGTCTAATCTGGAAGCTGGAATGCCGTGTCCAGTATGCGGAGCTTTGGAACACCCTCATTTAGCAAACGTTTCTGATAATGCACCCAGCAAAGTTCAAATTGATAAAAAAGAGCAGATATGTCGCACTCTTATGCAAAGAGCCGCCGTTAAATCCGAAATAGCTCACTCGTTAAAAGGTAAATGCGACTTTCTTAAAGAGTCTTTATTAAAAAGATTGAATAATATCTTGCCCGAAAGTTCCCTTGAAACCTGCGGACAAGATATTAAATCCGCTTTGAATGAGAATAAAATCGCTTTAGAAATAAAGCTTTGTGAATGTGAAACCATGGCTGAACATATTGCTGACGCTCAAAATGCCACAGAGGAGCTCGAAGCTGTCAATAAAGAGATTTTAGAAAACGGGAAAGAACTCGCTGAAACAGAAAAGACTTTAAGTTACCAAAAGGCTAATTCCGAGATTACCCGCAAACAGCTTTCGGATATGAGGGCGGAGTTGACCTATCAAAGCACCCAAGAGTTAGAGCAATACATTTCAAGGCTTCAAAGGGACATTTCGCACTCGAAGTCGATGATTGAAACGGCAAAAGCAAACCATGCATCATGGTGTAGTAAGGTTGCCTCAATCAAAAGCGGAATCAAGGAGCTTAAGCAAACAATTCCTCAAGGTGAATATCAAAGCATACAATACTACGACGAAATTATCCGTGAACTTACAGATAACAAAGAAGTTGTAGACGCTCAGCTTTTGCAGATTAATCATAGACTTGAAACAAACAGAAGTGCATTAAATTCTTTTAAGACCATCATCCTCAAAGCCGAGGAAATCGAAAAGCGCTGGTCTGTTACTAAGTCCTTGAGTGACACTGCATCGGGAAACATTTCCGGAAGAGAGAAAATCAATATAGAAACCTTTGCTCAGATATCCTATTTTGAGAGAATTGTTCGACGGGCAAATCTTCGTCTTATGGCAATGACTGGCGGTAGGTATGAGCTGACAAGAGATGTAAATTCTAATGACCGTAAACACCAAAGCGGATTGGAGCTTAATGTTATCGACCACCATAAAACAGGCACTGTAAGAAGCGTAAAATCACTGTCTGGCGGTGAAAGCTTTAAAGCGTCCTTGGCATTAGCGCTGGGTCTTGCTGACGAAATACAATCCAATTCGGGCGGTATCAAGCTGGATACCATGTTTATTGATGAGGGATTTGGATCTTTGGACGAGGATTCCTTACAAAGCGCAATTACAACCCTGAAAAAGCTTGGAGACAGTAATAAGTTAATTGGTATTATTTCCCATGTATCTTCCTTGAAAACCGCCATAGACAGGCAAATCGTTGTTGAGCATAACGATATGGGAAGTTGTGTCAGCATTGAGGCTTAAAATTATGGTGGAAATTTATCTGTAGTTATGTTACAATATTTATAGATGTACAAATGAAAGGTATGTTAGCTATGAAAACTATTAAATATGTTTTATTAAGTCTTTTGGCTCTGTCAGTTGCTTGTTCGGTTTTCCTGATTCCTGCTTCCGCAGATACTTCTATAGCGGTAGGCAGCCTTAAAGAACTTCGTGAAATGGAGAATGATCCAACTGCAACCTATCATCTTACCGGTGATATAGTTGTAACCGAGGCCGATGGTGAGTTTACCCCTTTGTTCAGCGCCACCAATCAGTTCAAAGGTGTGCTTGACGGCAAAGGATATTCCATTGTAGGAATTGATATTGCTTCCGTAAAATCAACTTCTGGGTCCTCAGCTTATGCCGGTATATTCGCATATAATTCAGGTACTATTAAAAACCTGAATGTTGAAAATGCAACTGTGACGAACGAGAATTCAAAATACGCTTATTCAGGCGTTATAGCTGGTGTCAACCTCGGCACAATCGAGAACTGTTACGTTTCGGGTAACGTCAACAACAAAAGCATAGCTGTCACTGCATACACTGGAGGTGTGTGTGGTGAAATGCTCAAGGGTGAGGTTATCAACACAGTTTCGTATGTTAATGTATACAGTAGCGGTGGTCAACAGTACACCGGCGGTATTTTAGGATATACCGAAAAGGGTATAGTTAAACAGTGCGCCTCTTTCGGCTCTATATTTGCTAACGGTATAGACCGCAGAATGGATGGCTACGGCGGCGGCATTGTAGGATTTTCCAGAGCAGGTACTGAATTTACCGATTGTCTTTTCGGTGGCGGTATTATAGTTGAGAAAACCTCAAATGCATACATAGGCGGTGTTTCGGGACTTACCTACGGCAAGGTTGATGGCTTTGTATCCTACGGCACCATGACACCTTCTGAGGTTATTTCCCATATTTATATTGGCGGCGTTGCAGGTGAAGACCATACGGCTGATGTTAAATATGCATATTATTTAGAGGGGACCATCAACGAGGAAATTACAGGTCGTCACGGTAAGGAGCTGACATCTGCTCAGTTGTCCGATCAATCGAGTTATGATGGACTTAATTTCAGCACAGTCTGGGAAATAACAAAAGATGGTATCGGCTTAAAAGGACTGCCAGCGCCAGGTAAGGATGATGTAATTTCTGAGCTTACTGGTATAAAAATCGACTCTTTACCTCAGAAATTAGATTATGTACAGGGTGACCCTGTGCTTGATTTAACCGGTCTTAAGGTCAGTGCCGTATATACCGATAAGATTGTAAATCTTCTGCAGAACGAATACACCGTAGGTGGATATAACTATGTAATCTCTGGTGAGCAGATCATCACCGTTACATATAAAGGTTTTTCTGATACCTTCAAAATTAAGGTTGCTAAAACCACTGCCAGTGTTATAATACCATCTGATGTAACCCAAGGCTCATATCAGGAGGGCAATTCTAACGGAAAGATTCCTGCGAAGAAACCTACCTCGGATAATAAAGATTTCAGTTCGAAAAACGAAACATCTTCTAAATCCAATTCTTCAGTATCTTCAACCGCATCGGTTGTATTAGGTGGAAATGTTGTTGATACATTGGACGATGAGGAGGAGACAACCTCTGCCGATAATAACACATCCGAGACCAAAGATGGAAATGAAGTATTGGCAGGAAATGTTACCTCTGATAATACAGACTCTAAAAACGACGTTGTAGGTTTACTGTCTCCATTAATTATAGTTATTCTTATTATAGTGAGCTTGGCAGTTGTAGCCACAGTAGTTATATGGTTCATTCTTAAATCAAAGAGCGAGACGCCTCAAAACGAGGTTAGCAACGATGAGCTTAAGGAAGTCGAATTCGACGAGAATGATGTATATAATAAATAATAATTCAAAAAAGCACCCGTTAATCGGGTGTTTTTTATGTATAAAATTAAAATATTTCTGTAAAATCATTGAAAAATTCATTATAATGTTATACAATGATAATGTATAAATGTATATTTTGAAAAGTAGGTGCTTTATGAACAGAAAAGCTGAAAGGGAACAGGCGTTTATTCTTATATTTGAAAAGAGCTTCAGATCTGATTCTGTTGAGGAAATTATAGAAGATGCATTAAATGCCGAAAACTATGAACACAGCGATTTTTCCGAAAGCTGTTTTCGCGGTGTTTACGATAATTTAAACGAAATAGATTCCATTATAGAGAAAAATCTGACCGGTTGGACAATCGGTAGGATTTCCAAGGTAGCGTTAAGCATACTTCGCTTGGCTATATATGAAATCAAATATGTGGATTCTGTACCTGTTGGTGCTTCTATTAATGAGGCGGTGGAGCTTTGTAAGAAATATGCCACTAATGAGGATTCATCCTATGTTAACGGAGTGTTGGGCTCAGTTGCGAGGGCAGAATGATGTCTGCCGTTTTAGGTATAGACACCAGTAATTACACCACCTCCGCTTCTATTTTTGATATAGCGAGTGGTGTGGTTAAAAATTTCGGTAGGCTGTTATCCATTAAACGCGGAGACAAAGGATTAAGACAAAGCGATGCTGTGTTTCAGCATACAAAAACGCTTCCTGAAATAATTCATCAAGCTGTTTCAGGATATGAAGGTCAAATATCGGCAGTGGGAGTTTCAACTAAACCCCGTGATGCCGAGGGAAGTTATATGCCTTGCTTTTTGTCTGGCTTGTCGGTGGCTTCTTCCATTTCTTCTACTATAGGCTGCCCGATTTATGAATTCTCCCACCAGAGCGGTCACATCATGGCGGCTTTATATTCTCGTAACGCTCTGCATTTCATAAAAGATAAATTTTATGCTTTTCACGTTTCCGGCGGGACAACCGAACTGTTGCTGGTAAGACCAAGTGAAGAAAAGGTTATAAGCTGTGAGCTTATTGCAGAAACATTGGATCTGAATGCAGGGCAGATTATAGACAGGGTAGGTCTTATGCTGGGACTTGATTTTCCAGCAGGAATTGCTCTTGATGCCCTAGCATGTAACGGCGTTTCACCAAAAAAAATCAAAGTCACGCTTAAAGACGGAAATTGTTGTCTTTCTGGTGTTGAAAATATCTGTAGGGATATGTTGGCTTCGGGTGAAGCCAAGGAGGATATCGCTCGATTTGCCATCAACTATATTTTACAAACTGTTTTGGAAATGACAAACCATGCTTTCAAAACACATGGTGAATATCCGGTGGTGTATGCCGGAGGGGTTATGTCTAATAGCATTATTTCTGCGCAAGTTCCAAAGACTATTAACTGCATTTTTGCCCGACCCGAATTCTCTCGTGACAATGCAGCAGGAATCGCAGTATTAACAGCCATTAAAGAGGGGCATGTTTCTATATGAACTTTCAGGTTTTAACCGTAAGTCAACTTAACACATATATAAAGTCGATAATAGACGGAGATATTAATCTTAATAATGTTTTTATAGAGGGAGAAATATCTAACTTCAAAAACCATTATGCTAGTGGACATCTATATTTTTCATTGAAAGATGAAGAGTCTGTCATTAAGTGTGTGATGTTTAACCGAGCTGCAACTCGTCTTAAATTTATACCTGAGAATTCTATGCAGGTTATCTGTTGCGGTAAAATATCGGTTTATCCGAGAGACGGTCAGTATCAGTTATATGCTGAGGATATGCAACCCACTGGTATCGGAGCATTGGCATTAGCCTATGAACAGCTAAAAAAGAAACTGGAAGCTGAGGGACTTTTCAACCCACAAAACAAAAGACCTATGCCACAAAATCCTAAACGGGTTGCAGTGTTGACATCTGAAACGGGAGCTGCCATTCAGGATATTATATCAGTAATTACCAGAAGAAATCCTAACGTTGAAATTGTGATGTGCCCTGTTGTAGTTCAGGGCGAGTCTGCTCCAAAATCTATGATTTGTATGTTGGATCAGGTCTATTCAGTCAGCGGAATTGATTTGATTATCATTGGTCGCGGAGGCGGTTCTTACGAGGATTTATTCTGCTTTAATGACGAAGCACTTGTACGAAAAATCTATGAATCTCCCATACCTGTAATTTCTGCAGTCGGTCATGAAACCGACTTCACTCTCTGCGATCTTGTATCCGATATGAGAGCGCCAACCCCATCTGTTGCGGCTGAAATTGCTGTTCCGGATTTAAGCGAGGTTTTGGAAAAACTTAAATATACTATGCGAAGAATACAAGAACTCGTTTACCAATGCATAAACTTTCAGTTTGAGCGCTATGATAGATGTATTTCCTGCCGTGTCTTTGAAGATCCTAAAGAGATTATATCTAATAAATTTGATAATTTTCTTCAGCTTTTTGCAAGATTTAAATCTTCTGCAGATGCCTCGTATATGAGTGTTGAAAGCAGATTTAAAAATCTTCTTACTGCTTTAGAAGCCCTTAATCCAATTTCAACCATGGCGCGTGGATATTCCGCTGTAAGCCATAATGGGAAAATAATCAGAGAATCCTCTGACCTTAAAACAGGGGACAATGTGAATATACGATTTTTCAAGGGTGGCGCAAAATGTACCGTTATAGAATTGGAAGGAGAAAATCATAATGACTGAGTTAACATATGAAAAAGCAGTTGCCCGACTTGAGGAGATTGTTTCTCTTTTAGAGGGCGGAAAGGCTGATTTAAGTTCAACCGTGGAGCTATATGATGAGGGCTTGAAACTTGCAGCATTTTGTAACGAAGCCCTAAACACTGCGAAACAAAAAATAATTTCTATCGAAGAATATATAAAGGAAAACAACGCTAATGAAGAGTGATATCATTTCGAGATATAAACCCTCTGTAGATCGCGGTCTGCAACTTGCATTAGGTTACGATGAGAAGCTGTATAGCTCCGTGATAGATGCTATGAATTACAGTGTTTCCATAGGTGGTAAAAGAATTAGGCCTTGCCTTTTAATGGAATTTTCGAATATTTGTGGTGGTGACAGCGAGGCGGCTCTTGGCATGTCTTGTGCATTGGAAATGATTCACACCTATTCTCTCATTCATGACGACCTGCCTTGCATGGATAACGATGATATGCGCAGAGGTATGCCCTCATGTCATGTGAAATTCGGCGAATCAACCGCACTTTTAGCTGGTGATGCCTTGCTTACCCATGCATTTTTTACTGCTTCTAATGTCCAAAATGCATTGCCTCAAAACGTTAATCGTTGTATTTCTTTGCTTTCGGAATATGCAGGTGTCAACGGAATGGTTGGCGGTCAGGTCATTGACCTTGAAAGTGAGGAAAAGCAGGTATCATACGAAGTACTTGAGACTCTTTGTGAGCTTAAAACCGCAAGACTTTTACAGGCGGCTTGTTCCGTGGGATGTATAATTTCAGATGCGGATGATGACTTAATAATTGCCGCTAATGAATATGGAAAATATTTAGGCTTGGCTTTTCAAATTGTGGATGACATCTTAGATGTTGTTGGCGATAAAGATAAGCTCGGAAAACCAGTTGGCAGTGATAGTGTAAATAATAAATCCACCTTTGTTTCACTTCTCGGCTTGGAAAAAGCTAAATTAATCGCAAAGGAGTATACCCAAAAGGCAATTAATGCCTTATCTCCCTTTGGCGAAAAAGCTCTACAGTTAAAGCTTCTTGCTGAAGATTTATGCTATAGAGAATTTTAAAAATTCCGAAAGGATTTGTTTTCTTGTCTTATAAATATTTAGGCGAAATTAATTCGCCTCAAGAACTGAAAAAACTGAATGAAAAAGAGTTAAATGTTCTATGCTCCGAAATACGCGAAGAAATCATGAGCACTGTTTCTACAAACGGCGGTCATCTTGCCTCCAATCTTGGGGCGGTGGAATTAACCGTCGCTCTGCATAAAGCATTTAATTCTCCAAAGGATTCAATAATATTCGATGTTGGTCACCAAAGCTACACCCATAAGCTGATAACAGGAAGATATAAGGATTTTTCCACATTACGTCAGAGCGGTGGTGTTTCGGGCTTTCAGCGTCCAGACGAGAGTGAGCACGACCCTGTTGTTACTGGTCATAGCAGCACCTCTATATCTACCGCTTGCGGTATTGCTTATGCCAATAAGCTTAACGGAAAACAGGATTATGTCGTTGCTGTTATTGGCGACGGTGCTCTTACCGGTGGAATGGCGTTTGAGGGACTAAACAATGCCGTAGGTAAAGCTGAAGGTTTGATTATTGTTATAAATGATAACAAAATGTCTATTTCAAAAAATGTTGGCGCCCTTGCTCGTTCCCTTAACAAGGTGCGAACTAACCCAGCTTATTATAATCTAAAATCATTTATTGAAAAGACCGTTTCTAAAATACCTTTAATCGGTATGCCATTGCGCAATAGCATATATAATTCTAAACTCATGCTTAAAAATGTTATATACCATAGCAATGTTTTTGAAAGCCTTGGATTTCAATATTTAGGTCCTGTTGATGGGCACAATATAGCAAAACTTGAGCAGGTGTTTAATATTGCAAAGGCATCAAAAAGACCTGTTGTAATTCATACACTCACTATCAAAGGTAAGGGTTACAAATATGCTGAAGCCAGTCCTAAAAACTACCACGGTGTGGCTCCATTTGACGTAGAGGTTGGTGTTGGAGAAAGTGGCGTAAGCAATTTTTCTAACGAATTTGGTAAATGCATTTGTGATTTAGCAGTAAAGGATAGCCGAGTTTGTGCTATAACTGCCGCAATGACCGAGGGTACAGGACTCGTGGAATACAGCAAAAAATTTCCTAATCGTTTTTTTGATGTGGGAATTGCCGAACAACATGCCGTTGGCTTTGCCGCCGGACTTGCGGTAAAAGGTATGAGACCTTTCTTTGCCGTATATTCTTCTTTTCTTCAACGTGCTTTCGATCAAGTGATGCACGATGTGGCGGTGGCTTCTTTGCCCGTAACTTTTTGCGTAGACAGAGCAGGTCTTGTAGGTAACGACGGAGAGACCCATCAGGGAGTATTTGATGTTTCAATATTTTCGGCATTACCCAATGTGAAGATTTTTTCGCCTTCAACCTACAATGAATTAAAACACCTGCTTAATAAAGCCGTTTTAAGGGATGAGGGTATATGGATAATTCGATATCCACGAGGCTCGGAGCCTAAAAATATAGAAATCAATGAATTTGATAACGATTATACAATAACACATAATTCCTCTGACAGATGTGTTATATCCTATGGTGTAGCATATTCGAACTGTAGAATTGCTTTGGATAATCAAACCATTGATTTTGTTAAGTTAAACTGTATAAATGCTTTTTCCTCAGAACTTATAGAAAAGCTTCTTAATTATAAGAGTATATACTTTTTTGAAGAAACAAGTCTCAGAGGCGGCATAGGTGAAAAGCTGTCGGCTATGCTTTTGGAGCGTGGATATAAGGGCTCTTATCATATTACAGCTATATCAGACGAATTTGTAAAGCAAGGTACACAGACCGAGCAAAGAAAAATTCACGGACTGGATTCAGATTCTATAATCAACACTGTATCCTGAAAGGCAGAGTGATTAAAATCAGCGAAAAACTCAGATTAGATACCGCCGTATACGAGCAGGGCTTTGCGGAAAGCAGAGAAAAAGCCAAGGCTCTCATAATGTCAGGTGTGGTATTTGTTAATAATCAAAAAGCGGATAAACCTGGAATAACTCTGAAGCCTACAGATGTTCTGCAAGTGAGGGGAAATCCGCTTAAATATGTTAGCCGCGGAGGTTTGAAGCTCGAAAAGGCTATGACCGTTTTTGGGCTATCTCTTACGGGCTTCATATGCGCAGATATCGGAGCATCAACTGGCGGATTTACAGATTGTATGCTTCAAAACGGAGCAGATAAGGTATATTCCATTGACGTAGGTTACGGTCAGTTGGCATGGAAACTCAGAAACGATGATAGAGTAATTAATCTTGAGCGCACTAATTTCCGATATGTTACCAATGCTGAAATACCAGACTCACTGGATTTTGCTTCGGTGGATGTTTCCTTTATATCTCTTAATAAAATTCTGCCACCATTGCACAGACTTTTGAAAGATGGGGGCAGAGCAGTTTGCCTTATTAAGCCCCAGTTTGAAGCAGGGAAGGAAAAGGTAGGCAAAAAGGGTGTTGTAAGGGATATAGCGGTTCACCGTGAGGTGGTTGAAAATGTAACCAACTTCATGCTTCAAAACGGTTTCTCAGTATTAGGGATAGAGTTTTCCCCCATAAAAGGGCCTGAGGGCAATATTGAGTACTTAGCTTATATAGAGAAGTCTGATAATCCTGCGTATCTATCCTATATTACGGCAGAAGAAATTGTAAATTTATCTCATATTGCTTTATCTTAGGAGTATGCTATGAATATTTCATTAATTGTAAATTTTGAAAAAGATAATTCTAAGGCGATTGCCCTTAAAACTGTTGATATTTTAAATCAACAGGAAGTGTATTTTTATACCGACAAGGTAACGGCAAACGCTTTAGGGACTGATATATTCAATATTGTAGATGATGTGTTTTCTGTTTGCGATATTTTGATGGTTGTTGGCGGTGACGGCACTATCATTCACACCGCAAAGAAAGCAGCGCTGTACAATAAGCCTGTTTTAGGAATAAACACCGGCCGAATCGGTTATTTAGCGTCGGCAAAGGGCGAGGAGCTACAGCTGATTTCAAAGATTCTAACAGGTGAATATACCATTGATGAACGCATTATGCTTTCAGTTTCGGTTGAATCTCATAATGATAAAAAAGAATATTTAGCCTTTAATGATGCCGTTGTTTGCAAGGGCTCTTTATCCAGAATGATAGATATAGATTTGGAGTTAGATGACCACACTTTACGCTATCGTGCCGATGGATTAATTATCTCTACCCCCACAGGGTCAACCGCATATTCACTTTCCGCAGGTGGCCCCTTGCTTGACCCAAGGCTCGACAGCGTGTTATTGACCCCGATTTGCCCTTATACATATTTGAATAAAGCCATGGTTATACCTGCTGATACCAAAATGTGTATCAGTGTTGATACAGCTGGTGACAAGGAAGCTTTCTTGACAGTAGACGGCGAGGTTGCTGTGAGAATTCTCGGTGATGATAAAATCAAAATCCAAAGTTCCGACACCGCTGTTAAGCTTGTCTGTCTTAAATCTGAGTCTATTTTCCAAAGATTGGAAGCAAAAATCTTGCAGGAGGTAAACAAATGAAGAACGGAAGACACAGAGCTCTTTTAAATCTCATAAAGAACAATGTTATTGACACTCAGGAAAAGCTTCAGTCGGAGCTGAGAGAGCTTGGATTTAACGTTACTCAGGCAACAATTTCCAGAGACATTAAGGCTCTTAATATAATAAAGGGCTTAGATGGAGAGGGAAACTACCGATACAGAGTTCACGAGGCTCCCAGTGGTGATAATCACGATAGGTACACCGAAATCTTCAAGCGTTCCACCCTTAGCATCAAGTCAGCTATGAACGACGTAATAGTTAAGTGCTATTCGGGTACCGCCTCTGCCGCCTGTGCCGCTATCGACCATATGTATTCCCACATGACTGTTGGCACTTTGGCAGGAGATGACACAATCTTGATTGTCACTCAGGATTCTGAGACAGCCAATCTTCTTGTGGAAACACTTAACTCTATTATCAATAGTTAGGAGCCTTGAGCCTTGCTTGTAAATCTATTAATAAACAACATTGCGGTAATTGAAAACGCTGAGCCTAATTTCGATAACGGACTAAATGTGTTGACTGGTGAAACGGGTGCAGGTAAATCAATAATCGTTGACTCGATTAATGCTGTATTAGGTGAAAGAACATCTCGGGAAATTATTCGTACAGGCTGTGATAAAGCGATGGTAGTAGCCGTATTTCAGGACGTTTCCGACTATTGTAAAGAGGTGTTTAATGAATACGGCATTGAAGATGATAACGGTCAGTATATATTCCAGAGGACTTTGTCAAGTGGCGGAAAGTCAACCTGCAGAGTAAATGGAATTCCTGTAAATACTGCGGTGTTAAAGGATATAGGAAAATATCTTATTAATATTCACGGACAGCATGACAATCAACTTCTGCTTAATCCGGATAATCACATAAATTATCTGGATTCATTCGCTGAAAATAATGCACTTTTAGCTGATTATCAGCTTTCTTTTAAACGATTTAAGGAATTAAGAAAAGAACTTATGCGCCTGATGGAGCTACATTCCAGTCAGGAAGAACAGCTTGAGCTTCTGAAATTTCAGCACGATGAACTTGCTAGTGCCAACATAAAGATAGGGGAGATTGAGTCCTTAAAAGCTTCTATATCTGCAATGGAGAATTATGAAGCTATAAGTGAAAAGCTATCATATTTTACTAATCTTTTGTCAGAAGAAGAGGATAACAGTCCTGTTTCCAAACTTAAATTCGGAGTTGGTGAAATATCTAAGCTGACCGATATTAAGGAAATCTCCAAACTTAGTGAACGCCTTTCCTCTCTGCTTTATGAGCTTGACGACATAAAAGACGAAGTTGTGAGTTTGCTGGATAATTTAGACTTCAGTCCCGAAACTTTGGAAAATTCCAGAAATAGACTTGACTTTTTATACTCACTTATGAGAAAATACGGTAATAGTGAGGAAAAACTGTTGGAGTATTTTAAGAACTGTGAATCTAAACTAAAAGAAATGGAAGTTACCGAAGGCAATATTCCTCAGCTCGAGGAAAAGCTGGTATCTATCCAGTCAGAGCTTATCACAAAAGCTAAAAAGCTTTCGTTATCCCGTGTTGAATCTGCAAAGAAACTGTCTCGGGAGATTTGTGATATTCTCAGATTTCTCAATATGGAAGATGTGGAGTTCGAGGTTGTTATCAATCAGGGGAATTACAATTCTCTCGGAACAGATCGTGTTGAATTTTTTATTACCGCAAACAAGGGACAGCAAAAAATGCCCCTTTCCAAGGTAGCGTCAGGTGGTGAATTGTCCCGCATTATGCTGAGTATTAAGAGTGTACTTGCGGATAAGGACAATGTAGATACCTTGATATTCGACGAAATCGACACAGGTATCAGTGGCAGAGCTGCAAGGAAGATAGGAATCCAACTTAAAAGAGTTTCAAAAATGCGTCAGGTTATATGTATAACCCATCTCGCTCAAATCGCAGCTATTGCCGATAACCACATGGTTATCAAAAAAGAAACACGAGACGGTAATACTTTTACTTCTGTTAATACCCTTTGCGGCGATGACCGCATTAACGAGGTAGCAAGGATTATGGCTGGCTCTGATATAACTGAAAATTTATATAATACAGCTAAGGAATTAATTGAATCCGAATCGGCTGAGGAATAAAAGGAGATTTTTACATGACACTTTATGAAGAACTCGTTGAACGTGGGCTAATTGCTCAGGTTACTAACGAAGAAGAAATCAAGGAAATGATTAACAACGGTAAGGCAACCTTTTATATAGGTTTTGACTGTACGGCAGATAGCCTCACCGCTGGTCACTTTATGGCGCTGACCCTTATGAAGCGTCTGCAACTTGCAGGAAATAAACCTGTAGCCCTTATCGGTGGAGGTACAACCATGATTGGTGACCCCTCTGGCAGAACCGATATGCGTCAAATGTTAACTAAAGAGGATATTGACCATAATGCCGCTTGTTTCAAGCGTCAGATGGAGAATTTTATTGATTTTTCCGACGGCAAGGCTGTTATGCTAAATAATGCCGACTGGTTGCTTGAACTCAACTACGTTGAATTACTCCGTGAGGTTGGTGCTTGTTTCTCGGTTAACAATATGTTGAGAGCTGAATGTTATAAGCAGAGAATGGAAAAAGGCCTTTCGTTCTTGGAGTTCAACTATATGATAATGCAGTCCTACGACTTCTATTATCTGTTTAAGAATCACAACTGTAATATGCAGTTTGGTGGTGACGACCAATGGTCAAATATGCTTGGCGGTACCGAGCTTATCCGTAAGAAGTTAGGCAAAGATGCTCATGCAATGACAATCACATTGCTCACCGATTCCCAGGGCAAGAAGATGGGTAAAACCGCAGGTAACGCAGTATGGCTCGACGCAAATAAAACCACCCCTTATGACTTCTATCAGTATTGGAGAAATGTTGACGATGCTGATGTTATCAAGTGCTTGAAAATGCTCACATTCCTGCCTCTTGAAACAATCTGTGAATACGAAAAATTTGAGGGTAGCGAACTGAATCAAGCAAAGGAAGTATTGGCTTATGAGCTCACTCAGATGATTCATGGCACCGAAGAAGCCGAAAAAGCTCAGACCACAGCCCGTTCACTTTTTGGAAATTCTGCAGACATTTCTAACATGCCCACCACCGAGCTGTGCGATGACAATTTTACCGATGGTAAGATAACAGTTCTTGAATTAATGTTGGCGGCTGGTCTTATTCCCTCTAAGGGTGAGGGCAGACGTCTTGTCCAGCAGGGCGGTGTATCTGTAAGCGACAAAAAGGTAACCGACCCCAACACTTCTTATACATTGGAGGATTTCTCCGACGACCTTGTACTTAAAAAGGGCAAAAAGGTTTATCACCGTTTTTTAGTAAAATAATAAAAAACAAACCCCTTGGTATTTAATTACTGAGGGGTTTGTTTTTTTGTGCTTCAATATATGTGTTTTTCTATTTTAATATTGCTTTGTAGGAGTTAAGAAGTTTTATGGGCTGATAAGACTCTTTTGCCTTGCGTAGACCCTCGTTACCCATGTCTTCTTCGCGGTTGATGTATTTCATATCCGACCATTCTCGTTCTGCAAATTGCTGATTTATTATGGCATAGCTACCATTATATGATGTATCAGCAAATTCAACATGGATGAGCGCTGTATCTTTAGTTACTTTTTCTCCAACAGTACAAGCTACAAACTTGCCATCAACCTCAATCAATCCACCCTTAAGACCCAAATCGTATATATTGTCTAAAAGCTTATAGGTGGCAATTCTGGATTCGGGCATCAATCGGGTGATTTCTCCCTTTTCATTATACCAAAGGTCAAACAAGTCTTTACAGTTAGGTATATCCTCAGGCTTAATACATCTGTAAACAAACTCATGGTTTCTCTTGAATGAGTTGAGATGGTTCTTCTTTGAATGTAACCTTTTACCGCTGAGAGATATTAGCTTTTGTGCATCGTAAATATAGTCTGAGCCATCGCGGTCGTAATCGAATATAAACTCATCTCCGAAAAAGGTTTTCATTTCCAGAACATCATCTTCTGATAGATGGGCAAATTTAGGTCTTATTCCCATTTCTTTCATATATTCACAAGCTTTAATTATTGCTGCTTTTTTGTTTTGCCCAAAGCCTTTAGGATAGAGCATACGTGAGTGAGAGCCGATATCCCAGAGGATGAAAAGAAAATCATCCTCAATACATACCTTAAGCTTGTCCGCGCCGCTCCAAATGTAATTGGTTGTGAAGTTGTATGCAGAGCGTGAATTATCAATATTATATTTTTCGAATACTGCTTTATCCTCTAAACCTATTACATGAAAATTCAACATTTACACCTTTATTTCTACTAAATTTTACCAATAACACATTATACACTACTTTTCTTTAAAAGTCTATAATATTATTGACAAAACTTATGATAGTATTATATAATGTAATTCCTGAGAAACGGAGGAAAATATATGCAGATTTTATTAACAGGTGGCGCAGGCTACATAGGTAGTCATACCTGCGTTGAATTAATTAATGCTGGATACGATGTCGTTATTGCCGACAATCTTTCAAACAGCAATATAGAGGTACTTAACCGATTAAAGACCATAACAGGTAAGGACGTTAAGTTTTATAAGGTTGATATTCTTGATCGCGATGGTCTCCGTAGGGTGTTCGGTGAAAATAACATTCAGGCAGTTATTCACTTTGCTGGACTTAAAGCAGTTGGCGAGTCTGTACAGATTCCTCTTAAGTATTACGAAAACAATATATCTGGCACTGTTGTGCTCTGTAAGGTTATGAATGAATTCGGTTGCAAAAAGATGGTATTCAGTTCTTCTGCAACAGTTTACGGTGTTGCGGAAAAGATGCCATTAACCGAGGATATGCCTTTAGGTGCGATTAACCCTTATGGAAGAACAAAACTGTTTATAGAAGACATATTGAGAGATTTATGTGTTTCCGACAGTGAATGGTCTGTATCTTTGCTTCGTTATTTTAATCCAATCGGTGCCCATGAAAGCGGTTTGATTGGCGAAGACCCAAAGGGTATTCCCAACAACCTTATGCCTTACATTACTCAGGTTGCCGTCGGCAGACTTCCTCAACTCAGTGTTTTCGGTGACGATTATGATACGGTTGATGGCACAGGTGTTCGTGACTATATTCATGTTGTGGATTTAGCAAGGGGCCATGTCAAGGCTGTTGACTGGGTTGCCAACAATCTCGGTTGCGATGCCTTTAACCTTGGCACCGGTAACGGTACTTCGGTTTTAGAACTGGTTTCTGCTTTTAAAAAGACCTCGGGAGTGGATGTGCCGTATAAAATCGTTGGACGCAGAGCCGGTGACCCCGCAAAGGTTTATGCCGACGCTACAAAAGCTAAGAACATTCTTAATTGGCAGGCTGAATACGATATTGAACGTATGTGCACCGACGGTTGGCGGTGGCAGTCAAATAACCCTAACGGCTATTTAGAATAATAATTTTGGGGCAGAAACATCTGCCCCTTTTTTAAAAGGTAAAACAATGAAGAAAAATGATGTTATAAAACTCCATATAACCGATTTAACTGGCGGCGGAGACGGAGTAGGAAAAGCTCCTGATGGTAGGGTTGTGTTTATACCAAACACCGCTGTTGGTGATGTTATAGAAGCCTTGATTATAAAGGTCAAAACCAAATATGCGCTGGGTAAGATTTTGAAAATTATCCAACCATCCACCAATAGAATAGATAGTGACTGTCCTGCATCTGCGCGTTGTGGTGGTTGTGTGTTCAGACATATTAACTATAAAAAGGAATGTGAAATCAAATATTCCCAGGTGTATAATTCAATCCGTAGAATTGGCGGTATCGAATTTACCCCACAGGATATTCTTGGTGCTGATTGTATAGATTCGTATAGAAATAAAGCCCAATACCCTGTGGGAACTGACAAAAACGGCAGAGTGATTTGTGGATTTTATTCTAAATCAAGCCATAGACTGGTTGAATGTGATGAATGTAGACTACAGCCCGATGTCTTTTCGCAAATTACAAAAGTTTTCTGTGATTGGGCAAATGAACATAAGCTTTCTGTTTATAATGAATCAACAGGAAATGGTCTTCTTCGCCACTTATATCTAAGACGAGGTGAAGAAACCTCTGAAGTTATGGTGATTGTTGTTATAAATGGTGCCGAGCTACCTTATGCTGATATTCTAAAATCAAAACTTTTTGATTTGTTAGGTGAGCAGTTTAAAAGTTTTCAGATAAACATTAACCAAGCCAACACCAATGTTGTTTTAGGAGATAGATGTATAACTCTTTACGGCGGTGACTATATTTCAGATATACTATGCGGGGTAAAGCTTAGAATCTCGCCTTTGTCCTTTTATCAGGTTAACAGAACCATGGCTCAAAAGCTATATAACCTTGCCAATGAATATGCTGAGTCGTCGGACAAAATTGTGCTTGATTTATATTGTGGAACAGGTGCAATAGGGCTCTCGATGGCAAAGAAAGCAAAGCGTATAATAGGTGTTGAGATAGTTCCCGAGGCTGTAGAAGACGCAAAACTTAATGCAAAAGCCAACAATATAAAGAATTCTGAATTTCTATGTATGGATGCCACTAAGGCTGCTGATTTGCTGAAAAATAGGGGAGAGACTCCCGACGTCGTTATATTAGACCCTCCAAGAAAGGGCTGTGACTCTGAGCTTTTAAAAACCGTTGCAAAGGGATTCTCTCCAGAAAGAATTGTATATATTTCATGTAACGACTCAACCTTGGCCCGTGATTGCTCTATATTAAATGAGTTGGGATACATTCTTAAAAAGCTAACTCCTGTCGATCTGTTTCCCAGAACTGGTCATGTGGAATCTGTGTCTTTACTAACTAAAAATATATAATTTCATCTCATGTTATTTGGGAGTGACGTTTAAATTGGTTTCGAAAATTCAAAGAAAAAAGCTAATAGGAATTATTGTGTTTATTCTATTTTCGACATTTATGCTTTTTATAACCTGGTTTATAGGCAGACCAATGATTCGCTTTGTTGAAGATCCAAAACTGTTTCAAGATTGGGTAGATACCTACGGATTGTGGGGTAGACTGCTCTTTGTCGGCATGGTGGTTTTGCAGGTGATTATAGCCCTCATACCTGGAGAGCCTTTAGAATTTGGTGGGGGATACGCCTTTGGAGCGGTGGAGGGAACTGTACTAACTACTTTAGGAATTTTGGTCGGAAGCCTTATAGTTTTCGGCTTGGTAAAGAAATTTGGCATGTCCTTTGTGGAAATATTTTTTTCAGAAGAAAAGATTTCTAATATTAAGTTTTTGAAAAAATCACGAAAAAGGGATATATTACTTTTTCTCCTTTTTGTTTTACCGGGTACTCCAAAGGATATATTGACCTATTTTTTAGGACTTACGGATATAAAGGTTTCGACATTGATTTTCATATCTGTTGTTGGTAGATTTCCCTCTGTAGTAACCTCAACTATTAGTGGCGGCGCACTGGGCAGGGAAAGCTACATATTAGCAATCACTGTTTATGCTACAACCCTGTTCATTAGCGCTGTTGGTTTGTTAATTTATAACAAAATATGCAAAAAGAACAAATAATAATATTTTCAGACACGGTTAAATTAATTTAGGGTGAATTAATTTGAAAAAAGCCGTGTCTTTTATTATGACATTATTTTTTATATCTACTGCAATATTTGTAAGAAGTACCGATAAAAATTTTATAACAGTATGCTTTTTAGAGACAGGAAATTCAGACTGTATAATTGTAAAAACTCAAGAATCGGCAATTCTTATAGATACCGCCCTGCAGGAATCATACTCTTATATCGACTCCAAGCTTAAAAGCATGAATATAGAAAAACTCGACTGTCTTATTATAACCCACTATGATAAGGATCATGTAGGCTCCGCGGCTGATGTAATAAAAGACTACGAGCCCGATGAAATTTATGTGACATACGACCGACCCAAGGTGTACAGTAAAGCTCATAAGAATTTTATAAATATTGTTAAAGAATTGAAACTGGAACCAACGATAATAAGAGAAAATACTTCTTTTCAGTTCAGCGATACAACCCTTGAAATTATTCCGCCTAAAAGTGATAGTTTCACACAGGATGCCAGTAATAATTCCTCATTAATGATTTCCTTAGAATATGGAAGTACTTCTTTTCTTATGACTGGAGATATTGAGAGTGAGAGGATTGCAGAAATTTTAACGGATGGGATTGGAGAATACGATGTATTGAAAGTGCCTCATCATGGCTGGATTGAAGATAATACGTCTGATTTATTTAAAGCAGTATCTCCAAGGTATTCTGTTATCACTAATTCTACAGGATACAGAAAAATCCCATCAACTGTTGCGGCTTTAATTTCTTGCGGCTCTTATATATATTCAACAGCAAACGGAGAGGTAACATTTAAGTGTTATAAAAACCATGTTGCTGTGTCGCAAATTTTATAATTAAGTCAAAAACAGATGTAGGTGCATATAATGATATAGGTGATTTATATGTTTATGTTATATTTAATAATTGGTTTTTTTTCAATTATAGGTGTCATATTTGTTGTAAAAGGTATTGTCGTTTCTTTTTTGAGACTAAATAATGCATGTTGCACCACTAATCTTTTGTTGACGATTACGGACTATCAAAATAATGATCTTGAGTTAGAAACAAAAATTGCATTATCAAGACTCAAGTGGTATAATATAAAAAGATATGATAATGTCTACATTGTGGGTTGTGGTCTTACTGCTGAAAAATTTAAACTATGCGAGGATCATTGCCGCAATACTGACATTAAATTGCTGAGTTACAGCGAATTTTCAGAAATTATTAATGATGTGGGTAATGCCTATGATGGTCGAGAAACTGAATATTGAAGAAGTAAGCGGTACTATAGAGTACATTACATACGAAAACGATGCGAACGGTTACTGTGTTTTCAACATCTCCACCTCCGATGGAGAATTGACCTGTGTTGGCAATATGCCAAATCCCTCAGAGGGTGAGAATGTGAAGCTACATGGTAGCTATACATTCCATTCCACCTATGGCAGACAGTTTAAGTTTGATTCCTATGAGTTGGTAGCACCTGAGGGAGCGGCGGCAATTATGCGCTATCTTTCATCTGGAGCGATAAAAGGAATAGGCCCTGCAACCGCCGGAAAGATTGTTGAAAAATTTGGGGCAAACACTCTCCAAATTATCGAAAAGGATTATGATAGACTCGCAACTATTCGCGGTATATCTCTTTCTAAAGCTAAAAAAATTAGTGACGAATATCGAATGCAAAATGGTATTCGTGACATAATGATGCATCTTAACATGTATGGAATAACACCCGATGAATCAAATAGAATTTATAAAATTCTTGGAAAAAAGACGGTAGAGAAGATTGAAAACAATCCTTATATCCTTTTTAACGAAGAAATCGGTTTTAGTTGGGAACGTGTTGTTGGAATCGCATCATATTTTAATGTTGGAAAAGATGATTTAAATAGAATTTCCGCTGGTATTATACATATTCTTAAACACAATCTGCAAAACGGACACACCTGTATTCCGAAAGAAAAGCTTATTGAACTTTCGGTTGGGCTTTTGGAGTGCAATAGGGATTTGGTTGAAGAAGCCCTTATCGGCCTGCAAAGGCAGGTCAAAATCAAAGCCGAAAAGCTTAACGGAACAGAATTCATATTTCTCGAAAAATACTATTCTGCAGAGCGTTTTATTGCCTCTAAACTCAATATTATGTTGAGTATCAGTCCCAAATCAATCAGGATGCCTAAAGGTGCTATTGAAAGGCTTGAAAATTCTTTCGGAATTAAATATCAGGATAAGCAGGTAGAAGCAATAAACATGGCATTAGAAAAGGGATTGTTGGTGCTTACGGGCGGACCGGGTACCGGAAAAACTACAACCCTTAAAGCAATTATTCAGGTATTGGAGGAATCGGGTTTCGAGGTTGCATTGGCTGCACCAACAGGCAGAGCTGCAAAACGTATGAGTGAAGTAACCGGTAAGGATGCCAAAACTATCCACAGACTGCTTGAGGTAGAGTGGGACGACAACGATAAACAGATTTTTTCCCGCAATGAAAACAATCCCTTGAATCACGATGCAATCATCATCGACGAAATGTCCATGGTTGATTCTTTGTTGTTTGAAAGTCTACTTAGAGCGTTAACCCTCGGGTGCAGGGTTATCATGGTTGGCGACAGCAATCAGTTACCAAGTGTTGGCGCCGGAAACGTTCTGAGTGATATTATCGCGTCTAATACTGTACCTGTTGTAGAATTGACGGAAATTTTCCGACAGGCTATGTCAAGCCTTATTGTTACAAATGCCCATAAAATTGTGAGCGGTGTACACCCTGAACTTGATGATAAAGACAGGGATTTCTTTATGATAGATATTGACAGTCCCAACACAGCAGGTAATTATATACTCAATCTATGTGTTAATCGTTTACCCAAAGCTTATGGCTACGATACATGCGCTGACATTCAGATTCTTTGCCCTTCTAAGAAGACCCCTGTAGGTACTGTTATACTCAATAATATGCTTCAAAAGCAGATTAATCCCGCAGACAAGGACAAGCCCGAAATAACCTTTAAGGGCTATGTGCTGAGAGTAGGGGATAAGGTTATGCAGATTAAGAATAATTACGACATTGAGTGGAATCGCGACAACGGTGAAACAGGCTCTGGTGTTTACAATGGGGATATTGGTTTTATAGAAGATATTAACACCCCTTCTCAAAAGGTAACTGTCAGGTTTGATGACAGGGTTGCTGTATATAATATTGAGGATACATCCCAGCTTGAGTTGTCCTACGCCGTCACTGTTCATAAAAGTCAGGGGAGTGAGTTTCCGTGTGTAATCATTCCTTTGCTTTCTACCCCACAGCAGCTCTGCTACAGAAACCTATTATATACTGCTGTCACCAGGGCTAAGAATCATATAATAATTATCGGCGACAGAGAGCTCGTGGGTATGATGACCGATAACAATCGCAAAACCTTACGTTACACAGGATTGGAAGAGTTCTTGAAAAAATGAAGACTAAGCTGTTTAAAATATTTAATACATTATTATATTTACTTTTTCCGAATCGTTGTGGTGTTTGTAATAAGGTAATAGATTTTAGTAAAACTTACTGTCCCGCCTGTGAAATCAGACTTCGTCGTGTGCCTCACTATGTTTCGCTTTTGTGGAGCCATGGTAATACTAACTTCCGCCCGAAATATCTTTCTCCAAAATTTTCGGGTTGCGTAGCTCCATTTTTGCATAAGAGCGGAAGTAGGAAACTAATATATTGCTATAAATTCAAAAACCGCATAGAACTCGCGGATTTGATTGCAGATGAAATGGCAGACGCGTATCAAAAGTATTATACTAAATTTAATATAGATTTAATGACCGCTGTGCCTATGCGCTTTTCCGCAAAAATCCGCAGAGGCTACGATCAGGTAGATGTGCTTTGCAAAAGACTGACCAAAAGAATTGATCTACCGTACTTTAAATTACTTAAACAGACAGGTCGCAAAAAGCCTCAGCACCAAATATCCCACGCAAGACTTCGTCCGGATAATGTAATGGGAATATATTCGTTTGTGTCAAAAGAGGATGTTAAGGGCAAGACTGTGCTTTTAGTGGATGATATTATAACCACAGGCTCCACAGTTAACGAATGTTCCAAAATGCTCTTAAAGGCAGGAGCAAAAGAAGTCTTTTGCCTTTCTGCCACTATAAGCGGGTAATCACTTGAAAACCTGAGAAGTATATTGTATAATATGTTTATTAATTAACTTAAGGAGTTTTTAGATGCCTACAGATATTGTAATGGATGCAGGTTCATATAAAACCGTGCTGTATTCAGGCGGTAAAATAGTTCTTGAACAGCCCTCTTGTGTGTCGGTTGATACAGACACATGGGAGCCGATTTCTTTCGGAACAAGGGCTAAGGATACGTTTGGTAGAACCCCCGACAGCGTTACCACGGTTTTCCCTTTTGAACGTGGTGTTATTTCGGATTATAACATTGCCGAAGAAATGATAGTACATTTTATCAAATCCACCTTTGGCAACAGGGTTATTAAGCCTCGTATAATAGTTGTTGTACCCAGCGGTGTCACAACCGTTCAGCATCATTCATTGGCTAATGCTGTTGCGGCGGCGGGTTGCAGAAATATCAGCACTATTGAAAATACAATCGCTGCAGCGGTGGGATTAGGCATTGATTTAGAAAAACCCCATGGCAGTATGATAGTTGATATCGGTGGTGGAACAACCGATATTGCCACCATTTCTCTCGGCGGAGTTGTCCAGAACGACACCCTGCGTGTTGGCTCAATAGATTTGGACGACGATATCATCAAGTTTGTGCGCAGAGAGAAGAATATGTTAATCGGAGGACAAACTGCCGAAGCCATAAAACGTGCGGTGGGTGGTGCTGTTCAGCGCGACTTCGATGTAACTATAACCGCCAAAGGCAGACATTTATTTACTGGTCTCCCACAGACCTTTGAGGTATCTTCGTCAGAGATTTATGAAGCAATACTTGACCATCTCCATATGATATGCAAGGGTTGTCAGAGTGTTCTTGAAAAAACCGAGCCAGATGTTGTTGCTGACATCAGCGATGACGGTATCTACCTTCTCGGCGGTGGTGCCAGACTTTTTGGCATGGACAAAATGCTATCTGACTATCTTGATGTTAAGGTTAACTTTATCGACGATCCCCGTCGCGGTGCTCTCAATGGTGCCGACAGAGTGCTAAAAAACCCAAAGCTCGTTAAAAACAGCGATTATCAAATGCGCTCAATTCAAAATCTAATCGTTGACCCTGATGATTTATAAACGCAAGAAATTAAGACCACCATTAGGTGGTCTTAAAAATTTTATTAAAGAATGATGCAAATCAGTCCACTACAACCCTCGTTAATTACTCGTTCCAAGGTTTCTTGCAATCTTACCCTTGCATCCTCGGGCATACGGGCGAGTTTGGTATGTAATCCCTCATTTACGAGTTCATTAAGAGATTTGCCGAAAATGTTGGAATCCCATATTTTAATTGGATCCTCCTCAAAATCCTTTAGAAGGCTCATCACCAAATCCTCAGATTGCTTTTCTGAACCTACAATTGGATTTACCTCGGTTGTTATATCGGCTTTCATAAGGTGTATAGAGGGCGCACTTGCGCGGAGTCTAACACCGTAACGACTGCCTTGCTTCATTATTTCAGGCTCCTGCAATGTCAGTTCATCTATAGTTGGCATAACTATACCGTAGCCAGTTGCTTCAACCTGATTAATTGCATCGCGGAAGCGCTCGTATTCTCTCTTAATTTCCGCTAACTCTTTTATGTTGTTTATTAGGGTTTCATCGTTGTCTATGTTTAGTCCGCTGGTTTCGGTGATTATCTTATAAAACAGTGAATTTTGTAATTTAACCGTTACATCAGCACATCCACTGCCCAAATCAATTTTGCCTACATCCGAACCCTCAACATAATCACAATCGCAGATATCGTTAATAAGCTTGTTAATTTCTCTGATTCTGGTAATCTTCTTGCAGGAAGTAAGCACTGAATCGCATAAGGCGCTTTTTAACCAATGTTCAGGGTCTAAATATGAAACCCAGCTGGGCATTTGCACCGCGATTTCCTTAACTGGGAATTCATACAGCACCTTTGCAATAATCTTTTTGATTTCGCTTTCGCTTAAATCTATGCAGTTTATCGGAATTACGGGAATCTCATATTTTTGCGTGAGGCTTTTAGCCATATTGATTGCTGATTCTGATTTTGGGTCAATACAGTTTAGCAGTATAACAAAGGGTTTATCAATAGCCTTAAGCTCATTTACTACCCTTTCCTCCGCTTCCTCATATTCCTCGCGGGGGATATCGCTTATACTACCGTCTGTGGTAACCAATAGCCCAACTGTAGAATGCTCGTTTATAACCTTTTGTGTACCTAATTCTGCTGCCATATTGAAGGGCACAGGCTCGTCGTACCAAGGTGTCATAACCATCCTTGGCTGTTCGTTTTCAATATATCCAATCGAACTTGGTACAATGTAACCAACGCAGTCAATCATCCGCACCTTGAAATTAACGGCATCGTCAAGACTGACATCGACGCCGTTTTCGGGTATAAACTTCGGCTCGGTGGTCATAATTGTTCTTCCCGAAGCGGATTGAGGAAGCTCGTCATTTGCGCGATTCCTTTCATAATCACTTTCAATATTGGGCAGAACTAAGGATTCCATAAACCGCTTAATGAAAGTGGATTTTCCCGACCTGACCGGTCCCACAATTCCTATGTATATATCACCGCCTGTTCTGTCCGCTATGTCTTTATATATACTGGTATTTGTCATAAGAGCCGACCTCCTGTGCTCATTTCTGTTTGTTCAATGATATGAAGGTTGGCGGTGAAATATTACAAGCCTTATTAATTTAGAATATTTTTACAACCGAATTAAATATAAAGCACATAAGTAAACCCACAACAGTTGGCAGAACTGCCGATAAAATGGTCCATTTCATACTACCCGTTTCGTGTTTAATTGTCAGACAGGTTGTGGCACACGGCCAGTGGAACAGGCAAAAGAGCATCATAGAAATTGCTGTAGTATAAGTCCATCCGTTGTTTATCAGTAACGCTTTTAATTCATGTAAGCTTCCGTATTCTATAAGCGTACCGGTGCTCATATATGTCATAATTATTATTGGTATCACGATTTCATTTGCAGGAAATCCTAAAATAAAAGCCATTAATATAACGCCGTCAAGGCCAAATAACTCTGCTATTGGATTTAATGCATTTGAGCATATTGATAGGAGGGTTGAGCCACCTACTGTTACATTTGCTAAAATCCAAATAAGCATACCCGCAGGTATCGAGGAGATAACCGCTCTGCCTAATACAAAAAGTGTTCTATCTACAATAGAACGAACTATAATTTTACCGATTTGGGGCTTTCTAAAAGGTGGGAGCTCCAAAGCAAAGGAAGAGGGGACACCTTTAAGTAACGTTCGAGACAAAAGTTTTGATATAGCAAATGTTACAATAACGCCTAAAACAATCAAAGCTAACAATAAAAAAGTAGAGGATAACGTTCCTAAAAAACCACCAACACTTCCTATAAAAAACATGGATATAATCGCAATAAGGGTTGGATATCGACCGTTGCAAGGCACAAAATTATTAGTGAGGGTTGCAATCAGTCTTTCTCTGGGAGATTCAATAATTCTACAGCCAACCACACCTGCCGCGTTACATCCGAAACCCATGCATATTGTCAAAGCCTGTTTCCCACATGTTTCAGCCTTTTTGAAGTGATGGTCCAGATTGAAAGCTACCCTAGGCAAATAGCCTAAATCCTCCAACACGGTGAATAACGGGAAGAAAATAGCCATCGGCGGAAGCATCACAGATACCACCCATGCAAGAACCCTGTAGCCACCGTGTACCACAACCCCCGTTAACCAATCTGGTGCGTCGAGATAATCAAACAAGAGCACCAACCAATCTTCCACCTTAAATAATATGTTACTAAGCAGCGTTGATGGGTAATTAGAACCGCTTATTGTCAACCAGAAAATGATAAACAAAAGACTCAGCATTATTGGTATTCCTGTTCTTTTCCCGGTAAGAATTTTGTCGAACTTTTCTTCTCGTTTGATGTGGCTGTTCTCTCCTGATGTAACTACTTCGCCGTAAATATATTCTGATGTTAATATACTGCATCCTGCTGCTGCATCACTTACTGTTTGCGGTGATAAATGTTTTGAATATTCCTCCAATGCATCATTTATCTCAGATATATTATACAAATCAGATTCTAAATGATTATTAATTTTCTCTATGGTTTTGTCGTCAGCTTCAAGGAGCTTAAAAGCTATCCATCTTGGATTTAAGTTTCTGCAATCAATGGATTTCTCAATAGGGATAACTAAATCTTTAAGAGCATCTTCTATTGTCTTGGGATATTTTACTTTAAAATATTCTGTACCATTGGAATTAAGGAGGGTATTGATAAACGCTTTTACGCCTTTATTTCTTCTTGCTGACATAGGTACTACCGGCGCTTTTAAATATCGGGACAGTCTTTCATAATCAATATGTATGTTTTTTCGCTTAGCTTCATCTATCAGGTTTACACAAACTATTACGTTTTTAAACAGTTCACGCGTTTGTATCACAAGATTCAGGTTCCTCTCAAGACAGGTTGCATCACAAACAACAGCGACACAGTCGGCGTTGCCAAAGCATATATAATCACCCGCAACTTCCTCTTCGGGGCTGTCCGCTTTCAGAGAGTATGTACCAGGCAGGTCTATAACTAACAGATTTTTACCCTGATATTTTAAACTACCCGCAGCACTGCTAACGGTTTTTCCTGCCCAGTTGCCGGTGTGCTGGTTAAGCCCTGTAAGTTCATTAAACAGTGTGCTTTTTCCCACATTGGGATTACCAGCTAATGCAACGGTAATATCATAATTTTGAGGATTTATATTAATACCTATGTCTTGTGATTTATGGCCAGTAGAGCTACCAGTCAGACCCATCAGTATCACTCCTTGTTAACGCAGATGTTTTTAGTGTCGCTGTTTCTTAGAGCAATCAAAGCGCCTCTTATCCTATATGCAATAGGATCTCCGTATTGACTCTTAATTACACATTTAACCTTTGTCCCGATGATAAGTCCTAAATCTAAGAGGCGTCTTCGAATTGCTCCTTGTAGCTTAATTTCGGTAACCGTTGCCGACTGACCTTCTTGTAGTTCGTTTAATGTCATGCTATTCACCTTACAGTTTTTACTGTTATTATGATATTCTCGTATGTATTTAATTGTTACGGTTGTTTTAAAACCCATTATTTGTCAATAATTATAAAGCAAATGTACCAATTCTCTTGACAATAGTACGAATAATATGTACAATTATAGTTGTATTATTATGTAGTTTAAAGATTAGTATATATTTATACATAAATTTAATATGGAGGTATTATATGGCTCAACAATCAAGTAAGAGCGTAAAACAAGAAGAAACTAAGTCATTAAAGAAAAACAAAAAACAAACTAAAAAGCCCGTTAATCAGCAATCTTTAAAAACAAAATCCACTTTTCAAAGGTCATCTCGAAAACCTCAAAAAAGCAACCAATCTGCTGAGTCTAAAAGAAAATCAGCGACTTCCGGAAAAACCAGAAAATCATTAGCGAACAAAGAGAATAAAAAAAATACTTTACCTCTAAGAATAATTCCTTTAGGCGGTCTTAACGAAATAGGTAAGAATATCACTCTTTATGAATATGGCAACGACATGTTGCTTGTTGACTGCGGTATGTCTTTCCCCGACGAGGATTTACCGGGCGTTGATATCGTAATTCCCGATTTCACTTATATAATTAAAAATAAAGATAAAATCAGGGGTATGGTTGTAACACATGGACACGAGGACCATATCGGCGCTATTCCTTATCTTTTAAAGGAACTTAATATTCCTATCTACGGAACTAAGCTCACCGTTGGATTGATTTCGGGAAAACTTAAGGAGCACAATTTACTAGCCAGTGCTAAGCTGAATTCTGTAAATACAGGTGAATCAGTTAAATTGGGCGGTTTCTCGGTTGAGTTCATTCATGTTAACCATTCAATTCCTGATGCATGTGGTTTTGCAATTAAGTGCGGTGCGGGTACGGTAATCCAGACAGGTGACTTCAAGATTGATACAACCCCCATCGACGATAATGTTATAGATATAGCCCGTTTTGCAGAGTTGGGTCGTGAGGGCGTTTTAGCCCTACTTTCAGATTCAACCAATGCCGAACGCTCGGGTTATACCCAGTCGGAAAGGGTAGTAGGCGGTTCCTTCTCAAACCTTTTCAGAATCGCAGAGGGACATAGAATTATAGTTGCAACCTTTTCCTCAAACATCCACCGTTTACAGCAGATTATAGATGAGGCCGTTAACTGTGACAGAAAGGTTGCAGTTTCAGGCAGAAGCATGATAAACGTTGTGGCTGTTGCTAGTGAGCTTGGGTATCTTAACGTTCCCAATGGTGTGCTTGTTGATATTGATATGGTCAGACACTATGAGCCTGGTGAGATTGTTATTATAACAACAGGTAGTCAGGGAGAGCCTATGTCTGCACTTCATAGAATGGCCTTCGGTGACCACCGTCAAATCGGCATTTCACCCGAGGATATGATAATCATTTCGGCAACACCTATACCTGGTAACGAAAAGCTTGTTGGCAAGGTTATTAATGAGCTTATAAAACTGGGTGCCAATGTTGTATACGAAAAGATGTACGATGTACATGTTTCAGGTCATGCATGTCAGGAAGAACTGAAACTGATGCTAAGTATTGTTAAACCCAAATTTTTCATACCTGTTCACGGTGAGCAAAAACACCTTTTCAAACATGCAAATCTTGCTGTTCAGATGGGCATGGATGAGAAAAACATTTTAACAACCGAGATTGGTAAGGTAATAGAATTCAAAAACGATACCATGAAAGTTGTTGAATCTGTCCCTGCAGGTAGAGTGTTGGTTGATGGTCTTGGTGTTGGTGACGTAGGAAGCGTTGTTCTTCGTGACCGTAAACATTTGGCAGAGGACGGTCTTGTTATCATTACTGTCACCATGGATTCTGCCACATGTGAGGTTATATCAGGACCGGAAGTTATTTCCCGCGGATTTGTGTATGTAAGAGAGGCTGAAAAGCTCTTCGATGAAGTACGTGAGGTGGCATGTGACACTTTAGAGCGTTGTTATGATAAAAGAGTAACCGATTGGAATTCTATAAAGGTGCGTCTACGCGACGATACCTCTAAATTCCTATATGAAAAAACCAAACGCAATCCTATGATTTTGCCGATTATTATGCAGGTGTAAATGAATAGATTATCCCTTTAAAGGAGTGAGCACAATGAAACAAAATAAAGGTTTTCATCAAAGCTATCTGCTTTTGTATTTGATTTTGTTATTTCTGTTGGCTTTGAATACTTTTATATTAGCTTTTGTGAACGTAAGGCTAATGCTTGTTTCATTGCTCATAACCTTAATTGGAGCGGCGTTAGTTATATATAATGCTGTTAATCTACAGGCTACCTATCGTAAGTTCGTCGAAGCCTTAAATAGCAGTGCTCAACCCCAATCTCCTACCTTGGAAAGATTTAATCTTCCTGTAATATATGTTTCGGATAACGATGAAATCCTTTGGTATAATAAGAAATTCGAAATTCATCTTAAAGCCAATGATTGCTACGGCAAGAACGTCTATGAGTTTTTAGGGCTTAATCGAGAGACGATTCTTGAGAACGGCACTGCCGAAATCAAATATAACAACAAAGAATTCAGTGTGTATGGCACTGCCGTACACACTGATTCCTCCTCGCTCAGAATTTTCTACCTGATAGAAAACACTAATTTGAAAAGAGCTGCCAGAGAATACCTTGCGGCGCGACCTGTTGTAATGCTAATTGCAACCGATAATTTCAGTGAAGTTATGCGAAACTGCAGGGATAGCGAAAAGTCATCTTTTAGAAGTTCTATCCATAAGGAAATCGAAAATTGGCTTTCCAACATCAACTGCATCAGTATTAACCGAAACGATAAGTATATTTTTGTGCTAACCGATGAACGTTCTTTGAATAAACTAATCGCAGGTAAATTTAGTATTCTTGAATCGATAAGAAAATTAAAGCAGAATAACTATGGAGGTGTTACATTATCCATAGGCGTTGGCAGGGGCGGAAAAGACTTATCTGAGTGTGAGTTTTATTGCCGTCAGGGCCTTGAAATGGCTCAAAGCAGAGGCGGAGATCAGGTTGCCATAAAATCCTCTGGTAACGACTATAAATTCTTTGGAGGCATTTCTGCTGTTGTTGAACGGCGTAATACGGTGAGAGCCAGAGTTTTGTCTTCTGCGATAACCGAAATGATGTCTGCATCCAGCAACATCATAATTATGGGTCATAAGTACTCCGACTTAGATTGTCTCGGAGCTTCCTATGCCTTATATAAAACTGCCGAAGCTATTGGGAAACGAGCTTTCATTGTTCTTGATAAAGAACATACAATGGCGTCTGCATTATATAAACGGATAGTGGCCCAAGACAATAGTTGCAACTTCACCGATGGAAGCGATATATTAAACAAAATTGATGATAAATCCTTGTTAATAGTACTTGATACACACCGCGCTGGATTTCTTGAAAATCAAGAAGTGTATAACAAATGCAAGAATGTTATTGTTATCGACCATCATCGTAAGGCTGTGGATGCCATAGATAATGCTGTTATATTTTATCACGAAACTGCGGCATCTTCGGCATGTGAAATGGTAACTGAGCTTATTCAGTATTTGCCGTCATATAATCCTGATGAGCTTGTGTCAGACGCTTTGCTTTCGGGTATAATGCTTGACACAAAGAATCTTTGCCTCCATACAGGAGTAAGAACCTTTGAAGCTTCCGCTTATCTTAGAAGATGCGGAGCCGATCCGGTAAAGGTAAAAGGCTTGTTTTCCGACAGCTTTTCAACCTATTCCCGCAAGTCCTCAATAGTTTCTAAAGCTGAGCTTTACGGTAACTGTGCTATTTCTTTTGATGAAACAGACGACGATATTACCCGTATTGCAACATCACAGGCCGCGGATGAATTACTTAATCTTGAACGGGTAAAAGCGTCCTTTGTTATGTGCAGAATTGCTGATGGAATTAATATCTCAGCCCGTTCCTACGGTGATGTTAATGTTCAGCTTATAATGGAAGCTTTGGGTGGAGGAGGTCATAGGAATATGGCAGCATGTCAAGTTAAATCAGATGATTTTATCGATACTACCCAGCTTCTAAAGAATACTATAGATAATTACAATAAAAATATGAACTATGAAACGGAGTGTTAAATATGAAGGTCGTATTAACCGCAGATGTAAAAGGTCATGGCAAAAAAGGTGAGTTGGTTAACGTATCTGATGGATATGCACGTAATTTCCTTTTTCCGAAAAAACTTGCTGTAGAGGCAAACAATGCTGCATTAAGTGAGCTTAAAAGCCGTGAAGAAGCAAAGGCGCATCATATAGCTGTTGAAAAGGCACAAGCTCAGGATATCGCTGACAAACTCAATAAAACCAATGTTGTAATAAAAGCAAAAGCGGGAGCCAGCGGTAAGCTTTTCGGTGCCATCACTTCCAAGGAGGTTGCTGCTGAAATCGAGAAATCACAAGGTATCAAGCTTGATCGCCGCAAAATTGTTATGAAAGATATTAAAGCTTATGGAAATTATACTGTAGAGGTGAAGCTATACACAGGTATTTCCGCTAATTTAAGTATCAAAGTTGAGGAATAATTATGGCTGATTCAAGGTACATCGATTTTGAAGGTGAAAACCTTCCTTATTCTCTTGAGGCAGAGCAGTCTGTTTTAGGAGCTATACTTATTGATCCAAAAAGCATTCTTTCGGTTGCTGATACGCTTAAACCTATGCACTTTTATGTTCCACAACATAAAGCCATATTCGAAACACTATATACAATGTTTGAAATGAATCAGTTGATTGACCCTGTAACGGTGTTGGAATGGTTGAAAAAGAACGGCGTTTACGATGAATCTGGCGGAAAAGCATATCTTACTCAGCTTATTCAAATGGTTCCATCTGCAACTAATATAACAACCTATGCAAGTATTATTAAAGAGAAATATACAGTTAGAGCTTTGATTTTGGCTTCTCGCGATATTATTGATGATGCGCAGGAGGGTAAGACCGAGCCCGGACTGCTTCTCGACCATGCCGAAAAGCGTATATTTGACATAAGGCAGGATAAGGATGTTGCTGGTCTCAGACACATCGCTGATGTTATGAGCAATGAGACCTTCGCCCGTCTTTCAAAACTTGCAAACGAGGAAACCCGAAAGGATTATATTGGCATACCTTGTGGAATCAGCTCAATAGATAAGTTTACCACAGGTTTAAACAAGTCCGACTTAATCATAGTCGGTGCTCGTCCAGGTATGGGTAAGACTTCATTCTGTTTAAATATTGCAAAGAATGTTGCTCTTGGTAGCGGAAAAACAGTATGTTTCTTCTCTTTGGAAATGACCAGAGACCAGTTAGCTCAGCGTATGCTTTCCGACGAAGCCCGTATTAAGAGCGAGAAGCTCAGAACAGGTCAGCTCACCCAAGAGGAATATATAAACCTCAGCATCGCCAGTGAACGTCTTAGCAAGGCGCCTATTTATTTTGATGAAACTTCTGGTATAACCGTGCCTGAAATCAAGGCTAAGGTCAGAAGAATGAACGGCGCTTGTGATGTTGTTATGATTGACTATCTTGGACTTTTGCGCTCTGCTCAGACCAAGGAAAACCGTGTTCAAGAGGTTTCAGATATAACAAGAAACCTTAAGATTATGGCAAAAGAGCTTAACATTCCCGTAATCTGTTGCGCTCAGCTTAACCGTGGAACAGAGGGTAAGGGTGGCTCACATATTCCCGCGCTTTCCGATTTGAGAGAATCAGGCTCTATCGAGCAGGATGCAGATATTGTTATGTTCTTGCACCGCGAAGCATATTATAACAACGAAGACGGACAACCAACCGACCAACACAAAGCGCAGTGTATTATTGCTAAAAACAGACACGGCGAAACCGCAACTGTTGATCTGCATTGGGATGGCCAGTTCACTAAATTCTCCGCGCAGGACGGATTACGTTAATGCTTTCAAAAGTTAAATCAGCATTTTATAACTACAATATGCCTGTCAAAGGCGCTGATATCACTGTAGGTGTTTCTGGTGGTGCGGATTCTGTTGCACTGCTTCTGGCGCTGATTGATTTAAGTTCAGAATTTTCTTTCGCCTTACAGGTTGTGCATGTTAATCACAATTTACGCGGTGATGAGTCCTTACGGGATGAGATTTTCGTTAGAGATCTTTGCGCCCAATTGAATATCCCTTGTCATGTTGTGAGCGTTGATATTGCGTCCTTGGCTAATGAACGGAATGAGAGCATTGAATTGTGCGCTCGGAGTATTAGGTACGATGCTTTCTATAAACATTCTAAAGGCTTAATAGCAACTGCACATAATGCTGACGATAATGCTGAGACAGTAATTATAAACCTCTGCAGAGGTACAGGCTTAAAGGGACTGTGCGGTATTCCGCCTGTTAGAGACAACATTATTCGACCGCTTATCGATTGTAGTAGAAGTGAAATTCTTGAGTTTCTGTCTCAAAGGAATCAACCGTATGTTATAGATAGCTCTAATAATAGCGACGATTATACCCGAAATAAAATACGACACAATGTCATACCTTGTCTCAAGGAGCTAAATCCATCTTTTGAGACGGTATTGCGCAGAAACTCCAATGTGCTTCGTGATGACAGCGAATATATAGAAAAGGTTGCATCCCACAAATATTCGCAATTTATAGAGGCTGGATTAGTATCTTTTGGACTGAAAAATGAAGCTCCCGCTATACGTAAACGTGTGCTTTTGATGTATTATAAAGAATTAGGCTTTAAGCCCGACAATTCACACATCGAAGAAATGGATAGGGTAGTGATGGGGAATCATGTTGCAACGTCTTTGCCCAACGGCTTTTTATTTCACGCCACAAGTCGTGGATTTATCACCGAGAAAAAGGAGATATATGGGGACTTTTCCTATACGGATTTTTCCTTAACGAACGATACTCTGCCTGCTGGTGAATTTTATACAGTTGATTTGGAAAAATATAAAAAGTTAAATAATGTTAACAATTTGTTATTCAAATTTTCAATAGACTGTGATAAAATAATAGGCAACGTGGCCGTCAGAAGCCGAGTAAACGGCGATAAATACCGACCTGTTGGACGTAAAGTTACCAAATCTTTGCGTAAGCTTTTATGTGAAGAAAAACCTACCTATAAAGACAAAACCAATTTGTTCATTATTGAAGATGAGCGGGGGATTATATTTACAAATTTATATGGTATCGACGAGCGTGTGAAGGTTACCGATGCATCCCGAAAAATTTTAATTTATGAAAAAAGCGGGGAAACTTCCGCTAATTGAAAGTATCTCTAAGGAGTGTAGATTTTTGAAAAACAATTTTAAGAGGATTCTGATAACACTGGCTGTTCCTATCGTACTGATTATCGCGGTGGTTGCAGTAAAATTCAGCAATCAGAACACAGCTAAAAAGCAGTATTATCAGGTTGTTTCGATGTTTCAAAATAATGAAATTTCGGAATATTCACTTAATCTCTATAGTGGTAGTCTGAAGTACAAGCTCAGAAGCGAAGGAGATAAGACCTTTGTTTATGAGGTGCCTGATGTAAGTATATTCGTAAATGATATTCATGAAAGTGTTGTTAAGAATAATATTCAGAATAAAGATGAAGAGAATAGTCTGATTAAATTTGACTATTCCAGCGGTAGTCAAGCTTCTTGGTTAGTTAGTCAGGCGCCCAGCTTTTTGATGATTGCAGTTCTTGTGTTCTTAACCTTCTTCTTTATGAAGCGAATGAGCTCAATGGGTGGCGGCGACAAAATAATGGGCTTTGGTAAAGCCAAAATCAAAAGACCGTCTGATGATGGCAGAAAGACCACCTTTGCCGATGTAGCTGGCGCAGATGAAGAAAAAGAGGAGCTTTCTGAAATTGTTGAATTCCTTAAAAATCCTCAGAAGTTCAATGAGCTTGGTGCAAGAATACCTAAAGGTGTCTTGCTTGTTGGCCCTCCTGGAACAGGTAAAACTCTCTTAGCTCGTGCAGTTGCGGGTGAGGCGGGAGTCCCTTTTTTCTCAATTTCTGGCTCGGATTTTGTAGAAATGTATGTAGGTGTAGGAGCCTCCCGAGTTCGTGACCTTTTTGAACAGGCCAAGAAAGACGCTCCTGCTATCATTTTTATTGATGAAATTGATGCTGTTGGCAGACAGAGAGGCGCAGGTCTCGGTGGCGGTCATGATGAACGTGAGCAGACCCTCAATCAGTTGTTGGTTGAAATGGATGGCTTTGGTGCAAATCAAGGTGTAATAGTTATTGCGGCAACCAACCGTCCCGACATTTTGGATAAAGCTTTGCTTCGTCCCGGTCGATTTGACCGACGCGTGACCGTTAACTACCCTGATGTTAAGGGCAGAGAAGAGATTCTCAAGGTTCATGCAAGAGGTAAGCCGTTAGGTCCGGATATCAGCCTTAAAACGATTGCTCAATCCACATCAGGGTTCACAGGTGCCGATTTGGAAAACCTTCTTAATGAAGCAGCGCTTCTTGCCGCCCGTGAGGGAAAGAAAGCAATTACCCAGACTAATGTTGAGGAAGCCACTATTAAGGTTGTTATGGGCACCGAAAAGAGGTCTCATGTTATAAACGATAATGATAAAAAGATTACCTCGTACCATGAGGCGGGTCACGCAATAGTATCCTATTTTCTTCCCACTCAAGACCTTGTTCATCAAATATCAATTATTCCTAGAGGTATGGCGGCGGGATACACCATGTATATTCCCACCGAGGACAAAACCCATCTTTCTAAAAAGCGTATGCTTGAGGATATTTGTTCGCTCTTGGGTGGCAGAGCCGCAGAGGAGCTGACTCAGGATGATATCTGCACTGGCGCTTCTAATGACATTGAACGCGCCACCGAACTTGCAAGAAAAATGGTTACTAAATTCGGCATGAGCGACAAACTCGGTCTTGTTAATTATGGCACGGGAAATGATGAAGTTTTCCTGGGTAGAGACTTTTCTGCAACTCCAAATTATTCCGATAAGGTTGCGGCTATGATTGATGATGAAATTGAAGCCATAATTACTAATCAATACAATCGTGCCAAAGAAATCCTTAATGAAAACATGAAAACTCTCCACCTCGTTGCTCAGGAATTATTTATGAATGAGAAAATTGATGGTGAAAGATTTATTGCTGTTATGGAAGGTAAAAATACCGAGGGTGAAGCTTCCGAAATAGAAGAATCTAATCCCCAAGAATAATAACTAAAAAAGCGGTGGCAAAATTAGAATTGCTACCGCTTTTTATTAGATTTCCTTTTAAAAGGCATTGACTAAAGCACTGTTTTTTGATACTATATAATATATAAATAAAGTGCTTGTGGTTGCAAAACACTATCTTATGTACAGATATTGTTAACAATATAAAATATATTAAGAAGACAAAGGTGAACAAATGGATAATAAGCTCAATGTGGTAGGCGTTGATATTGGCGGCACGAAGTGTGCTGTAATGTTGGCTGAGGTTTGTGGCGACGATATCAAGTTTCTAAAAAAAGAAAAGCTTAAAACTGACAATAACGAACCTGCTCTTTCGGTTATAAAGAAGTTTTGCAAAATAATAGATGAATTCAGAAGAGATGTAAAAATAGACGCCATTGGTATCTCCTGTGGAGGTCCATTAGATTCTAAAAAAGGCATAATAATGCGCCCCCCCAATCTTCCTATGTGGGACGACATACATATTGTTGATATTTTAAAGGAACGCTACGATGTTCCGGTAAAACTTCAGAATGACGCAAACGCCTGTGCATTGGCTGAGTGGAAATATGGCGCAGGTAAGGGTACAGACAACATGGTGTTTATGACCTTTGGCACAGGACTTGGTGCAGGGCTTATTCTCGACGGAAGACTATATACTGGAACTAACGACAACGCTGGTGAGGCGGGACACGTTCGCCTTTCTGAAAATGGACCTGTAGGCTACCATAAGATGGGTTCTTTTGAGGGCTTTTGTAGTGGCGGTGGTTTGGCTCAGTTGGGCTATACCCTGGGTCTTGAAGCTTATCAGCAGGGAAAACACCCCGCATATTTTAATCCTGAGATTGCTCCTCAGGGTATTAACGCCAAAACCATAGCAGATGCTGCAGATAGTGGTGACGAGACCGCATTAGCGGTATATGCAAAATGCGGTGAGTATTTGGGCAGAGGCTTATCTATTCTTATTGATATATTAAACCCTCAACGCATTGTTTTAGGTAGTATATTCAAGCGTTCTTCAAATCTATTGTGGGGCCATGCAAAGGCCGTTATAGACAGCGAGGCATTAAGTCTTTCTGCTTCGGTTTGTCAGGTTGTCCCTGCTGAATTGGATGAAAACTTAGGTGATATTGCAGCTATTGCAACTGCACTATATAATTAAAAGGTGATTTATATGAAAATATCTGATTTATTAGAAAACTATCCCTCATTAAAGGTTTGTGAAGCCGATATAACGGCTGCAACCAATGCCATAATTGACTGTTATAAAAACGATGGCAAGGTATTGATTTGCGGTAACGGCGGAAGCTCTGCCGACAGTGGTCATATTGTTGGAGAGCTTATGAAAGGATTTCTTAAAATGCGTCCTATTTCTCAGGAACAAAGGGAACTAATGGAAAAGAATTATCCTGATTTCCCTCAAGAAATGTTTTCACGTCTGCAGGGATCTTTACCCGCCATCAACCTTACTGAAAATTCGGTTATCATTTCAGCTTTCGCTAATGATGTTGACCCCGATATGTCCTATGCTCAACAGGTGCTTGGATACGCAAAAAAAGGTGACGTATTAATCGGTATCAGCACATCCGGTAATGCTAAGAATGTTGCTAACGCTGTAAAGGTCGCCAAGGCTGTAGGTACTGTTACTGTTGGCTTAACAGGTAAAGATGGTGGCTCTTTAAAATCTCTTTGTGATACAACAATTGTTGTTCCTCAGAACGAAACCTATAAAATCCAAGAGCTTCATCTTCCTGTCTACCATTATATCTGCGCCGCAGTGGAAGATGCCTTTTATACCGAGTAGGAGGTAGCGCTGTGGCAAGTAACTATAACGACCCTCAGGCACCAAAAACTTTCGAGGATGCAGCAAAGAAAATTGCATTGAATGCTTTTATGGCATGTGTGCTGAGCCTTGTAATTTACATATCTGTCCTCTTTGTTTTCAGAAGCATCGGCAACCCGAAAATTATAGGCTATACAGAGTTTGAAATTATTGTAGATGATGATGGCAACGCTATCGACGAAGTTGGCACTACTTATTACTTTGAAGACGGGGAAGAAGCTGTAATTCCTGAGTCTGACGATACCCACTATTATAATAAGATATATACTAATGACGCATTTCCCGAAGTTCTGTCTCAGATTTTAACGGTATTGGTTTTCACTCTTATGATTTATACTGTTGCTTGGGGATTCGGTGACCGCAGACGCAACGAAGTAGCATTCGGCAGAGCTACAAGAAATAAATTAGAAGGCGCAAAATTAGGTGTATACTCCAGCGTGGTATCCATCTTGGCTTATATTTTAATGCTAATTGCAAAATTAGGAGTCAGCATAAGATTTGCTATGCCGATTTTTGGACTGGTTAATTCCTGTTTCTTGCCGCTTTTTAATGCTTTTGTTAGTAATAAACACGGAACTTATGGTTTAACTGCGGTAATTGGCAATGCACCGGATGACCTTTCTTGGGTTGGTTTATCGGTCATGCTTCTTCCGATTTTGTATAAGGTGCTTGTGTGTTTTGTTGCCTATGAGCTAGGTTACAAAGGCATCTCAATTAAAGAAAAAATCATTTATAAAAACAATAAATAAAATAGGAGTTGATATTATGGGCGAACGCAAACTAATAACTTTTGACTATGGCGCAACCAGTGGCAGAGCGATTTTGGGTAAATTCGACGGAAAGAAGCTTACCATCGAGGAATACCACCGCTTTGATAATCAGCCCGTTATGGTTAACGGTCATCTCTATTGGGATATTTTAAGACTTTTCCATGAATTAAAGCAAGGTCTTATTAACATTTCCCGCGATGGTATTTCTGAGGTTGACTCTATTGGTATCGACACCTGGGGTGTTGACTTTGCGCTACTAGATAAGGATAATATGCTTCTAAACAATCCTTTCCATTATCGCGACACTATGACCGATGGTGCTATTGAAAAGACCTGTGAGACCATACCTGCTGACGAATTATATAATCGCACAGGTATACAGTTCATCAAGTTTAACACCTTGTTCCAGTTGGCAACTATTAAGGAGAAATTCCCGAGATTGTTGGATAGCGCTGAGACCATGCTCTTTATTCCCGACTATCTCAACTTCTTGCTTACCGGAATTAAATCTACTGAATTTTCTATAGCATCTACTTCTCAGATGTACAATCTTGAAACCAAAGATTGGGATTATGACATGCTGGATAAACTAGGAATTCCAAAGAATATTCTGCAGGATATCACCCCCAGCGGTAGAATCCTTGGCGATATTCTTCCTGACATTAGCGATGAAACTGGTGTTAAGGCTAAGTGTATCTCGGTTTGCGGACATGACACAGGCAGTGCCGTTCTTGCAGTTCCTATGGAAAAAGGCGAAAAATGCGCTTGGCTTTCCTGTGGAACATGGTCCTTGCTTGGCGTTGAGTTAGAAGACCCCATCACCAGCTCCGAAGCATTTGATGCTCAGTATTCAAACGAGGGCGGTTATAATAATACTGTTCGTTTCCTCAAAAACATAATGGGTCTTTGGATTTATACCGAAATCAAACGTGAGTTTGAGAAGAAACTTGGCAAAACTGATTATAAGACCTTGGATGCTGAGGTTAATGCCGCTCCTTGCTTAAAGGCTCTCATTGACCCCGATGATGATAGATTCATGACACCTGGCAACATGACTAAGAAAATCAGAGAGTACTGTATCGAGACAGGACAGACACCTCCCGAAACCCGTGGAGAGTTCCTGCGTTGCGCTCTTGAAAGTCTTGCGCTTAAATATAGGGTTGCTATTGAAAACTGTGAGAATATCATTGGCTATGACCTTAACTATCTTCGTATAGTTGGCGGTGGCACAAAGGATAAACAGCTCATGCAATATACAGCAAATGCAATCCGTCGTCCTGTTATTGCAGGACCAGTTGAGGCAACTGCTATTGGCAACATGATAGCTCAGCTTCTGGCTTTAGGCGAAGCTAAGGACAGATGGGAAGCCCGTCAGATTGTTGTAAATTCTTTCCCTGTAGAACGTTATGAGCCTCAGGATGCAGAGGTATGGGAAGAGGCATACGAGAAGTTTAAGACCTTAATCGGTAAATAATTTTGAATTTAAGTGCGGCGGTAATACGTCGCACTTAGTTTATGTTGACTTTTTAAGGATAATATTATATAATTGTCATGGTGATATTATGGATAAAAATCTTTCTATACATGATAAAATGCGTATAATTCAGGAAATTGTACCCGGCAGACAGGTAACACTGGCTCATATAATTGCAAATCCTGACAAATTACTTTATCAAAAATTAGGACTTGACCCCAGAGTGGATTATTCAGGCTCCGCTATTGGTATTTTAACCGTAAGCCCTGCAGAAACTGCAATCATAACTGCTGATATAGCTATGAAATCCTCTGGCGCCGTATTAGGCTTCGTGGACCGTTTCAGCGGTACCCTTATTATCACAGGCACAGTTTCTCAGGTTGAGGCTGCATTCTCCGACATTGCCGACTATGTTAGCAATAAGCTTGGCTTCGCAGTATGTCCTATAACTAAAACCTGATGAAAAAGATAATTTTAGTCGGAAGAAGCGGTAGCGGTAAAACAACCTTGAGTCAAGCGTTATGTGGTGAGGAACTTTCCTACGATAAGACTCAATATATAAAACGCACTGACGGGTTTATTGATACTCCGGGAGAGTATGCTGAAACCAAGATGTTTGGTGGAGCTCTCGCGGTGTATTCCTATGAATCTGATGTAATTGGTTTAGTTCAAAACGCCTGCGAACCCTTTACTCTTTTTCCTCCCGGTGTTGTTGCAATGGCAAACAGACCCGTTGTTGGAGTAATCACCCAAATCGACTGCGAGGGTGCAAGAGTTGATTTAGCGCGGTTATGGCTTGAAAATGCAGGATGTCAAACAATTTTTGAAATCAGTTCTAAAACAGGTGAAGGCTTAGATAATTTAATAGACTATTTAAAAGATTAATTTATAAAGCAGTCGGATTTTTCCGTCTGCTTTTAAATATTAATAATCTATTAATATAATTTTCTAATTTATATTGTAAAATAATATCATAAAGGTTTTAAAAGAAAGGTTGAGATTATGAACGACAAGAAAATATTAATTGTTGATGATGATACCAACATCTGTGAACTTTTGCGATTATATTTGGAAAAGGATGGCTTTCAGACTATGGTGGTTAACGATGGAAAATCTGCCATAGATATGGAGGTCAGCTATAAGCCTGATTTGATTTTATTGGACATTATGCTTCCCCAGATGGACGGATGGCAGGTCTGCAGAGAAATCAGGAAAACATCAGCGGTGCCCATAATCATGCTAACAGCTAAAAGCGAAACCTTTGATAAGGTTTTAGGTCTTGAACTGGGCGCAGATGATTATGTTGCCAAGCCTTTTGATACTAAAGAAGTTGTAGCACGTGTTAAAGCGGTTTTAAGAAGAACTGCTCCAGATGATGCCCAAAAGGTAAAAGAAGTTAATTTTAATAATCTAAAAATCAATCTTACTAATTATGAGCTTATAGTAAAAGGGGTCGCTATTGATACACCGCCAAAAGAGCTGGAGCTTATTTATCATCTTGCCAGTAATCCCAATAGGGTTTATACCCGTGACCAGCTGCTTGATGAGGTGTGGGGATTTGATTATTATGGTGATTCCAGAACCGTTGACGTTCATGTTAAGCGTCTGAGAGAAAAGCTCGAAGGTGTTTCTGAGGAATGGACATTAAAAACGGTATGGGGTGTTGGTTATAAATTTGAAGTAAAGTAATTTGAGGGAAGCGTTTTGAAGCTAAAACTTAAAATATTTAAAAAATACTTTTTATTAACGGTAGTTATAATAGTGCTCAGTCTTGTTTTTATGACTACGATTCTTGGGTTTATAATCAGTAATTACCTTGTTGCGGAAAAGAGAACTTCGCTTACTGAATGTTGTAAATCTATATCTAAATTAACTGCATCCGGCAATATTGAAGAAAAGCAATTCTTAGATGTTTTGGGATATGTAGCTCCGATAGTAACCAAAACCATGGATGCTGAAATTCTGCTAACCGGCGTTGACGGAACAGCAATCTACTGTAGTTGTGAAATTTTCAATAGCTATTCTTCTTGTGAGCATACCGAGGCTGAACTCCCAGAACGCATAGTAAAGAAAACATTAACAAATGATAAGTTTTATGAGGTAGGAAATTTCGACGGAAATTTAAAAACTACCAACTATATTTACGGCCAGAAACTGCTGGATAAAGATGGCAATAACTATGCGATAGTTTATGCTCTTTCCCAATCTGCATCTGTTGGTTATTTCTTTATGAGCATAATAAGAATGCTTTTAATGGCATCTATTGTCACAGTAATACTTATGTTCTTTGCTGTGTATTACGTTTCATATCGACTGACAAAACCACTGACTCTCATGTCTAAGGCGGCTGGATGCATGGCTAAGGGAGATTTCTCTCGTCGAATCCCCGTCACAACAGATGATGAGGTTGGAGAATTAGCGGTTGCCTTTAACAATATGACCGACTCCTTGGTTAAATTAGAGGGCACCAGACGAAGCTTTGTGGCCAATGTCTCCCACGAACTAAAGACCCCTATGACCACAATCAGCGGTTTCATCGACGGAATTATTGATGGAACCATACCACCCGAAAAAGAAAGAGAATATCTCCATATTGTTAGTGATGAAGTCAAACGCCTCTCCAGACTTGTACAATCCATGCTCAGCCTTTCTAAGCTTGAGTCGGGCGAAATGAAGGCTAATATAACTAAGTTCAATTTATCTTCTCAACTTATAGATATTGTTATCGCCCAGCAACAGCGCATTGAAGAAAAAGGTATAAATATTAGTGGCTTAGACACTGTAAATGAGCTGTATGTTATGGCAGATAGAGATTTAATTCATCAGGTTATTTATAATCTGTTCGATAACGCGATAAAATTTACCTCAGAAAACGGTGAAATATATTTCAATTTATATTCAGATGTAAATGGAGCGCATTTTGTTATAAGAAATTTTGGAGTAGGCATAGATGAGAAAGACCTACCTCACGTTTTTGACAGGTTTTATAAAACCGACCGCTCAAGGTCTGCAGTAAAAGAAAGCACGGGGCTCGGGTTATATATTGCTAAAACAATTATTGATATTCACCGCGGACAGATAACCGTCCGCAGTAAGGAGCAAGAATTTACCGAATTTGAATTCTGGCTTCCCAATACAAAGGAGGAATCATAAATGGACGATTTTAATAAAGAGCTTAATGACGATCAAGTGGACCCAACTTGTGAAAATATCGAAAGCGAAAACAAGGATATCGAATTAGATATAGAAGACACAGAACAATCGAGTGTGGAAAATGATTTTGCTTCTGACACCATCAAAGAGGAAGATGAACAGTTTGATGAAACTGCGATTTATCTCAATGATGATATTGATGAAGAAGCTTCCGCGGAAAATGAAAATTCACCCTATCAATCTGCGCCGCCAATCAGTGGGTATACTCAGAATTATGTGCCAAACTTCAGCTATGCGGAGCCGCGTCCCGAAAGGGTAAAGAACAAAGGGCTCAAGGTGTTTTCCTTGATTTTAGTATCAGTTCTCATTATCTCTTTGTCAGTATCGGCCGGATATTTTGCTGCTGTTTATAATGGAGCAGCAGGTGGAAACGCTATAAATGCTTCCGTTCCATCTTTAGAGCTTGAAAACAGACCTGATAGCGACAAGGAAATCTTCGATGACTATAGTGAAGCTTTCGTTCATGTTAATGAATCCGTTGTTAACATTATGGTATACAGCCCCAATGGTGATAGCAATACAGGTAGTGCAAGTGGTGTTATTTACTCTAAGGATGGATATATTGTTACAAACGACCACATATATGAAAGCGTACCGAATGCAAAGTTTTTAGTGCGGCTTTATAATGGAAAAGAATATAAAGCCAGCTTTGTAGCAGGGGACACAAGAAGCGACCTTGCTGTTATTAAAATTGACGATAAGGTTTCTAATTTGAAAGCAGCCCAGTTCGGTGATTCTTCCGATGTACTCGTTGGAGAGCAGGTTATAACAGTTGGATATCCGTCATCCTACGGTGACAGTGCAACTCTGACGCATGGAATAATCTCTGCAGTAGACCGCAGAGTTACAAGCACAACAACCAGTTATGCATCATCTTTCCTGCAAACCGATGCGGCTATCAATCCGGGAAATTCAGGCGGAGCGTTGGCAAATATGTATGGTCAGGTAATTGGCATAACATCATCAAAATTAGCCGGTGATGCATACGACGCTGTATCCTATGCCATCCCCACTGTTACAATGAAGAAAGTAGTTACCTCTCTTATTAAAGACGGCTGTGTTACCGATAGAGCAAAATTAGGAATAACCTATACTGAGGTTAATTCCCTTGCATCTGAGGCAAACAATATCCCGGTTGGTGTTTATATTGGTACAATCAGTTCTGATAGCGACCTGTCTGGCAAGGGCTTTAAAGAGGGAGATGTAATCACTCATGTAAATGGTACTGAAATCACTAATAGTGATATTTTGCTTAAAGTAATTGAAAATTCCAAAGCAGGGGATAGCATCGAACTTACAATATATAAATCCGAGTCCAAAAAGTCGAAGAATGTTTCGGTAATGCTCCTTGCAGATAAAGGAAGTTCAAGCTACAGCACTAAAGAATCTACCCAATCCAATGGAGACTCTTTTAGCTTTGATGACTTTTATGGAAATGGCGAAAATAAAGGCGATTCTTCTAAAGACGACAATGATTCTAATAGTTCCAAAACTTTTGATTTTCCGCTGAATTAATAAAAATAACAATGCATCTTTCAAATTGTGGAGGATGCGTTGTTTTCATAGTAATGCAAAAAATCAAGTCGGGCTTTCGGGCCCGACTTGATCATTTTTTACTATCTCTTAAAGCTCTTTCAAGCCATATAGCTGCAATGTCCATTGCATTGTAAAGACCGATTTTGTCACTCTTTTTAACAACACGTTCGGTTGCAGGAAGACTTTCATCTGTTGCCATGAGCTGAACAACAACCTTTTCTGCTACTTCCATGTCACCAACTGTTTTGGTGGTTAAAATCCTGAGCATTATTACATGACTGTCTGCCATGTTGCCATAGTAAATTTCGTTGCCCTTTCTAACGATTGGCTTACCTTTGTATGTTAAAAACTTATTCTGTGCCAAATTTATCAACTCCTATAATTTATCTTTATCATAATATCACATTTTTTCCAAAAAGTAAAGATAAAGCATATATTTATTTTGAATATAAGACAAGTATAGTTAGATAATATCTTTAAAGTGAGGGGAATTTATGAAAAAAGCGTATATTAATGGTGATATATTAACTATGGACAGAAGATATTCTAACGCTGAGGTGGTCTTAACGGATGGTGAAATTATAACAGCGGTGGGCGGAAGCGAATTATTATCTGAAGAGGATATAAAATCAGTTATTGACCTCAAGGGCAAAACGCTGTTACCGGGCTTTGTAGTGAGAAGCCACTTAAAAACCACCGATACAACCAAGCTTGGGATAACTACTTTAATTAATGATTATTGGAAAGAGTATGGAAACATAATTTTAGACGGTGAATTGAGGAGTAAGAAAGCATATCTATCCACTCCTTATTATGTTGTGCCAAACGGTGAACTTTTAAGCTATTCAGGAATTGCAAATTATAAATATATGGATATTAAAAAATTTATTAACCATACAGTTCAAGGTGGACACAATATTTATGCTATTGCAAACGGTAGCGGAGCTATAGAATTGTTTTTGAATGCTTATGAAAAGGTTTATGCTAAGGGCAAAACAATTAATACAAGATGTGTAATAAGTGGCTGTGAAGATGTAAAAGACAATCAGCTCGATAGAATTGGAATGCTTAAAATTTATATTGAATATCATCCTTGGTCAATTTTTAAATTTGGAGATTACTATGCAGAGTCGGTGTTGGGAGAAGGTAATATAGAAAAGGTTAGTCCAATGCGTTCATGTGCTGTAAAAGGAATACCGTTTTTATTGGGCATAGGTGAATACAGTGTAATAGAAAATTTGCAATTTGCTGTATTAAGAAGAACTTCTAAAGATAGACTACTGGGTAAAAATGAAAGAATCACACCGCTTAGGGCTATCAACGCTGTTACTATGAGTGGAGCTAAAATGTTAGGATTAGACAATGAAATCGGTAGTATTACTCCTAATAAAAGAGCAGATTTTGTAATATTAAGCGACAATCCATGCAAAGTAAAAAAGAGCGTAATCTCGAAGATTAAGGTATTGAAAACTATAAAAAATGGACAAACAGTGTATAAAAATACAAATTATTAACTAAAAATTCTAAATATATTGAAATTGATTATATAAAATTTTCAGATTTAATTAATATATAACACAAAGAATGGAGAAAAGTAATGAATATTGCCGTTGCTCAGTCGGGTGGTCCAACCTGCGCTATTAACGCTTCCTTGTTGGGTGTGTACAGACAAGCCCTGAAAGAGGAGAAAATCGACCATATCTTCGGTTCCATTAATGGTATAGAGGGTATAATAAACGATGACTTGGTGGAGCTTAATGCTGTTGTAAGAACTAATGACGATATGGAGCTTTTGCGCCAGACGCCATCAACTGTTCTCGGCTCATGTAGATACAAACTTCCTCCTGCGGAAGAGGATGAGATCATTTATAAAAAAATCATTTCCTGTTTTGAAAGACACGGCATCGGCGCCTTCTTTTACATCGGTGGTAACGATTCCATGGATACTGTGGCAAAGCTTAGCAGTTATGTCAAGAAGCACGAAAAGAACATTATGATCATTGGAATTCCAAAGACCATAGATAACGATTTGGAATATACCGACCATACACCGGGTTTTGGCTCTGCTGCTAAATATGTTGCAACAACAATGCAGGAAATCATTAGAGACTCATCTGTTTATAGTATCGATTCTGTTACTATAGTTGAAGTAATGGGCAGACACGCAGGATGGCTCACCGCTTCATCTTGTGTACTCCGCGCAAATGGAGAGATTGCGCCACATCTCATATATTTACCTGAAAATGAATTCTCTGTAGCTAAATTCATCGAAGATGTCAAGAAAGCGCGTCAGGTACATAAGGCGGTAATTGTCGCGGTATCTGAGGGAGTAAAGGTAAATCTCGATGAAATTGACTTCACCTTTAACACAGGAATGGTTGATGATTTCGGTCATGAGGCGTTAAGCGGAATAGGTAAGTGCCTCGAAAAAATTGTCAGCGCCGAGATAAAATGTAAGGTGCGTTCCATAGAGCTTAATGTCATGCAACGATGCTCATCACATATCAGCTCTAAAACCGATATCGATGAGGCGGAACACATCGCCTGTGAAGCCGTATCGGCCGCCATGAGAGGTATCACTGGAAAAATGATGGCATTTAAGCGTTTAAGGAATACTCCATATACGGTAATAGTTGAAGACGTAGATGCCGACGAGGTTGCTAATCAAGAGCGATTCTTTCCTAAAAAGTGGATTAATGACGAGTGTAATAATGTGAGAGATGAGGCGGTTGATTATTTCTTGCCACTCATTAACGGCGAACAGATTATCAAAATGAGAAATGGTATCCCGATTCATTATCATATTTAAGTCTGAAAAGCAGGATTTTCCTGCTTTTCTTTGTATAAACAGGTAATATGCGGTTGAAATTCCGCACAAAGGGTGATAAAATAATTTTGTAATTAATTATTCTTCAAAGAAAGGCGATACTTATGAATCATAATTTATCAATGCTTGTTGACTTATATGAGCTAACCATGGCAAACGGTATGCTCAAAGACGGCAAAAAAGATACAATCACTTATTTTGATATGTTTTTCAGACGGGTACCCGATGGCGGTGGTTATGCAATTCTGGCGGGTATCAAGCAGATGATAGAATATTTTGAAAATCTTCATTTTTCAGAGGAAGATATTAAATTTTTAGATTCATTAAATCTTTTCTCGGAAGAGTTTCTTGATTACTTAAAGGATTTTAAATTTGAATGTGATGTATGGGCGATAGAAGAGGGGACACCTATTTTCCCTAAAGAACCCTTGGTTTCTGTCAGAGGTCCTGTAATTCAGACAATGATGATTGAAACAACTCTTCTTTTGATGATTAATCATCAGTCCTTGATTGCCACAAAATCTAATAGAATTGTTCGTTCAGCAGAGGGTAAGCCCGTGGTCGAATTTGGTGCCCGACGCGCACAAGGAGACACAGCGGCAACCCTTGGCTCCCGTGCCGCATTCATTGGTGGTTGTAGCGGCACATCTAATCTCGAAGCCTCTCAGTTGTTTGGAATTCCTGCATACGGCACAATGGCTCATAGCTGGATTCAGCTTTTTGATGATGAATATAAAGCATTTAAGGTTTATGCTGAAAACTATCCCGATAACTCTGTTTTCCTCATTGACACATATAATGTTTTGAAATCAGGTCTTCCTAATGCTATAAAAGTTTTTGACGAGGTGTTAAAACCTATGGGTTGTAGACCTAAGGGTGTCAGAATCGATAGCGGAGATATGACATATCTCAGTAAGAAGATAAGAAAGAAGCTTGATGAAGCTGGTTATGAGGATTGTAAAATCCTTGCTTCTAACTCGTTGGATGAATATATAATCAGAGATATGATTATACAGGGTGCAAAAATCGACAACTACTGCGTTGGTGAGCGTCTTATAACCGCATCCTCAGAGCCGGTGTTTGGCGGTGTGTACAAGCTTGTGGCAGTTGAGGAAGACGGTAAAATAGTTCCTCGGATTAAGATTAGTGAAAATGTTGAGAAAATCACTCTGCCCGGTGAAAAAACTGTATGGCGTCTGTTTGATAACGATACAGGCAAAGCCGTTGCAGATGTTATAACCTTAGCCACCGAAATAATTGATGACACAAAGCCCTATGAAATATTCGATCCCAGACACACCTGGAAAAGAAAAACTGTTACTAATTTCAGAGCAGTCAAGCTTCAAAAGAGAATTTTCAAAAAAGGTGAGTGTGTTTACAAATCACCCAAAGTCAGTGAAATCCGTGACTATTGTAAGGGACAGGTTAATACCATGTGGGATGAGGTATTAAGATTTGAAAATCCGCATGAATATTATGTTGATTTGTCTCAGGACCTCTGGGATCTTCGCCATAGTCTTCTCAGCACCCATTCAAAATAAAGGAGAATTGTAATGAATAAGATTGTTTCTATATTTTTGATAATCAGTTTATTGCTTGGTCTTTCGGCGTGCGGCTCAGGTGAAAGTTCATCCAAGGATAATATAGATAGTGTTCACAGCGTGGATGTTGTTAAGGTTGCCACAAGCGGTAAAATTCCTGATGTTGAATTCATATTAGGCGACCCTGTTGACGGAGTTAAGGACATTCTTTTTGAAATCAGCGCCGGTATGACTCACGAGGAATTTTGCGATAATATGCGTGAAGCAGGACTCGAACCTGATGGAACGGAATATAACGGATATGTAACCACAACCTCCACTGAGGGTCATACAATAATGTCTTCTCTTTACAACGAGGATAATGCAAGTTCGGTATACTGTATGTACACCACCAACAAGAAAGATTCCGGCGTTTCTGCAATTGCTGTTGTTGGTGAAGCCTACGGCTATGATGGAAATACTATGATTGATTACGTCAAGGATACAGTAGATGCCGAGTATAAGGAAACAGAAGCACAAAACGATCTATATTTTCTTCCAAAAGGTAGCGACGGGGCAACTTGTTTAACCTATGAATTAGGTGCTCATAAGCTTGAGTTATACTTTTCTCAGTACAATACCTTTGTTGCCGCTGCTTTGTATGATACAAATATTTGGTGAAAATGAAATTAGGTATTGACAAAACCAACATCTGCGAGTATTATATAATAAAGTTTTAAATATTAGATAGAGGTGCATTTCGTAATCAGTAGCCTTTGTGTCAAACCGTCGCTCGGTGTTGCAATGGTGAAAGGTACGGGTGCCGAGGGCTGATGAGGCGCAAGTCAGATCCGGTAAACCTGTTTAACAGCAGTTTTACTGTCGCAAATATTTTGCGGAGAGCTATTACTTATTTAAACTATACTTTTCTATTTGTATGGTCTTTTAATAAAGGTAGCTTTCGGGCTATCTTTATTTTGTGTGAAGGAGCAAATTTAAATGAAGAAAGAATTAGTTTTTAAAGGTGCTGCAACAGCTATCGTAACACCTCTTAACGAGCAGGGAATAGACTATGAAGCCTTTGGCAGACTTATTGAGTTTCAAATAGCTTCAGGTATCGATGCTATTGTTGTTGCTGGAACCACAGGAGAATCTCCAACTCTCAATGACGAAGAACATAGAGCTGTGATAGACTACGCTGTTGAAAAAATCAACGGTCGTGTGCCTGTTATTGCGGGTACAGGAAGTAACGATACAGATTATGCTGTTGAGCTTACAAAACACGCCTGTGAGTCAGGGGTTGATGGTCTTCTATGCGTTACCCCTTATTACAATAAGACCACACAGCGTGGCTTAATCACAATGTACAATAAAATTGCTGATGCCGCAACAAAGCCTGTGATTCTTTACAATGTTCCCAGTAGAACAGGCGTAAATATAGAGCCAAAAACCTGCAAGGCTTTGTCTCAGCATCCGATGATAAATGCTGTAAAAGAAGCCAGCGGTAATATCTCTCAGGTTGCCGAGATTGCGTCCCTTTGCGGAGATGATATGTACATATACTCAGGTAATGACGACCAAATTTTGCCTATACTTTCCTTGGGTGGCAAGGGTGTAATTTCGGTGCTTTCCAATATTCTTCCTAAAGAAACTGTTGAAATGTGTAGTAAATTCTTTAAGGGTGATATTAGTGGAAGTCTTCAAATGCAGTTAAAGCTTTTGCCCCTTATTAATCAGCTATTCTGTGAAGTTAATCCTATTCCTGTAAAAGCTGCAACCGCCGCTATGGGATATGGTGAAAACTACCTTCGTCTGCCCTTGGTTCCAATGGAAAAAGACAATGAAGCGAAACTTCTTGAACTCATGCGCGAACAAGGCATAAATGTATAAATTCAAGTGGGTATAAGTATGGAAAATTCTAATTCAATTCCCGAAGCTGTGCTTTGCGATAATATTGGAGTGAACAGTGAGGGTAACCTTACCTTTGCGGGGTTTGACACGGTTAATCTCTCTAAGAAATACGGAACGCCTTTGTATTTAATAGATGAGAATAAAGTCAGAGAAAAGTTGAGAATTTATAAAACTGCTATGTCTAAAAGTTATGGGCATGGTAGCTTTCCCTCCTTTGCCAGTAAGGCGCTGTGTAGCAAATTTATGTATAGAATTCTTAACCAAGAGGATGTTACCGCCGATGTGGTTTCTATTGGTGAAATGTATACAGCTTTGTCGTCAGGATTTCCCGCCCAAAAACTGTTTTTCCACGGTAACAATAAAACCGACGAGGATATTCACTTTGCGATTGATAACGGATGTGGATACTTTGTTGTAGATAATTATGAAGAACTTGATGAAATCAATAATTACTCTGCAATTAAAGGCACAGTCCAAGATATACTTATTCGGTTATCACCGGGAATAGATCCCCACACCTTTGAGGCTGTAAACACAGGTAGTGTTGATTGTAAATTCGGTTTAGCTATTGAGACAGGTCAGGCAGAGGAGATAACTTCCTACGCTTTAGGACTTAAAAACATAAAGCTTTGTGGTTTTCATTGCCATGTCGGCTCCCAGATATTTGACGCAGACCCTTTTATTGATGCTGCTCATATTATGTTTGAATTCATGGTGAATATCAGAGATAAATACGGATTTGTTGCAGATTTTCTGAATCTTGGCGGCGGTTTCGGTGTACCATATGTTGAAAACGAAGGCTCTATTGATATTGAAAAAACCATAAGTGATATCGGCAAGTGGTTGGATAAGCGTTGCGCTGAAATCAATTATCCCCATCCCACTATCATTCATGAGCCGGGCAGAAGCATTGTTGCTGATGCTGGTTTGACTCTTTATACTGTTGGTACAGTCAAGGAGATAACAGGATTTAAGAACTATGTTTCTATCGATGGCGGCATGTCTGATAATCCCAGATACGCTTTATATGAGGCCCAGTATACCGCTACTGTTGCCAACAGAGCAACCGAGGATAAAAATTATAGTTGCTCACTTGTTGGTAGGTGCTGTGAAAGCGGCGACATAATTGCTGAAAATATTCAACTTCAAAAGACTCAGCGAGGAGATACTGTTGCAGTTTTCACAACGGGCGCCTATAACTATACAATGGCATCAAATTACAATCGCATTCCCCGTCCGCCCATAGTTGCTCTATATGGTGAGAAAGATTATTTAGCCGTAAAAAGAGAAACATATGAGGATATGCTGAAAAATGAAATTTAGAACAATAAAACCGCAGCCAAATGGCTACGGTTTTATTAATTATTTGCTTATTTGTCCTAATATTCCGTCCAGATAATCAATAGACTCTGCAAGTAGTTTATCCATTCTTGCGGTCTTGGCTTCGGTTAGCATTTCAGACATAACAGTTTGCAATACATCTGCTTTTAACATTTCGCAACGCCCCATGGCAAGTGCCTTTAATTCATTTGCGTTTTCATCCTGTGATAATGATAGGCGAGAGGTCACAGAGGCGGTATGGACTACAGCTTCGCTGATTATAGTAGAAGCATATTTAAAGCTTTCTTCATCGTTCTCCTCGGCGGTGACTACTGTTGGCGTTGGCGGCGGCTCAGGAATTGATTTCTTAGGTTCATTATCAGACTGTGTGGCACATGAAATATTCTCTAATTTGAGTTTTAAATCCTCTGCATATCTCTTTGTATCGAAATGTTCACCTTTTAGTTTATTGAGCTCAAGAGTTAATTGGTTGTTTCTTTCTTCGAGCTCTATTATTTCATTTTCGTATGTCTGGAATTTAATCTCTGATTCTTTCTGTATTCTTTCAATTTTATCTGAAAGCTGATGGTTTTTCTTTAAAAGCTCCTCAATTTCCTGAGGATTATTCTGTCTTTCCAACTCCTCTAAACGCTCTCTTAACTGGCGGTTTTCCAACAAGGTAAAATTAAGCTTGTCGGTGGTTTCTTGTAGAAGTTTTTTCAGGGTGCGTTTAAGCATAGGGAATCACCTCATGTGCATTAATACTTTTTATATATTATAATATATGAAATTTAATTTTTCAATCTAATAATTCATAAATTTTCCACTCGTTGGTTTAAAAAGGAAAAAAACGATAAAATCCACCTTGAAATTACAGTTTTTTTATAAAACCACTTGACAACTACGCTAATAATTTATATATTTATATTAACGTTTTTGCATCTGTGTTGAAAGAGCAAAATCAAGTTATTTGCCGTAATCCCGAGTGTGACTCAGAGGATTATGAAAAACCCTTTGCGGAGGGCATCTAACAGCGATTTTGGGGGTATCGCGCAGAGCTTATTTAGCTTACGTGACACTTTGTGTCCGCAAAGGGGGATGCTTAAATGGCAGAAAATAATAATATCATTCAGCTTAAGAACATTTCTATTTCCTTCGATGACGAGCAAATTCTTAAGGATTTCAGCCTCAACATTAAGGATAAAGAATTCGTAACCTTACTCGGTCCGTCAGGATGCGGTAAAACCACAACACTTCGCATAATTGCGGGTTTTGTTAATCCTGACAATGGTGAGATTCTGTTCGATGGCAAAAAAATTAATGGTGTTCCTGCATACAAACGTCAGGTTAACACCATTTTTCAGCGTTACGCACTTTTCCCAAATATGAATGTATACGATAATATTGCATTTGGATTAAGTGTTAAGAAAGTACCGAAGCGGGAAATCAAAGAGCGGGTCACCGAGATGCTGAAAATGGTTAATCTTGTTGGCTTTGAAAAGCGTAACATCAATAATCTTTCAGGCGGACAACAGCAGAGAGTTGCCATTGCCAGAGCTATTATTAATCGTCCTAAGGTGCTATTACTTGATGAGCCTTTAGCAGCTTTAGATCTTAAAATGCGCAAGGATATGCAGGTAGAACTTAAAAATATTCAGCAAACTTTGGGAATCACCTTCGTTTTTGTTACCCACGACCAAGAAGAAGCCTTGGCTATGTCTGACACAGTTGTTGTTATGAATGATGGTGAAATCCAGCAGATAGGCACTCCTCAAGATATTTATAATGAGCCCGAAAACGCCTTTGTAGCTGATTTTATAGGTGAGTCTAATATCTTAGACGGCACTATGAAGAAAGATTTTTTAGCCAATTTTTTTGGCAGAGATTTCGTGTGTCTCGATAGGGGATTCAAGGAAAACGAAGCGGTAGATGTTGTTATCAGACCTGAGGATATCGATATAGTACCGTCTCAGCAGGGCATGTTAACTGGTACCGTAACATCAGTTACCTTTATGGGTGTGCATTATGAAATTATCATAGATATTGATGGCTTCAAATGGATGATTCAAACCACAGATGAGCACAAGGTTGACGAAGTTGTTGGTCTTCAGATTGAGCCTGACGCCATTCATATCATGCATAAATCAAAATATTCCGGACTCTACGGTGATTATAGTTCGTTCAGTGACGAGATGGACACCATCAGCGAAGTGGCTGAGGAGGATGAGAATTGAACAAGAAATCCTTTGGAAGTCGTTATGTTTCAGCTCCGTACGTTGTCTGGTCGGTAATATTTGTTATCGTACCGCTTATTATGGTAATTTACTATGCATTCACTAATTCAGACGGTGAATTCACTTTGGAGTACATCATAGGCTTAGGAAGATATTCCAATACATTTGGTACTTCGTTGCTTTACGCCTTTATTGCAACTTTGATCTGTCTGATCATGTCATATCCTTTTGCATATTTTATGGCGAGAAAAAGCGAAAATACCCAAAAAACCATGATGATGCTTGTGATGCTTCCCATGTGGATGAACTTCCTTATAAGGACCTATTCGTGGATTACTATTTTATCTAATACCGGAGTTATCAACAATTTGTTGCAAAACCTCGGACTTAACACCGTTCAGCTTATTAACACCCCTGGTGCTGTAATTCTGGGTATGGTTTATAACTTCATTCCATATATGATTTTGCCAATATATTCCATTATGTGTAAAATCGAAAATCCGATTTTAGAGGCATCGGAAGACCTAGGCGCGAATGCATATATGAAGCTAAAAAAGATTATATTACCAATGAGTCTGCCCGGTGTGATTTCGGGTATTACAATGGTGTTTGTTCCAGCGGTCAGCACCTTCTATATTTCACAAAAACTGGGCGGGGGAAAGACCCTGCTTATTGGAGATGCCATTGAAGCTCAATTTATGAGCGCAAACAATTATAACCTTGGCGCCTCTCTGTCCTTGGTTTTAATGATACTGATTCTTATCAGCATGTTTGTTATGAATAAGTTTGCTGATGAAGACGGAGGTGTGCTTATATGAAACACTTCCAGAAAATATATATATTTCTTATATTTCTTTTCCTGTTTGCTCCGCTTTTCATAATAATGCTTTATTCCTTTAATCTGTCAAACAGCACCTCTGTTTTTACAGGTTTTTCATTGCAGTGGTATAAAGAACTGATTCACGATACCGAGCTGATAAATGCCCTGAAAAATTCAATAATCCTTGCTGTATTATCCTCTACTATTGCAACGATTATCGGCACTGCTGCAGCGGTTGGTATTCACGCGTACCGAAAAAGATGGACAAAAAGCACTTTAATGACTGTCACCAATATTCCCATGATGAATCCTGACATTGTAACAGGTATTTCAATGATGTTGTTATTTGTCTTTGTGGGAGTATTTATAGGAACAAATAATTCCTTAAACTTTTTGACTCTGTTAATTGCACACATTACATTTAATATTCCTTATGTGCTTCTTTCAGTTATGCCCAAACTTAAACAAACTGATATAAGCCTTGCAGAGGCGGCAGAAGATTTGGGTTGTACACCTTTTAAGTCTTTCTTTAAGGTGATTCTACCAGCCATTTCCTCAGGTATTGCCACTGGTTTTGTTATGGCCTTTACTCTTTCCCTTGATGATTTTGTTATAAGCCATTTTACAAGCGGTTCGGATTTCCAGACTTTACCCATTTTGATTTATTCTATGACCAAGCGTAGGGTTAGGCTGGATATATATGCTCTGTCAACTGTTATTTTCTTAGCGGTGCTTTTGGTGCTTGTTCTCAATAACATTGCGTCCAGCAACGAGCCTACTTCGGGCACAAGGGTTAGAAGACGAAATATTCTTATACCCAAAATCTGCAGAATAACCTCGGTGGTACTTGTTGCTGTTTTATCCGCATCAGTAATTCTATTTTCTAATTATGCAACGAATAATAAAAATAGCGACCTGAATTTTAAAGCAAGTTATACCAAAGAGTATGCAGGAACAGAGCTGAATGTATTTAACTGGGGTGAGTACATTTCCGACGGCAGAGAGGGCACTCTTGATGTTAATGCCGAATTCGAAAAGTTAACAGGCATAAAGGTAAATTATACCAACTACGACTCGAACGAGTCAATGTATTCAAAACTCAAAAGTGGCGGAGTGTCTTACGACATTGTTATACCGTCCGATTATATGGTTTCAAGAATGAATGAAGAGGGAATGTTACGCAAGGTTGACACCTCTAAACTTTCAAACTATATCTATATTGATGATGAATACAAAAACATCTACTTTGACCCAGATAACGAGTATTCTGTTCCGTATTCGGTTGGAATGGTTGGTATAATCTACGACAAAACCATAGTATCTGCTGAGGATGCTTCGACCTGGAATGTATTATGGAACAATAAATACAGCAAAAAGATTCTCAATTTCAACAATCCGAGAGATGGCTTCGCAACAGGTCAGTTGCTCCTAGGTATTGATATAAATTCTACAAATAGGGAAGAACTTAAGACTGTTGCCGATAAGCTTAAGCAACAGAAGCCTGTTCTCCAATCCTATGTCATGGATGAAGTCTTTGACAAAATGGAATCAGGTGAGGCAGTTGTTGCCCCTTATTATGCTGGAGATTATCTAAGTATGCACGAAAACAACAATAACCTTGCTCTTGCCTATCCTAAAGAGGGGACAAACATTTTTGTTGATTCAGTTTGTATACCTAATACAACACAAAATTATGAAGCGGCGCTTTTATACATGAATTTCCTGATGGAGCCTGAAGTAGCCCTCGCTAACGCCGAATATATTTGCTATGCTTCTCCCCATACCGAGGTTGTTGCTAACGAGGAATATGAATATTATAAAAATGAGATTTTATATCCTACGGACGAAGATAAACCCAAAACGTTTTATTACCACAATCTTGATGATGAAACGCGAAGATATATTGATAGATTGTGGGAAGATGTGAAACTTTCCAAATAAATTTTTAAGCCTTGGAATCTATAGGTTCCAAGGCTTTCGCTTTAATATATTTCTGTTGGTATTTCAGGTTGTATGTTTGTTTCGCCGGTTCCCACATGCTCGGCATAAATTTCTATAGCGTCGAATATCGGTCGGTAGGTTCCTGTGGCACCTGTGGTGGAAAGTATATAACTTTTCCCGTCATCGGATTCGGCATAGCTTACTAAACAGTTTCCGCTTTCATTGGTATATCCGGTTTTACCAGCGAGAATAGTGACACCAACAGCTTCGGTTCCATACATTCTTTCGAATGTGTTGCTGTAGAGTTTAATGCCCTCTGGATTTTGCGGTGTACGGGTTGTAGTATATTCAAGTGTTGAAAGAACCCTGCGACAGGTTTCGTTTTCCATGGCATATTTCATTATGAGGGCTATTTCATGCACTGTGCTGTAATGATTGTTGTGGTGCAATCCACTGCAGTTCATAAAGTGAGTATCACGAAGCCCCATATCCTCGGCTTTATCATTCATCAGCTGAACAAAGTTTTCTTCACTACCCGCTATATGCAATGCTAATGCAGTTGTAGCATCAGCGCCAGAGGGGAGTATAGCGCCATAAAGTAAATCTTTAATAGACACGGTTTCTTCGTTTAGAAATCCTGCAACCGAGGCTTCTTCAATGTATAATGGATCTAGGATTTCGGTTGTGAAGGTGAAGGTTTCATCCAAATCATTTACGTTCTCAACCGCAACAATCAATGTCATAACTTTTGTTAAAGAAGCAGGGTATATAATTTCATTTGCGTTTTTTTGGGCTACAATAGTATTTGAATCTAATTCTATTAAAATACCGTTTTTACTGTCCATTTTTAGATTTCCGGTTTCTTCGGTTTCAATTGCATATTCCATTTTAGAATTGGATGTTCCGTAATTTTTAGTATTCGAAGAAGATCCTTCTGTTTGAGAAACGGAGGTTTTGTCACTTAATGCTGGTTTCACTGCTATCGATTTAACACATCTTGAAAACAAAAGAATTATTGTTAACAAAATAATAGCCATCGAAAGAAAGAAAAGCTTACCAAAGAGAGTAAGCTTACGCTTTTTTCTTTTTATATTTTTATTCAAATAAATCATCCTAAATATTAATTTCCTAACAATTATACCAAAGTATAAACATAAACACAATAGTTATTTTAACTTTAAATATTATGGTTGAAAATAGAGTACAATAGTGGTATAATCATATATATAAATAATTGCAAAGGGAATATTTATGAAAAATATTATAAAAAATTTTCTAAAATACAGATTTCTTCTTTCTGAACTTGTAAAGAAAGGAATTAAGCTGAGATACAGACGTTCTTATCTTGGAATCATTTGGACTTTGCTTGAACCGCTTTTAATGATGATTGTACTTACATTTATCTTCGGTACCTTGTTAGGACGCGGTGATGCAACATACCCCGTATATATTCTTTGCGGTCGTCTGTGCTTTTCTTGTTTCAATTCTTCTACATCCTCTTGTCTCAGGTCTATACGGAAAAATGCGGGTATGATTAAAAAAGTGTACGTACCTAAATATCTTTACCCTTTGTCTGAAGTTCTTTATAACTATTTCATTTTCTTAATTTCTCTTATAGTTCTGGTTATCGTTTGTTGTGTTTTAGGCGTTTATCCTAAATTTACTTGGTTTTTAACATTAATTCCGTTAGTTCAGCTATTACTCTTGTCATTCGGTGTTGGAATGATTCTCGCCACAATAGGCGTATTCTTTAGAGATATGGAATATCTGTGGACTGTTGCAACAACCCTAATAATGTACATGAGTGCTATTTTCTATTATCCTTTACAGTTGGTTGGCAACAATGCTAACGACTGGAAAATGCGAATAATAGAACTTAACCCTCTGTATTGTATTATTACTAATTTCCGTAACTGTATTTTTGGCGACGCATTCGATATGAGTTTGTTTATATATTCATTAATTTTCTCCGTGGTGTGCATCGTAATCGGTGTGTTTGCTTTTTATAAAAAACAGGATAAGTTCATACTCGAAATTTAATTTGCGAAAGGAAATGGGCTGTCAGATGGCAAAGAATGTTCTCGAAGTAAATAAGGTCAGTATGAAGTTCAACCTTAGCAAAGAAAAGGTTGACACTTTCAAGGACTATATAATTAAGACTCTTAAACGAGAAATTCATTATAACGAATTCTGGGCACTAAAAGATGTCTCTTTCAAACTTAAAAAAGGTGATAGATTGGGCATTTTAGGTCTTAACGGTGCGGGAAAAAGCACATTGCTTAAGGTTATAGCAGGTGTTTATGACCCCACCAGTGGCTCAGTTAAAAGGCGTGGGAAAATTGCTCCTTTGCTCGAATTGGGAGCTGGATTTGACCCTCAATATACAGGTGCTGAAAACATCTATCTATACGGTTCTGTGTTGGGCTATTCTCATAGCTTTATTGAAGAAAAATTTGATGAAATAGTTGAGTTCTCAGAGTTAAAGGAATTTATAGATGTTCCTTTGAAAAATTATTCATCGGGTATGCGCTCTAGGTTAGGATTTGCAATAGCTACCGTCGTTGCCCCCGAAATTCTTATACTCGATGAAGTTCTTTCGGTTGGTGATGCCAAATTCAGAAAGAAGAGCGAAAAGAAGATAATGAGTATGTTTGAGCAAGGGGCCACAGTTCTTTTCGTTTCCCATTCCGTTGCTCAGGTTGAAAGACTTTGTAACAAGGCAATAATTTTAGAGCACGGTCGATTAATTGCCAGTGGCGATGTGAAAGATGTTGCTAATATATATCGCGAAATAACAGGCGAAGATGAGAACAAACCTCAATCAAAGCCCAAGAAGTCTAAAAATTAATAAATATATCTACTTGTTAACATGTAGATATATTTAGATTTCCGCCGTCAAACCAAAACAGAAATTTACTGTAGTTATTGGCGGCGGTTATTCTTATTGATATAGGTGATACTATGGAATCTAAAACTCAAAATATATCTTTTGGATATGATTCTTATTTGAATATAGAGAGTATACTTATGTCTAATGATGTTAAGAAGCCGTTGTTAGTTTGCGACGGTATTTTTGATTCATTATTCATTAAAAAGTACTTCGACGAATTAAACTTTGATTTTGTTATATTCAATGGATTTTCTCCCAATCCGCTTTATGAAGATATTGTAAAAGGTGTTAAACTTTTTCGAGAAAACGCTTGTGATTTCATCATATCTGTTGGCGGAGGAAGCGCTATTGACGTAGCTAAATGTATAAAGCTTTTTGCCAAGATGAAGGACGAAAAGGTATATTTGGAGCAAAGCTTTGTTGATTCCAAGATTTCTCATCTTGCAATTCCAACCACAGCGGGTACCGGAAGCGAATCAACAAGATATGCTGTGTGTTATTATGACAGTGTAAAACAGTCGATTACTCATGATAGCCTTATCCCTGAATATGTTATTTTGGAGCCGAGATTTTTAGAAACATTACCTGAATATCAAAAAAAGGCAACCCTTTTAGACGCTCTTTGTCAGGGTATAGAATCTCTTTGGTCTGTTAATTCCACAGTAGAAAGTGAAGAATATTCTGTTAGCGCAGTAACTGCGATTTTAGCTAATATGGATGCATATTTATTAGGCGATAAAACTGCCGCAGAAAACATCTGCATGGCGGCTAATTTAGCTGGTAGAGCTATTAACATAACACAAACCACTGCCGCCCACGCAATGAGTTATAAAATAACCTCTTTGTTAGGTTTGGCTCACGGACATGCAGTAGCGATTTGTTTGCCTTATGTTTGGCGCTATATGCTTGAAAACAAGGACAAGTGTATCGACCCTCGCGGCACTCAACACCTTAACGGTGTTTTCGAGAAACTGGATGAAATCTTTTTCGTCGACGACCACAGACAGGCTGTATATAGATTTTTCCGTATTTTAAGATTTTTAGGCGTAGAATTCCCAAAATCAAATTCACTCGAACAAATTTCAGTTTTGGTTAATTCTGTAAATCCCGTTCGTTTAAAAAACAATCCGGTTGAATTGTCTGTTTTAGCGATTGAAGAAATTTACTCAAATATATTTACCGTAGGGAACAGTTTTGAGCTTAAAAATATCCGTAAATTTCTTAAGAAATATCATACAACCTATGAGGTTAAGGAACTTCAGCAATACGCCTTAAATACTCTTTTACATTTTGACGAGTTTTGCAGAAGTAATAATTTGAAGTATTATTTATCAGAGGGTTCTCTTTTAGGGGCTGTAAGACACTGTGGATTCATTCCCTGGGATGATGATGTTGATGTTGTTATGACAAGGGAGGATTATGATAAGTTTATAGACTTATACAAAGAATCTGCCACAGACGGTTATGTACTTGATTCGTTCGAAACTAACCCCAATCATTGGACAATATGTGCAAAGCTTCTAATGAAAGATAGTTGTAGGTTCGAGATGAAGAGATTAAAGGGGATAGCCCTGTCAACTGCTCCTGGAATAGATATTTTCGCCCTTGACTCAGTGCCTGATCTTGAAACCGCTAAAAGTGTTGGGAAGAAAATCAGATTCTATCGTGTGCTTCTTTGGTTAAGGACAGGATACAGCCATGATTATTCATCATCAAAATGGAAGTTACTCAAAATTATGTCATATTTCTATTCAGCAAAAGGAATACATAGCAAAATCCAAAAGCTTTTGACTAAATATAATTCCACTGAATGTGATTATTTTGTTAATTACGGTAGCCTTTACAGTGTCGAAAGGGAAGTATTACACAAGGGTTTCTTCAAAAATAGCGTAGAGGTTGAATTTAACGGATTAAAATTCCCTGTTCCACAGGATTATGGAAAGGTTTTGGAGACGGTGTATGGAGATTATAAAAAATTACCTCCATTTAGTAAACGATTTCCGAAGCATAGTTATTTCGTGAACATATAAAAAAGTTGGTGAAAAAATGATACAAGGCAAAGCAAAACGAAAAATATATTTTGGTTGTTGCGGTATTCTATCTTTTATAAACAAACTCATACCTAAGGACAATAAATCTATTTTGTTCTTTTCTACAACCAATTTATATGACAATAGTGAAGCTGTTTTTAAATATCTTGTAGACAACGGATACAATAAAAAATATCGTATATATTGTGCTGTAAGGCATCCTGAAACATACAATAAATTTAATTATGAAAATGTAAAGTTTATTAGTGTTTTTAGGTCTGTCTGGAGGATACTCCGTTCTAAGTTCATTTTTTATCACAATGAAATGTTGGCTATAATGCCCACTAAAAATCAAGTATCTATAGATTTCTGGCATGCTACCACCTTTAAGAAAATTAATAAGATGATAGACCCCGATTACAGATACGACTTTTTCTCATATATTACTGCAACATCAGAAATGTATAGACCTATATTTGCCGAAAGTTTTGGTTGTGAGCTGGACAGGGTTATAGTTAACGGACATCCGAGAAACGATTATCTTTTCGATAATGTAAATGAACTACAAAAAATAGGTGTTAATAAAGCTGAATATAATAAAATATTCATGTGGATGCCCACCTACCGTTTCTCATATAACGAAGTGCAAAGAGATACCGATTGGGAGCATCTTACTGAAAGCGGTCTTCCTATTTTTAAAAGTAACGAAGATGTAGAAGCGTTGAATTCATACCTTAAAGATAATTCGTCGCTTCTGTTAATCAAGCTTCATCCTGCTCAAAAAACCGATATTTTCAATTATACCAACCGTTCTAATATCAAATTTTTAACCAACCCTCAGCTGGATGAATTGGATATACATTTTTACTCCTTACTAAAGGATACCGACGCACTTATAACTGATTATTCATCGGTGTTCTTTGACTATTTGCTTATTGATAAACCCTTGGCGTTTACTCTTGACGATTTGGATTCATACGGTCAAAACCGCGGGTTTGTTTTTGAGAATCCGTTGAATTATATGCCAGGCATGAAGTTGTACGCTCCTGAGGATTTTTACAACTTTCTTAAAGATTGTTTTACAGGTGTTGACGATTATTCTTTACAGAGAAAAGACGTTAACGAAAAAGTAAATCATTATAAAGACGGTAAAAATTGCGAAAGAATAATTAAGTTTGTGGGGATTAATTGTGATTAATGAAATAAAAAGGGGAGAGCAGATTACCAACCTTGACGATATTAAGGCGTTAGAGGTTGAAATATTAAATAAATTTGATGAATTCTGCACTCAGAATAATTTAAAATATTGTCTTACTGGCGGTAGTTTGCTTGGCGCTGTAAGGCATGGAGGATTCATTCCCTGGGACGATGACATTGATATAGCTATGTTCCGTCCTGATTATGACCGCCTTTTAGAACTTTCCTCCAGAATGCCGGAAGAATGTAAGCTCTTTTCAATAGAAAAAGGGGACAACAGCGCAAGACTTTACGGTCGTATATGTGATATGCGTTATGTCAGTGTTGACAAGTATTATGACGAGAGCTTAGCCAACTATTTTGGCATTGATGTTTTTCCACTTGATGCCGTGCCATCAGACCCTGATGAGTATTCAAAGTTTTCAAAAAAAGTAAGACTGCTTCGCAGAATGTTCATATTTTCTAACTCTGCACTCTTTAAGGGTGACGGATTCCTGAAAGCGTATATCATCAAACCTATTCCTATAATTATTTGCAAGATTGTAGGGGCTAAAAGAATATATAGGATGTTGCGCAAGCTTATCCATAAGACCGACTATGATAAATCGGAGCATATAGCATTGCTTACAGGTAGATATACTGAAAATGAACAATATCCAAAAGACAAGTATTACGATCTTATCAGGTTGGATTTTGAGGGATTAAAGCTACCTGCTATGCGTACCTATGATGAATATTTAACCCGTATTTATGGCGATTATATGCAGCTTCCGGATGAGGCCGAACGCCAACCGCACCATAGCTTCGACCTTTATAAAGTTGTAAAATAATAACCCAACCCGCCACACGCAATTAAAAACAAGCGGACGGGTACCCCCGGAACCTTGTTGTGTTCAAAATAAAAAAGCACGGTCTATTATGTTTTTGCATAAAGACCGTGTTTTTTATGAGCTTAATTATAAACTATTTGCTTCGTCAACAGTTACCTCTAACGGCAAGATACCCAATTCATCTAAGAATCCTTTTCCGTCAAAACAGAAAGCAACATAACCGAAGTTGATAGGTTCATCGGTCATGCATATTGCCGCTGATATACCTTTATGAGACGTAGGCTTGGGAAACACAGAAACAGCCAGTTCTTCTGATGAGTCAAGCAAGTTATCTTTATCGCTTGATACGAAGATTTTACAGTTGTTTATAGCATCCTCAGAGCCAACTATATAAAAGCTATCGGCAATAATTTCATTGTCTAACTTAAAGGTATATGACGTTTCGGTATCAAGCATAATTCTGGTTGTTTTATCGAAACAGATTCCGTCTGTGAGGCAGGATAAATCCGCTGTGTAGGTACCCTTTGCTGTAGGGATTTTTCCATGCAAAACATTTTCGCCAAGGTTGTTTTTACAAAATGTGATTTGTTCTGTCAGCTCATGGTTATAAACACCGATATGAGAGATTCTAATTGTGGAGTCTGTAGGATTTGAATGGTTGATTTTAATTGCGAAGTATCTACCGCTGTAGTCTTCAATATCAAATACCTGGTCGCAACCGTTTCTATTTTCTCCGCACTTCCAACACGAACTATTATCATATTCTACTATACAGTTTTTTCTTTCGAAAAGCTCGTCAATAGTGTCGGAAATATAAAGCTCATAGTTGGATAGGCATAAATCTGTTTCGTGACTATAATAACCACAAATAAGTATTCTGTCCGGATATATAATCTTTTTTGCGTCAAAAATGATTTTACAGCTTTCTGAAGGGATTTCTACAGGCGTTATTTCCAAGTAGTTATTCGAGTTGGTCAACATACCCAAAGAATCGTTCAAACCATCAATTTCCTCATTCTGTAGATTAACAGTTATTGGAGATATTCCGGATAGCATATTTATACCGCATAATTCTTGAAAATTGAAGTCAACAAAATCATTCCTAATCAAGCACTTTTTCATACAATCACCACCTACATTATACTTATTTAGAGAAATAATGTCAAATATGATTAAAAATACTTTATTTATGGCTTTAAACAGTTGACAAACACGGTGTGTATTTGGTAAAATATTTTTATATTTATATATGTTAAGGCAGTGTGATTTTATGGTAAGAAGTATGACCGGCTACGGCAGAGCTCAGGAGACCTTTGAGCAACTGAATATAACTGTTGAGCTTAAATCTGTCAACCATAGATATTTAGAGATTAGTTCTAAAGTTCCAAGAGAATGTATGTTTCTAGAGGACAAACTAAAAACATATATTCAGTCCAAACTCGCCCGTGGTAAGGTTGATGTTTTTGTTACAGTCAATACTTCCGCTTTAGGAGAAACTGTAATTGAAATCAACTCTGCTTTTGCGGAGCCATATATCGCCGCTTTAAAGACGTTGGTCATTGAATACGGTATCGCTGATGATATAACCGCTTCCAGCGTCGCAAGAAATCCTGATGTATTTAAAATAAGCAAAAGTCTAATTGATGAAGATGACACATGGGAAAAGGTACAGCGTGTTTTAGAATCTGCTGTAAATTCTTTCATAGATATGCGAACTGTAGAGGGTGCCCGTCTAAAAGATGACATAAACTCAAGAATAGAGGTTATTAAAACTCATCTTGAGTTTATTGAGGAGCAATCGCCTAAAACCGTTTCCTCATATAGAGAGAAGTTAGAGCAACGTATGCGTGAGCTTTTGGGAGATGTCAATATTGACGAACAAAGGCTTCTAACCGAAACGGGCATTATTGCCGACAAACTGGCTGTATGTGAAGAAACTGTCAGACTTCGCAGCCACATGCTCCAGCTCAGCAACTTGTTGGAAAGTGATGATGCTGTTGGCAGAAAGTTGGATTTTATAGTTCAGGAAATGAATCGCGAAACCAACACAATAGGCTCTAAGGCTCAGGATTTAGAAATAGCAAAGGCTGTTGTTGATATAAAATCCGAAATTGAAAAAATTCGCGAACAGGTTCAGAACATAGAATAACAGAGGGCTTTAGATGAAACTTATTAATATTGGATTTTCAAACATGATTTCAGCCGACAGAGTCGTGGCGGTTGTAAGTCCCGAATCTGCACCAATCAAACGTATTGTGCAGGAAGCCAAGGAAAAAGGGCATCTTATAGATGCTACTCAAGGACGAAAAACAAAAGCTGTAATTTTTACAGATAGTGAACATATTGTTTTAACTTATCTTCCACCTGAAAAGGTCGAAGAAAGGTTTGCGTCAAACGGTCAAGGAGATTAAAAAGAATGAACAACGGAAAATTAATTATTATTTCAGGACCGTCTGGCTCTGGAAAAGATACAGTTCTGTCTAAGGTATTTGAAGCACATCCCGAAATTCGTTTGTCCATTTCTTCGATTACCAGAGCTATGCGCGAGGGTGAAGTTCAGGATGGTAAATACCATTTTATTTCAAAAGAGGAATTCGAATCTGCTATTAAAAACAATGAAATGCTCGAATATAATGTGTATCTTGGCAATTACTATGGCACCCCAAAACAGCCTGTCGTAAACGCCATAGCTGAAGATGCTGAAATTGTTTTAGAGGTTGATGTAAACGGTTTCCGCAATGTAAAGAAACAGTTTCCCGATGCAATAAGCATCTTCATCATGCCCCCATCTTTTGAGGCGCTTAGAAATCGTCTTAGTGGCAGAGGTACCGAAAGTTCCGAGCAGATTGACGGAAGATTAAAGATTGCCCTTAATGAACTTGCATATGCTAGTGAATATGATTATATAGTCGTTAACGACAACCTGCAAACCGCAGTAGATAATGTAATTTCTATAATTATTAGTTCACGTTCTTTAAAGGAACGACAAATAAATATTATTAATGAGGTGCTTAATGATGCTAAATCCCGCAATTGGTAAACTTATCAACAACTACAAAAATCGCTACGAGTTGGTTCTTGATATCGCAAAGCGTGCAAGAAAAATCTCTGAAAAAGCAGAAAAAGAACAGGAAATCATTATTGAAAAACCTGTTACCCTTGCAATGAATCAGCTTGCTAAAGAAAAGCAGCTGTAATGTTACATAAAATATGCAGATAGGTGGTGGCTTGTCATGGATAACATTATGATTGCACGAGTAGTTGTAGATCAGGCTGTTTATCATATTGACAAGCCCTACGACTATCTATTGCCCGATATCGACCCGCAGGATAATTTAGTAGGTAAGCGTGTGCTCGTACCCTTTGGCAACGGCGTTGGAACAAGACAAGGCCTTATTATTGAGTTATCAGATAAATGCGAATACCCAGTTTCCAAGCTAAAGCGCATAATTTCAGTTTTAGACAGTTCACCTATATTAAACGACGAAATGCTGAAACTTGCTCTTTGGCTTAAAGAGAAAACTTTTTGCACATATTTTGATGCAATACGCGTTCTTTTACCAACTGGTATTTCTCTCAAAACGCAGATAAGATATGGCGTTGGGAACAATCTAGAAAGTATTAACCAACAAGAGGAAGCTGTTATTAACTGCATCTCTAAAGGTAAAGAATATTTTGAACGCGATAATCTGCTTAAAAAATTAGGTCTTTCCGTTGATTCGTCTTTACTTGAGACTATGTATAAAAAAGGTATGCTCATTCGAGAAGAAATAGCAGTCCGCATACTTAAAGACCCAACTGTAAAAATGGTTAGATTAATGGCCCAAGAACTTCCCTCTAAACTAACTAAAACGCAGAAAAGTGTTATTGAACTGTTAGAACAGATTGGTGCATCTGGTGTCAAAGAGCTTTGCTATTTCACAGGTGTTTCACAAGCGGTTATCAAACGTTTGGAAGAAAAGGGAATTGTAGAGCTATACGATATCGAAACCTACAAGAAAAGCTATGATGAAATACAACTAGAAAAAAAAGACATCAATCTTACCCAATGTCAGCAACAAGCTTATGACAGGCTTTGTGACGAATACAAAAGCGGTTATTCGGTTAATCTCCTCTACGGAATTACAGGTAGCGGTAAAACTCAAGTCTTTTTAAAGATGGCGGATTCTGTGGTTGAATCGGGGAAAGGGGTTATCATAATGGTCCCCGAAATTGCTCTTACACCGCAGACAATATCAATTTTTACAGGTCGCTATGGTAATAAAGTTGCAGTGTTCCACAGCGCTATGTCTTTGGGACAGCGAATGGAGGAGTGGCGTAGGGTCAAAAACGGCGATGCTCTTATAGCTGTTGGTACACGTTCTGCTGTATTTGCTCCTTTTGATAATCTTGGATTAATTATAATTGACGAAGAGCAGGAACACACCTACAAATCTGAGCAAAGCCCAAAGTATCATGCCCGTGATATAGCTCGTTTCCGAGCAAAATATCACGACAGTATGCTGATTTTAGCTTCTGCAACTCCTTCTATCGAGAGCTACACCTATGCTAAAAGCGGAAGATACAATCTGCTCAAATTAGATAAACGATATGGCGATGCCCGTCTTCCAGATGTATCCACAGTTGATATGCGTTCGGCTTTCATGCAGGGTAACCGTTCGGTACTTAGTGAGGATTTAAAAGAGGCTATAACGTCTGCTCTCGACAATAAGGAGCAGGTAATTCTTCTTATGAACAGACGTGGACATAATACCCATGTTTCTTGTGGTAATTGCGGTGAAGTAATTACTTGTCCTAATTGCAGTATTTCTCTGAATTATCATTCTGCGAACGGTAGATTAATGTGTCATTACTGCGGTTTTTCTCTTCCATATTCAACAGAATGCTCAAATTGTGGTGGCACTCATCTGAAATATTTAGGCGCAGGTACTCAGTTTGTAGAGGAAGAATTGAGCACTTCGTTCCCAGAGGCTAAAATTCTCAGAATGGATGCCGATACCACCATGAGGCGAAACGCCTATGATGAAAAGTTAACAGCTTTTTCTAATGGTGAGTACGACATAATGTTAGGTACGCAAATGGTTGCTAAAGGTCTTGATTTTCCAAAGGTTACATTAGTAGGTGTACTTAATGCCGATCAATCTTTGTATAGTAGTGATTTTAGAAGCTTCGAGCGTTCTTTCTCATTGCTCACTCAGGTTGTAGGACGTTCAGGTAGAGGTGGTAAAAAGGGGAGAGCGATCGTTCAAACCGTTCAGCCTGATAACGAAACTATAAGATTAGCAACAGCACAGGACTATGATTCTTTCTATAATTCTGAAATCTTAACCCGTAAGCTAATGATTTATCCGCCCTATTGCGATTTAGCGCTGGTTGTTTTTCAATCTGAGAGCAGAATGAATTCAGAAAATGCTTCAAGTTTCTTCTTCGAAATGCTGGTAGCAAAGGTTAACGGTGACTATAGTGAAGTTAAACTTAATATTTTAGGACCATCTGTTGCGGCAGTACCTAAGGTTAGTGGCAGATATCGTTATAGAATAATCATAAAATACAAAAACACTAAGCAATTCAATAAAATGCTTAACGAATGTATACTTGAATATCATAAATCAAAATGGTATAAATCAACAACAATTTCTGTGGATATAAATCCTGAAAATATTATATAGTATTAAAAGAAAGGATGTTTTAATTGGCTATAAGAGAAGTAGTAAAAGAACCGGATCCGACACTTCATAAAATTTGCAGACCGGTTGAAAAATTTGATGATAAATTAGCACAGTTGCTCGATGACATGCTTGATACGATGTATAAGCTTGATGGCGCAGGTCTTGCCGCACCTCAAATCGGAATACTTCGCAGAATTTGTGTCATTGATGTTGGTGATGGTCCTATCGAGCTTGTGAATCCTGAGATAATCAAAGCCAGCGGTAAACAATTTGAAACCGAGGGTTGCCTTTCTTGTCCCGGCATTTGGGGGGTCACAGAAAGACCGAAAAAGGTCAAGATTAGAGCTTATGACCGCAACGGTAACAAATTCGAAATGAAAGGCGAAGATCTTTTAGCACGTGCTTTTTGCCACGAATTCGACCATTTGGATGGTATCCTGTTTAAGGACCATGTTGTAGAATATATAAACGAGGATTAATTTATGCGTATAGTTTTTATGGGCACACCCGATTTTGCAGTACCATGCCTTAAAGCGATTTATGAAAAGCATGAAGTTGTGGGTGTTTTCACACAACCCGATAAACCTAAGGGTAGAAAACAGATTTTAACCCCACCGCCTGTTAAAGTCGTTGCAAATGAGCTTGGAATTCCTGTTTATCAACCTATTACAGTTAAGGATGACACCGCTTTTAATACTCTTAAAGATTTGAATCCCGACTTGATAGCTGTGGTAGCATACGGTAAAATCTTACCGCTAAGCATATTGAATCTTCCAAAATATGGATGTATCAATATCCATGCTTCTCTTTTACCAAGGCACAGAGGAGCTTCGCCTATACAGTGGTCTATAGTTTGTGGAGATAAGGAAACAGGTGTTACATCTCAGATAATGGCTGAGGGTATCGATACGGGCGACATGCTTTTACAACAAAAAACTGAAATATTTGACACTGACAATTCCGATTCTCTACACGACAGACTGTCTATAATGGGGGCAGTTGTATTGATAGAAACTATTGACGGTATTTTAAATAATACAATTAAGCCTGTTCCACAGCCTGAGGAAGGCGTGAGTTATGCTCCAATTATAAAGAAAGAAATGGCTCAAATCGATTTTTCAGAGAATGCTCAAACGATTATTTCAAAAATTCATGGTTTTAACCCATGGCCTTGTGCATATTTTGGGCTTATGGGTAGAAGAATTAAAGTGTACAACGCTGTTAAGTCCCAATTAACAGGTAAAATCGGGACTGTCTTAGATAGTAACGGTAGGCTTATTATTGGTTGCGGAGACACATCCGTAGAGCTTACCGACATTCAGCCTGAAGGCTCAAAAAGAATGTCGGCCGCCGATATGCTCAGAGGCAGAAGCGTTGAAGTTGGTACACAAATTGAGGTGATTTAATGGGATTTTTCTCATTTTATAGGTTTATGGACCCATTGTATTTAGCGGTAGTTGTTATTTCAATATTTCTTATGTTGATAGCTCAGTTACTTGTTAAATCAAGCTATTCAAAGTTTTCAAAGATATCTAACTCCAGAGGATTGACAGGTGCCGATGCCGCTCGTCGCGTGTTGGAATACCATGGGATATATAATGTGGATATACAATCAGTATCCGGTAATCTCACAGACCATTATGACCCTAGAACTAATGTTATAAAACTCTCAGACGGGGTATATGGTTCCACCTCCATTGCCGCTGTCGGCATAGCTGCACATGAAGCGGGACACGCAGTGCAACATGCTAAAAACTATGTCCCCATTAAAGTTCGTACAGCCATTATTCCTTTCGCTAATTATGGACCTGCTATCGGAATTATACTAATGCTTATCGGCGCGTTTATTAATGCTTTTAATATTATAATTTTCGGCTTAGCGCTTTTTGCCGCAACATTTATATTTCAGCTTGTGACACTCCCTGTGGAGTTTAATGCGAGTCGAAGAGCAATAAAGACAATAAGCGAACTTAATCTTTTGGAAGATAATGAATTACGTGGTGCTAAAAGAGTGTTAACTGCCGCCGCGCTGACTTATGTTGCCGCCATGATACAGTCTCTTTTAACTTTACTGTATTATGCCGTAAGACTATTAGGAAATAACAGAAGAAGATAATTATGGAAAATGCCAGAAAATCAGTTGTAGATGCTCTTATTGCTCTTGAAAAATCCCAAGGATACTCCAATTTAATATTAGACTCCTTGCTTCGAAAAGGACAATTTGCGGCATCTGACAATGCGTTTGCTTCCCGACTATTCTACGGAGTCATCGAGCGAAAACTTACAATAGACTTTTATATTAACAAAATATCATCAAAGCCAGTAAAAAAACTTTCGCCCATTGTTCTTAATAGCTTGAGAATTGGAATATATCAACTTGAATATATGACCAAAATCCCTGATAATGCCGCTGTTAACGAGTCGGTTAATATTGTAAAAAGCTCCCAAGAGCGCAATGCCGCAGGACTTGTTAATGCTGTTCTCAGAGGTTTTATAAGAGAAAAACCCACTCTGCCTCAGGATAATTCCTTTTATGCTCTGTCCATCAGATACTCTTGTCCTACATGGTTTATTCAAGAACTTACCGATTATATCGGCAAAGAAGAAACAATTAGTTTTTTGAAATCATCGTTAGAAAACCCACCTATGTATTTGAGGGTAAATAATTGTGCTACAACGAGTGAAATATTGTTAGAAAAACTTGTTGGCTATGGTTTAGATGCAAAAGAAATTGGCAATAATTGTTTAACAATATCTAGTATCAGTTCTATCGATAATTTAGATGAGTTTAAAAACGGATATTTTCATATCCAAGATGTTTCTTCACAGATATGTGTTTCTGCTTTAAATCCAGAAGCTGGCGATAGGTTGTTAGATATATGCTCGGCACCGGGCGGTAAGTCTTGTACTGCCGCGGAGCTTATGAATAATAAAGGAGAAATTATTTCCTGTGACCTGTACGAACACCGTGTTAAATTGATAGGGAACAATGCTCAAAGGCTCAACCTTGATATTATTTATCCAAAAGCAAATGATGCTACAGTATTCAATTCTCACTTTGGCAAGTTCAATAAAATACTGTGTGATGTACCATGTTCAGGTTTTGGAGTCATAAGGCGTAAGCCCGAAATTAAATATAAGTCGCGAGACGATTTGACAAACTTGTCCGAATTGCAGTATAATATATTGGATATGTCATCTAAATATTTAGATGAACATGGTGTTATTATATACTCAACATGCACCCTAAGAAAAGAAGAAAACGAGGACGTTGTAATTCGCTTTTTGAATGAACACCCCGACTTTATCGTATCAGAAGTGTTCCCTCAGTTATATTGTGGTTGCGGACACAGGCTCACTCCCGCAAACTGCGGGGGAGACGGATTCTTCTTTGCAGTTTTGAAAAGGAAGTAAACTATGTTGCAAAAAGCAGATATTAAATCTATGTACCTGGATGAGCTCAAAAGCTTTATCAGTAATATGGGCGAACCATCGTTCAGGGCTAATCAAGTTTTTGAGTGGTTACATAAGGGTTGTTCTTCCTTTGATGAAATGACCAACATATCTAAGGCTCTTAGAGATAAGTTAAATAATGTAAGCTACATTGCAAATGTGCAGATAGCTCAAAAACTTGTCTCTGAAATAGATGGAACTGTTAAGTATCTTTATAGGCTCCAAGACGGAGAGTATATTGAATCCGTCCTGATGAAATACAACCATGGATATACTGTATGTGCGTCAACTCAGGTGGGTTGTCGTATGGGGTGTAAATTCTGTGCTTCTGGGATTAATGGATTAGCTAGGAATCTCACAGCTTCCGAAATCCTTTCTCAGATAACCACTGCCGCTATAGATAATGGCATAAGAGTATCAAATGTTGTATTGATGGGAATGGGAGAGCCATTAGATAATTTTGATAATACCATCAGATTTTTAAAATTAATTTCTCATGAAAAAGGACTTAACATAGGCCTTCGTCATATATCTGTTTCGACCAGCGGATTGGTTGATAAAATTAAAGAATTATCCACATATAATTTACCTGTTACGCTTTCAATTTCACTTCACAATCCGTTTGATGCACAGAGATGTGAAATTATGCCAGTTAATAAAAAATGGAATGTAGCTTCGCTAATTTCGGCTTGTAAAGAATATGTGAACACAACAGGCAGAAGAATCTCTTTTGAGTACGCTCTTATTGATGGCGTGAACGATTCATACAGTCATGCAGATGAATTAGCAACCTTATTAAAAGGTGTATTGTCGCATGTTAACCTTATACCTGCAAATCCTGTTGTTGAAAACAATTTTAAAAGACCAGACATGAAAAAAATTAATGCATTCAAAGCACGACTTGAAATGCATGGTATAAACACCACAGTAAGGCGTACCTTAGGCGCTGATATAAACGCTTCCTGCGGTCAACTACGCAGGGAACATACTAATTAACAAAACTCTTAACGGGAGGTGTTAGCTTTGAAAATTGCAAGTAAAACCGATATAGGCTTGGTAAGAAGCAGTAATCAGGATTCCTATGCCGCAGGCGAACTTTCAGATGGTACAGCCTGGGCTGTTGTATGCGACGGAATGGGCGGTGCCAATGGCGGAAATATTGCTAGTGCAAATGCTGTTAAGATTATTTCTGAATACATATCGTCTTCGTATCATGAGGGGATGAATTCAAACTCTATTAAAACCTTGCTTCAATCCTCTATATGCGGAGCTAATGTTAGACTGTTTGATATGTCCCGTACTATTGAATCCTTAAAGGGAATGGGCACAACAGTTGTTACTGTTATCGTTTCCGACGGAGTTGCTCATATCGCCCACGCTGGTGACAGCAGAGCTTATATTTTGCGAGATAACAAGCTAATACAAATCACAAAGGACCATTCTATGGTGCAATCAATGCTTGATAAAGGACAAATCACTGCAGAAGAAGCAAAGAACCACCCTAATAAGAACTTAATTACCAGAGCCTTAGGAATAGCTGATGACATTTCTATTGAATACAATGAAATCGATTTCTGTGAAAGCGATTGCATTTTGATCTGCACAGACGGTTTAACAAATTTCGTAAATGTAGAGGAAATTGAAGGTATAGTTTCAAAGCATAATTTTTATGAATACCCACAGGCTTTAATAGACGCCGCTAATTCCCGCGGCGGCGGTGACAACATCACAGTTGTTTTACTTTCGAATTAAGTTAGAATTATAGGTTTGTAATTTTTAGATTGGATGGTAACATAGATATGGATAAATATGTCGGTAAAAGATTAGACGGCAGATATGAAATTCGCGAAATAATTGGTGTTGGCGGAATGGCTGTAGTTTATAAAGCCTATGATGCTATAGAAAGCCGTATTGTAGCAATAAAGATACTTAAAGAAGAATTTGTATCCAACGAGGAGTTTGTCCGCAGATTCAAAAACGAATCTAAGGCAATCGCTGTTTTATCACATCCTAATATAGTTAAAGTTTATGATGTTAGCTTTGGTGATTTGATTCAATATATCGTCATGGAATATATCGAAGGAATTACTTTAAAGAGATACATCGAGTCTCATGGTAGTGTAGCATGGAAAGATACTGTCAATATTGTTATGCAGATCCTTAAAGCTCTTCAACACGCTCATGACAAAGGAATAATTCATCGCGATGTAAAGCCACAGAATATCATGCTTACTACAGATGGCGCAATCAAGGTTACAGATTTCGGTATTGCCCGTTTCGCCAGAAGTGAGCATAAAACTATGACCGATAAAGCGATTGGTTCTGTGCATTATATAAGCCCGGAACAGGCTCGAAGCGAAGTTACAGATGAAAAAGCAGATATTTATTCTGTTGGCGTAATAATGTATGAAATGCTTTCGGGAACTTTACCTTTCCAGGCCGATAGCGCCGTTATAGTTGCTATGATGCAGTTGCAAAACGAAGCAAAACCACTAAGAGATATCGACCCTACTATTCCTCTCGGTCTTGCTCAGATTACAATGAATGCTATGCAAAAAGAGGTAATTAGAAGATATCAGACTGCAGCTGAAATGCTGTGCGATTTGGAATCATTCAGACGAGATCCATCTGCTACCTTTGAGCATAAATATTTTGTCGACAATGCACCGACCAGATTTGTTGAAGATGCCGTAGAAGATGCTGAAACAGATACCGAAACATCTGTTTCACCTAAAAGAAAAATCCCCTGGATTCCTATTCTTACAGGTGTCACCGTAGGTGTTGCAATACTTGTTGCTGTATATATCGTAAGCACTGTGTTTAAGGGTATGAATTCAACTGCCAGCGGTATACCATGTCCCGATTTCGTTGGCATGACTCTGGATGAAATCAAAGAGGAATATGATACTGACAAATTTACCATTGTTCCTGAATATAGAGAAGACAGCAACTACGAAGTCGGTGAGGTAATCAGCCAGAAGCCCAGCCCCGGAACTGAGGTAAAAAAGAAAAACGAAATTAAGCTGGTGATTGCTAAAGAGGCGGCGATGCTTCAGATTCCTGATGTTACCAATGATACAGCATCCCTTGCCAGAAAGGTTTTAAAGGAAGCAGGTTTTACCAACTTTGAAACCGAAGAAATTTACGATGATGTTGTAGATGAGGATAAGGTTGTCAAAACCTCTCCTCTAAGCGGTTCCTTAGTTGCTGCTGATGAAGAAATTATTATATACATCAGCAAAGGCAGAGAGATTATTTACACTACTGTTCCTAAGGTTATTGGCTACGATGAGGAATCAGCTAAAGCCATGTTAGAAAGCAAAAAGCTTAAGCTTGGAAATGTTAAGGAAAGTGATAGCTCCCAGCCTAAAGGATTTGTAATTTCGCAAAGCATTTCCGATAGACAGGTTGAGGTTGGCACAGAGATTGATATCGTTATCAGCACAGGAAATGAAGTTAAACAAAACACATTAAGCGTTACTGTAGATTTACCCACTGATTGCAGTTTTAACAATGGATATATTTATGCAGAATACGACGACGTGCATCATCAGTCACCACAGCTCTCTTTTGAGGATGACCATAGCTACAGTTTCACTGTAAATTCCGCCGACGAGGTTTGCGATATAATCGTTAAAATTCTGGACCCTGAGGAAATATATGAATATAACTATCAGAAAATCAGGATAGATTTTAGCGAGAAAAACCCGAAACCCGAAGTGATAAAGAAATACAACGAATATCCTAAGGACAGCGAGTAATGACAGGTATTTTAAGAAAGGTAATTGCCGGTTTCTGCTATGTAGAAGCCGGTGAATTCATATACGAATGTAAACCCAGAGGCAACATCAAGCGAACAATAGGAAATATATTAGCAGGGGATATGGCAGAGTTCAGTGAACTCCCTGAATACAAGGGCATAATAGAGAAAATTCTACCTCGAAAAAATAGGCTTATACGTCCGCCCTTGGCTAATGTTGACACTTTGTTTATAGTTTCCTCTTACAGCACTCCAGCGCCTAACACCTTGCTTATTGACCGAATCACTGCCATTGCAGAAAGCAAAGGTATTAACACGGTATTGGTCTTTAATAAATCGGATTTAGGAGATTTTAGTGAATATGTGAATATTTATGAATCTGCCCAATTCAAGGTGTTTGTTGTATCCACAGAAGAACCTGAGAGCCTTAATACGCTTAAAGAATATTTATTCTCTTTAAGGGGAATTTCAGCGTTTACGGGCAATTCCGGTGTAGGAAAATCAAGCATACTTAATGTTTTATTACCCGAGCTTTCCTTAAAGACAGGAATTGTTAGCGAGAAATTGGGTAGAGGCAAACATACCACCCGCGAGGTGGAGCTATTTAAACTACCAAGCGGGGGATATATTGCTGATACACCTGGGTTTTCCTCGTTAGATATAGAGCGCTGCGAGGTGGTTTTGAAGGACGAATTACCAAGCTGCTTTAAGGAGTTTGGTGATTGCTTGTCTCAATGCCGTTTCACCACTTGTACCCATACAAGTGAGCCCGATTGCGCAGTTAAAGCCGCGGTTGAACGCGGTGAAATACCAGCCACTCGTCATGAAAATTACGTTACATTATTTAATGAAATCAAGGATTTAAAGGAATGGAATCTAAACAAAAGCAAAAGGTAAATGCTGCCACTTGTGCAATAGTTTGCGGCGCACCTATTGATAATCTATCATGGCTAAAAGATGAGCTAAAGTCCTATGATAGTATCATAGCTGCCGACAGCGGTTATGACCATCTTGTTAAAATAGGTATTACACCACAAGTGTTAATAGGAGATTTAGACTCAATAGTATCCTATCCCACTAACACCCCAGTTATCAAGTATCCCTCTAAAAAGGATGATACTGATTTTTCAATTTGTTTGGGATATTGCTTGAAACATCAATATATGAGTGTTGATGTTTATGGCGCATGGGGGAACAGGGCGGGTCATTCATTGGCTGCAATATTTACTATGTTACAGTATTTCAAGCTGGGAATGAAGATTAGAATATTAACAGAAAGTTCCTGCATGTTTTTAGTTTCTGAAAAATGTATAATTCCTCGTAATAATGGATATGTATCGATCTTTCCGTTAAACGATAACGCCTCTGGTGTGACCCTTAAAGGATTTGAATATTCCCTAAATAATTATGATTTAGAAAGTTGTTCACCCCTTGGAGTAAGCAACCGAATTTTGAATGAGTTCGGTGAAATATCATTGAAAACAGGGAACTTATTAGTAATTATTGAAAACGAGTAACATATTTCTTTGCTCCGCGTAAAATGATTATAGAGAATTATCTTAAACGGAGCGTGGAATTATGTACCGAAAAAGATGTGATGTGCTCAGAGCAATAGCTGCCATCGGTGTTGGGACATTAATTGCCTTCTATTGTCCTGCAAGAGTACTTATAATTCTATTAGCAGTTGCAGTTGTAGTTCTCGGATTGGCAATTCCCAGAAACTAATGGAGGTATCTTCTATGAAGGTTGTTGTTTTCAAGAGTCCTAAGTGTTTGCGTGGATTATTAAGGTTAGTCTTTGGTATTAAAAAAGAGGAAATTGAATAACTACATAAAAAATCACCGCTGTTAAAACAGCGGTGATTAATTTTTACTTAAAATCCCATAAGTTTGCTGACGGATTCTTTCAAAGTTTTAGATAATTCTTTAGAACTATTCTTATTGTCAGTAATTGCTTCAACGTAAACTTTAATTTTTGGCTCCGTGCCCGAAGGGCGTATGGTGATTTTAGAGCCGTTTTCCAATTTAAAAGCTATAACATTGGAGGATGGTAAGTCGATCGTGCTCATAACTTGAGTTTTAAGGTCAGTTTTAACAGATGATTTATAATCAAATAAGCTTACTGTTTGAATACCTGCAATAGAAGTTGGAGGATTGTTTCTTAGTTCGTTCATTATCTGAGACATACGTTCCATACCACTTTGGCCTTCGCAGGTGAAACTTACCTGTTCGTTACAGAAGAAGCCGTGCTCATTATACAAATTGTTCATTACATCTATGAGGGTAAGACCATAGCTCTTGTAGTAACTTGCCATTTCGCATATCAGTTGTGACGCCACTACGGCATCTTTATCTCTGACATAACTACCCGCCAGATAGCCATAGCTTTCCTCGAAACCGAAAATATAGTCAGATACTCTGTTTTCGGCTTCAAGTCCAGCAATTAATTCTCCAATAAACTTGAATCCGGTAAGTACGTCTTTAATAGCACATCCATACTTTTGTGCAATTCTTGCTGAAAGGTCAGAAGTAACAATTGTTTTAACGGCTATAGGGTTACAGGGGAGGGTGCCATTAGCTTTTCTCGAGCTTAGAATATAGTCAAGAAGCATTGCACCAACTTCATTACCCGACATAAGTGTGTAGTTGCCATCTTTTTTAACAGCAATGCCGACTCTGTCGGCGTCGGGGTCGGTAGCTAATAAGAGGTCCGCATCTTGCCTTTCAGCAAGTTCAAGAGCCAATTTGAAAGCTTCTTCAATCTCAGGGTTAGGATAAGGAGCGGTAGGGAAGTTACCGTCGGGTAATTCTTGTTCAGGTACCACAATTATATTGTTTATACCTGCTTTTTTTAAAATTGCTCTAACAGGCTTATTACCGCTGCCATGTAACGGGGTGTAGATTACTTTTAAATCGGAGTTAGAAAGAACATCTTTATTTATTGCCTGAGAGTAAACTTCATCAAGATATGCATCAATAACTGAAGGTTTGATATATTCTATCTGATTTTTATTTACAGCATCTTCAAAATCCACTGATTTAACATCGTTGAAAATATCTACATTTGAAATATATTTAATAACCGCTTCACTTGCGGTAAGATTTAGCTGACATCCGTCAGGACCGTATGCCTTGTATCCGTTGTATTTGGAAGGGTTATGACTTGCTGTAATAACAACACCTGCGTTGCAGTTAAGATGCCTTACAGCGAAAGAAAGCATAGGCGTAGGCATTAATTCTGGATAAATATAGACTTTGATTCCATTAGCAGCAAATACGCAAGCTGTTGTTTTAGCAAAGACATCTGATTTGATTCTGCTATCATAAGCAATAGCTACGGAAGCTCCTGTTTTAATAGAATTTATATAGTTAGAGAAGCCTTGTGTAGCCCTGCCGACAGTATATATATTCATACGGTTTGTGCCAGAACCAATTATACCTCTTAAACCACCAGTTCCAAATTCTAAATTCTTATAAAAGCGGTCATTAATTTCGTCCGGATTATCTTTAATATCGTTTAGTTCTTCAAGTACATCCTTGTCTGTAGCTAATTTTAGCCAATGGTTGTATAGTTCGTTGCAGTTCAAAACAGATACCTCCAAAAAATCTCAAAAATCTCTTTATATATAATATACACCTTCTCGTATTTTATGTCAATGAATTATTTATTTCATAAGTTAAAAGAAATTGTCGCGTTTTTAGACTTTTCTCTACATTGCCAAAAATATGATGCATTTTGTCGAAATATTTTATAAAGAATATACAATTTACCCTTGACAATTTCTAGTATTTAGTTTATTATTAATGTAGATTTGAAAAAGTATGGGTGCATTATGTTCAATAGTAGTTTAAGCGGAAAACTATCTGAGGAAGAGCTGGTTAAGCTCATCAAATATGACGATAATAATGAAGCTTTAAGTATATTATTATCTATATATAAACCATTCATTATCAATAAAATCCGCTCATTTCCTTTTAATGAATTTGATTTTGACGATGTATATCAAGAATGTGTGATTGGATTATATAACATAATTTTCGATTATATCCAAGATAAGTCATCTTTTAGAACATTTGCATCAGTTTGCATTAATCGCATACTTATTTCTTTGTTTCGTGGAAAAAGTAATAAGTGTCGCATCCCACATGATTCAATAGTTGATTTTGATGAGTCGAATATTTCCTGTGATTTTGACACACCTGAGGTAATTTTAGAACGGTACGATAACTATGAAAACCTGCTCAATAAGGCTCGTGAACAGTTGTCACCTTTAGAACTTAGCGTGTTGATGAAGTTAGCTGATGGATTAAGCTATGCAGAAATATCAAAAACCATTGGTGTTTCTGTCAAATCTGTAGATAATGCTGTGCAGCGTATTCGTAAAAAATTTTCAAATCTGCTATAAATTTATTATGCCCAAAGTAGCTTAACAGTAGAGCGTTGATTTCAAAGATGTCGGTGCAAATCCGTCCAGGGGCGAAAAAACATTCCGAAAGAGGTACAAAAACATGTTCGAAGACAAGACACTGGTATGCAAGGACTGCGGAAGTGAGTTCGTGTTCACAGCAGGTGAACAGGAGTTTTATGATTCCAAGGGCTTTGTAAATGAGCCGCAGCGTTGCAAGAGCTGCCGTGATGCTCGCAAAAACGCTGGAAGAGCTCCTAAAACCTATCATGAGGCTGTTTGTGCTTCATGTGGCGGTGTTGCAAAAGTTCCTTTCATGCCCAGAGAAGATCGCCCCGTTTATTGTAGCGAATGCTTCGCAAAGATGAAAGAAGAAGCTTAGTTTTAATTTACAATTAAAAGAATTAACAGGTCATCTATTTAGATGGCCTGTTGTTTTTTATCATATATATCCGCCGTCTGCTATTATGTTCTGTCCTGTAATAAAGGAAGATGAATTAGAAGCAAGAAACAGAGCAATATTTGCAATCTCCTCAGGTTCTCCGAGGCGGCACAAAGCGGTTGAATCAACTAAATCATCTATAGTAGCAGAATCAAGCGCTTTGTTCATGTCGGTTTTGATAACTCCCGGCGAGATGCAGTTAACTCGTATTCCGCTTGGCCCAAGTTCCTTTGCAAGGGCCTGTGTAAACCCAACTAAACCTGCCTTAGATGTTGAATATGCCACCTCACAGGATGCGCCTGAAACGCCCCAAATAGAAGAAATATTTATAATAGCACCAGATTTAGATTTAATAAAATAGGGGAGAAGCGATTTACTAAGATAAAATGCCGAAGATAGATCGGTGTTAATTATTCGATTCCAATCTTCGAAGCTTGTGTCGTTGATAGGGGAGATGAGAGATATACCTGCGTTATTAACAAGAACATCAACTCCACCAAAGCGTTTTATAAAAGCATCAGCCAAATTTTCGCATTGCTTCCAATCTGAAACGTCGAATTTAAACAGTTCAGCCTCAACGCCTAAATCCAGTATTTCTTTTTTTACTTCTGCAGCGGCTTTGTCAGAGGTATTGTAATTTACTCCAATATCATATCCATTTTTGGCAAAATTGAGAGCTATAGCTCTGCCTATTCCTCGGGAGGCGCCGGTAATCAAAACCTTTTTTCTCATTATAAACCTCTAAATTTTTTATTTTAGTATATACCTTTTTGGGCGATTAGTCAACTATATTTAGTTAACATAACCTATGTTGAAAACTATTGGGATCGGTTTACATAATAAGTTTACATAAAACGTACGATTATGCTCATTTAATGGTTGACATAATACTTATTTTATAGTATTATAATTTTACCTCCCTCAAAAAAGGAATTTCGATGCTTCTCAACGCATATCTATTGAAAGAGGGAAGGTGTAATAATGATAGGGACAACCTTAAATTTTAAGCCAAGTAGAAGTTTCAAATTCACTAAAACAGATTTAATTGTTCTATTTGTGTTGCTTTCTTTTTTAGTGGGATATACAATAGGAATCTCACTTATATGTCGTGATAATTCTGTTATTTGCAATTTTGCTCAAAGAATGTTCCAGAAGATGAATTCGATACAAAACGGAAGTACCTTTTGGTATCGAACCTTGATGGCTATAATTTCCTTTTGTCCATACATAGTTATTGCTTATATGTTTGGTACTAGCATTTTGGGTTGCGCTGTTTTACCGTCTGTATGCACGACAAAGGGCTTTTTCGACGGAATATTAGTTGCTTATATTTATCAAAATTACTCTTTGAGCGGTATGGGATACACCGTCTTGATTTTAGCGCCGTTTTTGGTTTTATCTACCTTTTTGTTGATTTTAGCCTGTAGGGAGTCGGTATGTTTCTCCAGCAGAATTTTAATGAACACATTACCGAGAGGTACTTCATATAATCTTTCAGGAGATTTTAAGCTTTATAGTTTCAGATACATTTTTCTGCTGATTTTAAGTATAGTTGTTTCAATATTTAATTCTATTTTATCAGCAATATTTGTTAGTTATTTTAATTTTTAAGAGGTAAAAATGAAGGAGTTTTTAAATGAATTTATCAGTTATTTAAAACTGGTAAAAAAATCATCTGCCAATACTGTGGATTCTTACCAAAGGGATCTTCTGCAGTATATGAATTATCTGGAAAAGAACAATATTAATAACCCTACAACAGTTTCTAATGAAACTGTTTCTGAGTATATTTCTTCGCTTTCTCGATCTGGAAAATCTGCATCCACCGTTACCCGAGCCACTTCCTCGATTAAAGCTTACTACAAGTTTTTAAATTCGATTAATAAACGTCAAGATATACCTGTGCTTAATGTAAATACAACTACACAAGCCAAAAGTTTACCGATTATTCTTGACCTGCCTGAAATTCAAGCACTGCTTGACCAACCGGATACCGGAGATATAAAAGGAATTCGCGATAAGGCAATGCTGGAGACTTTATATGCCACGGGAATTAAGGTTTCGGAGTTAATTTCTCTTACGATTGAAGATGTTAATCTTCAGGTTGGATTTATTAAATCTGGGAAGGGTAAGAACGAGCGAATCGTTCCGCTTCACAAGGGCGCGATTAAAATTCTTTCTCTATACATAAATCAAATCAGACCAGCTATTGTTTCTGATTTTAACAACAGCATTCTTTTTACTAACATGAACGGCTCGGTAATGACGAGACAGGGCTTTTGGAAGATACTGAAAGGCTATGCTAAATCAGCAGGTATTGAAAAAGATATAACGCCACATTCTATCCGTCATTCCTTTGCCTATCATATGCTTGAAAACGGAGCGGATATAGAGGACATTAAGGATTTACTGGGACACGTCGATATATCATCTACCCAGATTTACACACAGATTATTAAGAGCAAATACTCAAAATCCTATTCAAAATTTCACCCTTTAGCAAGATAAAAATTCAGGAGTTTTAAATTATGTCTTTATTATATAATCAGCAAAAAGAAGGAAAAGGAGTTTATAAGAATCAAAAGCGAGGCTTTTTTGATTGTCTTAGCATTTTCTTTACAAAATTTAAAGAGCTTATACTTTCTAATATCGTATTTTGTTTACATCTGCTTCCGCTTATGTGCTTATCAGCGCTTATAGCTCTTTGTGTATTTCCTGACACAAATTTACTAAATATGGAATTTGAATTCCAATTTGTTTATCAGGTGATGCTTATACCGATTCCATTTGCATTAGTAGGACCAGCCGTGTGCGGATTAACCAGAATCACCAGAGATATCGGTAGGGAAGAGCATGTGTTCATTTGGTCGGATTTCTTTGCTACATTTAAAAGATGCTTTTGGAAAGGTATAGCTGTTTCGGCATTACAGTATGTTTTTTACATTGCTGCATCATTTGCTTTCATGGTTTACTGGGGTAGTTGGTTGTTCTTTTCTGTAGCCTTTATAGCAACATTATATTTTGCGCTTATGCAAAAATACATTTACCTGATGACCGTATCTTTGAATTTAAATGTTTTTAAAATGTACAAAAATGCTTTTTTCCTTATATTAGTTTCTTTGAAAAAAAGCTTGATTGCATTAATGTTTATAATTATAAGCATAGCTCTTTTGATTGTATATATATTAACATCTCAAATTGCTTCTTACGCAATCATATTTTTAGTTGCAATGCTTTTGCTATTGCATTTTTCGGTACCGCGTCTCTTTATAAACTATTATTGTTTTAAGGTTATAATCAACGAAGTGGTTGAACCATTTTATAAAGAAAACAAGCAAGAGCTGGTTAAAGAGGAGTTTAAAGAAAAAGAAAAACCCGATAAATATACCGACAGCGCCAATATCTCTGAAAAGAGTGAATATGTGTATGAAAATGGAAAACTGATAAAGCGAGAAGTTGCAGAAACTGCAGCAATTTTTGAAGATGGTATCAAGGAATAATAAAACAAAAAGTCAGCCAAAATTGGCTGACTTTTTAGTCTTTTTTTGCTTTAATTTTGGACAATGGATTTGCAGCCGTTGCCGCTTCGATTTGCTTATCGGAGACATGGGTGTATATCTGGGTGGTACCCAGATTTTCATGACCTAAGATGTTTTGTATAACACGTATATCTACGCCGCCTTTTTGATACATAAGGGTGGCTGCGGTGTGTCGTAGTTTGTGGGTAGAATACCCTTGACCTGATAAACCGCATTTTTCAAATGTTGACTTAACAATATATTGAACTGTTTTATTGCTAATGCGAGATTTACGCTTAGAAAGGAAGAGTGCGTCATTATCTTTTGCCAAAACGCCTTCCGTTGGTCTTTGTTCAAGGTAATTATTAATAGCGTCTAAACAAGCATCATTAAGATATACGATACGTTCTTTGTTGCCCTTACCGACTACACGAAGTGTGTGGTCGGGGCGAATGCTGGAAATATTGAGATTACAAAGCTCGGATAGGCGAAGCCCACAATTTAAGAATAAAACCATCATACAATAATCACGTTCCTTAAAAGGACCGTCTACAGCTCGAAGGAACATAAGGGATTCGTCAAGATCTAAGTATTTAGGTAAAGATTTCTTCAATTTAGGAGTTTCGAGCAATTCGGCTGGATTATGGTCTATAAGGTTTTTATTTGTGTGTAAGTATTTAAAAAAGATTCGCAATGTAGAGGTTTTTCTGGCACGGGTGGTTGAGCTATTACCGCGTTCGTTTTTACAGTAAACAAGGAATTGATATAAATCATTTAACGTAACAGCTTTAATCATATCTATGGTAACGTCATAAATATTTGCAGAATTAAATTCATCGTCAGAAACTAAACCATTTGTTAAGAGAATATATCTGAAAAAAGTTCTGAGGTCTAAATAGTATTCATCTAATGATTTATTGGATTTACCGCGCACAATCTCGCTATACGTAAGGAAGTCCGCAATAATAGTAGGAGCCCGTTTTCTATCATTATCCACCTGATTTCCACTCCCCTCTATTATACAAAACTTTGATTTTGTATAATTAGATATAGAATTTTCCAAGGGGGCATTACTATATTCCCCCTGGTTTATTCTTAATTTTCAGCAGAGTTAAGGTTTTCTGAGCTTACCTGAACGTCTGCTTTAATTCTTTCCCATTCTTCTGGATTCTCAACGTAATATATCGGACAAAGCTTTCCTGATACATCATAATGCCGGATTATATCCTCTGCAGACATGTTTAGCGAATTACATAGCCAGGTTAACAATTTAATTAAACTTGAATAGGTTAATTCGCTGTATCTGCCACTGTCGTCGGGATGACAAACTTCAATAGATATTGTATCAAAATTTCTATGATTACTTGCTGCGGAAATTTCATTCAACGGAAGACATTGAACTATCTCCCCTTCTAAGCCTACCACAAAATGAGAACTTACATCGGTGCCGTCGTTATTGAAATAATCCCTGTTTTGCTTAGCGGTAGTGTTGGGATTTCCAACATAATGAACTACTATATTATTTAGTTGTGTAAGAGTTCTACCTGTCCGGGCTGAATCGTGAATATCGATCACATCATATTCAATCCAGTCTGGGGTCTGTAATACACTTAATTGCTGGATTCGTTGTTTCTGTATATATTTTGAATGTAGCTTCGGAAATATTGTAAATATGGAAACTGTTGCAACAATCAAGCAAATAATCAAGATTATAATTGCCTTGAATTTAGGCTTTGAATAATGTTTTTTAACCATTTTATTATTTGTCCATGTAGATTCCTTGAATGGCTTTAATGCGTTCTTTAACATCTTCACGCAGCTCTGGTGGTGAAATTGCCTCGATATCTCCCCCGAACTGAAGCAACCACGATATCAGTCCGTGGCTTATATTGGCCTTGGTAGTAAATGTGAATGTGTCGTCGTCGTTTGGTCTTAAATAAAGTTTATCACCGAAACGGTCTACAACCTGCTCCAGCATGGAAAGTTTACATTTAAGCTCTATTGTCTTTAGCTCTCCGCCGAACATATTGAAGGTTTTTCGTGAATAATCTGCAATATCAAAAAATGTTTTATATTCACTGACCTCACTGAAATGACGAATAGGTTCTTTAGCGACCGTCACCTTTTTCATTCTATCCAGTCTTAAATGTACGAGGTTATCATATTTATCTATATTACCAACAAGATAATAATGGTCGTTTTCCCAGAGTAATGCATATGGACTTACGGTAAGCTCACGGATGTTTTCGCAGATTCTGTTATTATCCCCTAAGCTTCTGCGGATATATGTAAGCTGAATTCTTTTGTGGGTATTCATTGCATTGTTGATGTTATCGATGGTGTAATATATTTCCTCATTGTCACACTTATTACGATTTTCAATAAATACCCTTTTATTAATTTCCTTTGACTGCCAATTACTGACTAAACTACCAAGCTTTTTAACAAGCTGTTGAGTTTTTTTAGGAGTTATAAAGTTGGCAGATTCAACTGCATCAATAAGCAGGGATACTTCTGGCAGGTCGAATTCTCTTGAGCCAATAAAATAGCCGAATTTTGGAGTTCTGGTTTTTATGATATCAATACCAAAATCTTCTAAAACAGCAATATCGTCATAAATACTTTTACGTTCACTTTCTATTGAATAGAGTTCGTTGAGTTTGTCGCATATTTCCGTGGCTCCTAAAGGGTGCATTTCATCGGTATATGCCTTCAGTATTTCCAAGATGCATAATAACTTAATTTTTTGTTTAGGATTACCTGCCATCAGGCTTCCCTCCTTAACTCATTAATGATATTTTCCAATTCGGATTTTGACATTTGCATTTGCAAAATTTTTAGTAAATTATTTTTAGACAGACATGTTGGAAGATTAAGCCTTTTTAATAAAGCCGTTCTAAGGCTTTTGCTGTCTTTTCCGCCTGTGATTCCAAGATTATATAGAGTTGAATCTGAAATTGTATTATGTTGCAATATACCGTTAACACTGCTAATTCCGCATTTTTTTAATGCTTCAACGATAATATCCTTATCTACGCCCTCTACACCCAAAAAACCCTGTTTAGATGGCACGGTTTTTCTTTTTTCTTTTCCTAAAACCTCGGGTATATAAGCATTATATACAGTGCCTTTTGATGCGATATCTTGAATTTTGTTCCTTAATTGCAACCCTGCATAATCACTATCGGTCATAATAATAATACCACAGGTCTCTGCGAGGTGTTTTATTAGTTCAGCCTTTTCTTTATCTTTAAATATCTGAAAGCCGTTTACCTCAATGATTAATGTATCCACAATGCTGGATAGCTTTATTTTATCATATTTGCCCTCGACGATAACGGCTTGTGTCAGCTTAATCATAGCGTCGCCTCTTTTGAAGCTATCATTATCAAACGTAATATGAGCATTTTCAAAATGTCCGCTTTATTCATTCTGGAGCCGCCTTTTAGCATTAAATCAGTTTCACACAGAGCATTTAAGCTATCGTCAATTTGTTTACTACTAAGCTTCGCGGCATAGTTAGAGGCGGAATTTAAGGTGAAAGCACGATTGCCGTAACCAAAGTATGTGGCTACATCCTTTTGTGTGGCATTAGCTCTTTTGGATGAACTCATTCTATAAATATCGATATATGTTTTTGAAAGTTCGTTAAGGATTTCGGTTTCTTTAACCTTTCCATATAATAAGTCACTGAGAATTTTTAAGGAGCCACTTGCGTTGTTTGACATAACCAGCTTAGACATATCAAAAATCCGCGCCTTGATGGAACGGGTGCATATCTTATCAACATGTTCTTTTGTGATGGTTCCGCTGCCCAAATAAGAACAAAGCTTTTCCATTTCGCAAAGAAGCGTTGTTAAATCGTCAGAGCACACCTCTATCATATATCTGGCAGTTGTGGCATCTAAGGTGCATCCTCTTTTCAAAGCCCCTGCAATTAGGGTTTTGGCTATTTCACCTGTGGTAAGATGGTTGATTTCAACTACCATCCCCTCCCCTTCTTCAACCGCTTTTGCTAACGTCATATAATTTTTAGACTGCTTTTTAGATTTATATGAGTTATCTAAAGCAATTTCTAAAGAAGTGAATTTGAATATAACAACCGAAACGTCTGATGGGTTAAGCGCCATTTCAACCAGTTTTTTGATGTTACTTTCACTAACTTTTCCTAAGTCAAAATCATTTAAAATAATGCACTTATAGTTGCTCATCATAGGAACTAAATAGGCATTGCTTATGATTTCATCTACATCAAAATCGGTATCGATAGTTTTGAGATTTATTTCAGGCAAAGCGGTAACAGACCTATCAACAATCATGTTTATATAATGATTTATGAGATAGGGCTCATTACCGTAAATAAAATATATCGGTGCGATAAATCCACCTTTAATTTTTCTTTTTAATTCATCCTGTGTATAAATTCTCAAAAAACTCACCTATTATATTTTATTACATTATCTTTGGAATTTCAATAGATTATTACCTATTTTCTTTGCAGTAATTATTCCGAAATCGCTTAAAACGGCAGTTTTACCGCCATGCTCTGAAATATATCCAGAAGCAGAAACAGCCTCGTCTTTATCGCCATCGATTATATACCTACAATTATTGCCATTTATCTTGTAAGAAATATTAGGATTTCTGGTTATTATATAGTCAGTTTTTAACGAATTAGTTCCGCTATTATCTAAAAGTAGAGTTTCATTACCCACAATTATGAGAATATCATACATTCCATTTTTATTGAAAACATGAATGTCTATATCGTTTAAACTAATATGGTTTGTATTTTTACATAGCGATATGTTTTCAACATTAAGCTTATTTGTGAGAGTGATTGTTTTCTCCAGAACTGACACATCGTCTGATACTATAAGCAAGTGCTTAACCGAATCTTCAAGTTTTTCGTACATGTTATAGTAAGCGTCAGATACGGCTCCCGAATCTTTAGTTGAGCTAATAATTGCAGTGTCTCCCCTGTTTTCTGCAATAACTAAAAACCCTGATTCTGACGGGACAAAGGTTAATTCTGTTGTAATATTGTTTATACTATGTTGGATTAACAAACAAGCGATAAATCCACATATCGCAGAGGAGTACAGAATAACAGAAGCGATTTTATATGTTCGGCATAAATATATCAACAAACAAATGATGGCGGTTAAGCCAATGAGTACATATAGCATGAAATCTTCTTTATAAAATACCGCAAAGTCTAAATCTGCAAAGAATTCTATTATATGTTTAAATACCTTAGAAGATAGCTCACAAACAAATAATATACCTTGTGAGACATACGGTATGCCATAAAGAGCAACATAGGCTATAGAGCAGAAAATAATTGCATAAACAGGTACAGTAACAAATAAGTTTACAACAACCGATATTACCGAAACATATCCAAAAATATAAAGTGATATTGGCAACACAAACAATCCCGCAGAAAAGGAAACAATAATTATTCCCATAATCCACGAATACGCTTTTTTGAAACTCTTACGCATTTTTACTGGATCAACTAAATGTTTAGTAAGAGGCGGAGATAAAAGCAAGATTCCAAGTGTACCCATAGCAGAAAGCAGTAGTGAAACGCTGAATATACTATAAGGATTGGAGATGCATAATGCTGTGATTGCAAAACCTAAGGAATTTAATGGGTCTGGACGTCTTGAAATTAATTCTCCAAGAAACATTATGATATACATAAGCCCTGCCCTCATAATAGAGCCTGTGAAACCAGCAACTCCGGACAAAATAAACAGTATAATCAATCCTACCACAGCAGAAGCCTTTTTACCTGAGTTAGCTTTCTGCATGAATTTTACAATGCTCATGCAAATAACCGAAATGTGAAATCCAGAAACCGCCATTACGTGAGCCATACCTGTGGCTTTAATGTCACTGTAAAACTCGTCAGATATATATGTTTTATCACCTGTTAAAATTGCGATAGGTATTCCTTTAATATCTCCCTCGAGGCTTTTGAAAGCGGTTAATATGCGCTTCTTTATCAAATAAAATATTGGTTTGTTTTCTGTCTTGTATACTGCGCAATACCTGATTTTGCCTGATAGCATTATATTATCAGAATAGTAACTTAGATTCATTTTCTCGTACAATTCTGATATGTCGACACAAGCCTCTATCCTATCGTAAATTTCTGCATTAGTATTGAATTTACTGTTTAGCTTTAACTTGAAATCAAAATCTATTTTATCAAAAGAGTCTTTATCGGGTTTTACTATGTATGTATAATAATCACCATTATCCTGTGGCTCCTCGACAATAGTGCCTTTAAAGGTAGCGGTGCTGCCCTGTAATGTTTTAAGTGTTTCTCTGTTTTCAAGATATATTGTTGAGTATGTAAACATCAAAACTGAAATTACAGCAAAGCAAATTATACTTTTAAGAAGCTTCAACTTAAAGATAACTCCAAGCAAAACGCAAAGAAATATTACACCTGCAAGCAGACACGAAAAAATTAAAGCCGAGTTGAAATTAACGCTTATCAGTACTGCGAAGATAATGGCTATAGCCGAAACTAAAAAGAACCTTTTCATATATTAGTTCTCCGTTCAAAAAATATAACCCTCGAAAAAATCCGAGGGTTATTTGTTTTATTTAAAGAAAAGAGGTAGAGGCTCGAGGAATATGATATCATCTCTATCGGCAGCATCACCCTCTGCAAGAACTGCACAAGAAGCTGCAACCTTTCCTCCAACTTTTTCAACAAGCTGTAAAACAGCGCTGAGAGATTCACCAGTGCTGATAACGTCATCTACTACCAACACACGTTTGCCAATAATTTTTTCGGAATCCTCTCCACCGATATAAAGGGTTTGTACATTATCGGTAGTTATGGATTTGACACTGACAGAAACAGGGTCAGACATGTATACCTTTACACCCTTTCGTACTACTACATAGGGTTTCTGGGATTGTCTTGACATTTCATAAGCTAAAGGAATGCTCTTAGCCTCAGGAGTAAGAATAACGTCGAATTCAGGCACTTTTTTAAGCAATTCTTTTGCAGATGCAACGGTAACCTCCACATCGCCGAACAAAATGAAAGCGGCAATATCGAGATTCTCGTTTACAGGGTATTTCTTTAATTCCCTTTTTACTCCTGCGATTGTAATTGAATAAGTATCATTCACATTAATCACCCTAACCTATATAATCAGCCTGGAGGCCATGCGAGATTTCTACGAGCAAGTAGATGGAAATGCAGGTGCATAACGGTCTGACCGCCATCCTCACCGCAATTATTAACAACTCTGTAGCCTTTTTCAAGATTGTTTTCTTTAGCTATCCTTGCAATAGCTTCGAAAATCTTAGCAACATATAAGCTGTTATCAGCGGTTATATCGGATGCACACACTATGTGCTCTTTAGGGATTACAACTGCGTGAAAGGGAGCCTGAGGTGCGATGTCATTAAATGCGTAGACATATTCATCCTCATAAATTTTAGTTGAAGGTATCTCCCCTGCTATAATTTTACAAAATAAGCAATCCAAAATGTTCGCCTCGCTTTATTTTATCATTTCTTTAATAATATTAGTTGCAGAATCCATGGCTTCGTTTAGTTTTGAAGCATCTTTGCCTCCCGCCATAGCCGAATCTGGTCTGCCGCCACCGTTACCACCAGTTAATACAGCAACCTGCTTTACAATATTACCTGCATGTGCACCTTTAGCTACAGCGTCCTTACCACACGCACAAGCGAAAGTTAGCTTACCGTCGTTATTAACGGCGAATAACGCTATGGCGTCTGTGTATTTTGCCTTGAAAGCTTCGGTCATTTTCTTGAGTGCATCAGAATCGGCATCGATAATGGAGCAAACAAGCTTAACACCATTAATATCTTCAGCGGAGTTAATGAGAGAATCCATCTTGCCCGATGCTAATTGAGATTCCATGCTTTCAAGCTTCTTTTCTAAAGCCTTCGCATCGTTGACGGCAGCTGAAACCTTTTTGGGTACATCGTTGATATTGCCTATTTTAAGTGCTGTCGCAGATTCTGTTAACATAGAATGATATTTTTCGAGAAGTAACAGCAGACTTGTACCAGTGACTGCCTCTATCCGTCTAACGCCTGAAGCCACAGAACTTTCAGAAGTAATTCTTAGAAGTCCAATATCTCCTGTTCTGGAAACATGAGTACCGCCGCACAGCTCGATTGAACGGTCACCAATTTTAACAACGCGGACTTCACTGCCGTATTTCTCACCAAACAAAGCCATAGCACCCATAGCCTTAGCCTCAGCGATTGGCATAACTTTATTGATAACTTCAATGTTTTCGAGAATTGCAGTGTTAATAAAATCTTCAACAGCTTTTAGTTCGTCTTTGGTGAGGGCTGAGAAATGGGTAAAGTCAAATCTGAGGGTTGTATCGTTAACCAACTGACCAGCCTGTTCAACATGAGTTCCAAGGACGTTTCTTAGAGCGGCCTGAAGAAGATGAGCGGAAGTGTGGTTTCTCTTTATTGCGTCGCGTCTAGTAACGTCAACAGTCATGTTAATAACATCGTCGACAGCTATTATACCAGAGTCAATGTTTACAGAATGGGTCACTACACCCTGCTGATTTTTGGTGGTGTCAAGAACAATAGCGGAGAAGTTATCGTTAGATAAAACACCCATGTCTCCAACCTGACCGCCACTTTCAGCATAGAGGACGGTTTTGTCGGTAACAACCAACACCTTATCTCCCTCTTGCGCGCTGTCAACTCGTTCATTATCCTTGATAATGGCAACTATTTTTGCTTCGCAGTAAGTTTCACTGTATCCAGAAAATTCAGTTGCATCAATATCGGAAATAATATTTCTTTCACCTTTCCAAGCGTTGGTGTCGGAAGCTTTTCTTGAATCACGGGCACGTTGACGCTGTTCTGCCATGAGCTGGTTAAAGGTTTCTTCATCAACTGTAAAGCCCTTATCAGCAACGATATCTATAGTTAGATCAATCGGGAAACCATAGGTGTCATAAAGCTTAAATGCATCTGCGCCAGAAATGGTTTTGTTTTTGGCATCTTTAGTGATGTCTTCAAGCATCTTTAAGCCTTGGTCAATAGTCTTACCAAAGTTTTCTTCCTCAACAGAGATTACCTTTTTGATGAAATCCTGTTTTTCGAGAAGTTCGGGATACGCGCCCTTGTTTTCATTAATTACTGTATCGCACAATTCGCTAAGGAAAGTGTGGTTTATATTAAGGAGCTTTCCATGTCTTGCTGCACGGCGGAGAAGACGTCTTAATACATATCCCCTACCCTCGTTTGAGGGCATAACACCGTCGGTAATCATAAAGGTTGTGGAACGGATGTGGTCGGTTATTACGCGCATTGAAACATCTTTTTCTTTGTTAGTCTTATATTCAATACCTGCGATTTTGGAAAGATGCTTCATTATGTTCTGAATGGTATCAACCTCAAAAAGGTTGTCGACATCCTGAAAAATACACGCCAATCTCTCGAGCCCCATACCTGTGTCGATGTTCTTGGTTTTAAGCTCAGTATATGTGCCGTCGCCCATATTATTGAACTGAGAGAAAACATTGTTCCAGATTTCCATGTATCTGTCGCAATCACAACCAGGTTTACAATCGGGAGAGCCACAGCCGTATTTTTCACCACGGTCGAAGTAGATCTCGGAACAAGGACCACAGGGACCTGTGCCATGCTCCCAGAAATTGTCTTCTTTGCCCATTCTGACGATTCTTTCGGTGGGAACCCCTATCTTATCTCTCCAGATATTATATGCTTCATCGTCGCTTTCAAAAACAGATGGCCAAAGCTTGTCCTCAGGGATTCCTAAACAGTCGGTAAGGAATTCCCAAGCCCAAGGAATTGCTTCTTCTTTAAAATAGTCGCCAAAAGAGAAGTTACCCAGCATTTCGAAATATGTACCATGACGGGCGGTTTTACCAACTCTTTCAAGGTCAGGTGTTCTGATGCACTTCTGACATGTGGTAATTCTATGACAAGGAGGTTCTTCCTCACCTGTGAAATACTTTTTAAGAGGCGCCATGCCCGAGTTTATGAGGAGTAAAGAATTATCGTTGATGGGAACCAACGGAAAACTGGGTAAACGCAAATGTCCCTTGCTTTCAAAAAAGCTTAAATACTTTTCTCTTAAATCGTTTAATGAAGTCCATTCCATAGTTTATCTTTCCAATCCTAAAATGAATTTGTATAACAGATATATTATATTATCAAAGCTTAGAAAAGTCAACCGAAATAGCTAACTATTATCCCTTATTTCGTGGGAAACTTTGTAAATATCTCCGCCACCCATGGTTATAACGATATCACCACTGGAGGCTATCTCGAAAATTGTTTCCTTGGCCTCTTTAAAATCATTTACACTTATGCAGTTATTAATTTTTTCAGCCAACTGTTCGGAGGTTATTCCGTAGGTATTAACCTCTCGTGATCCCATTATAGGGGTTAATATAACCTTATCAGCAATAGATAACGCTTTTATAAAATCATCCTTTAAAAGCGCAGTTCTGGAGAAAGTAAAGGGCTGAAATACAACAATAACATTTTTATAATCAAGGGCTTTTGCGGCGGACAATGTTGCTGTAATTTCTGTGGGATGATGGGCATAATCGTCGGCGAATGTTACGCCGTTTTTTTCGCAAAGGTATTCAAATCTTCTACCTGCCCCACCAAAAGCTTCTATTGCAGTTTTTATCGACTCTGGACAAATACCCAAGGAATGAGCAACGCTGAATGCCGCCAAACCGTTATATACATTGTGTTTACCAGGCACATTCATTTCCAATGTGCATAGCTTTTTGTCGGAATGGTGCACATCGAAGACCATTCCCCTTTTGCCCTTTTGGATGTTTGATGCCCAGTAATCATTGCTACTATCAAGACCGTATGTTTTAACCTCAATAGGAAGGCCGTTTGCAGCTTTTTTACAAAGCTCGTCGTCGCCGTTTATAAAGGTTATTTTCCCCATTGACACAAACTTTCTAAATGAGTCGGTAAGGTTTTCCATTGTTTTAAAGAATTCCAAATGGTCGTTATCAATATTTAAAAGAACGGTTATGTCTGGAGACAATTCATGATATGTGTTTACATATTCACACGCCTCGCAAACCATATATTCGGAATTACCTGCTCTGCCGTTAGCACCAATCAAGGGTAGCAGACCGCCAATCACAGCGGTAGGGTCATAGTCGTTCATAACAAGAATCTGAGTGAGCATTGAGGTTACAGAGGTTTTTCCGTGGGTGCCGCATACTCCAATTACATTGTCAAATTTCCTGGTTATAGCACCAAAAAGTTTAGAACGTTCCATTGTGGGAATGTTCAGTCTTTCGGCTTCAACTAATTCGGGATTGTCCTTAGAAATAGCGGCAGAATATACAACCAATTCAGCGTCACCTATATTTTCTGCGGCATGACCCATATATGTTTTAATTCCTAAATTCTGAATTCTTTTTAAAGGATCTCCAAGGTTATTATCAGAGCCTGTTAATATATATCCCTTGCTATGGAGAATTTCTGCAAGAGGACACATGCCTGAGCCTCCAATTCCTATCATATGAATACGTTTAATATTATCAAGAAAGGCTTCATTTTCTCTGAATTGTTTCATTATTTTAACCTCCAGGAGTTTTAATCAATAATATTATATTGCTTTTCCCATAAAAAATAAACAGTTATTTTTAAAAAAATGGAAAATAATCAATTCTGAACAAAGAAATACATTCAGAATATAATGTATTAATAGATTTGAGGGATTGATTTAGATGAATAAAAATAGTTTAGATTTACTGTTTTTAGGCGGAGATAAGCGTCAAGAACACATATACAAAATTCTTAGTCAAAAATTCAAAAGTAGCAAAAAATCAGCATTGGGCAACTGCGAATATGATCCTCATAAATTAAGAAATGCTGATATTATTGTACTTCCTACAATAGCAAGTTTGGATAATTACACTTTGAATGCTCCCGATATTTCCCAAAAAATATTGCTTGACGATATTATCAAGAGCGCTAAAAACTGTAAGGTAATTATTGCAGGAAAGATTTCCGAAAGTATAAGCGAAAAAATAAAGGAAAGCAGTAAGCTTTGTTATCAGTATATAGAAAGCCAACCCTTCAAAATACTCAATGCTATCCCAACTGCAGAAGGAGCTGTTAGTATTGCTATAAACAATACAGAGAAAACGCTGTGGGGTTCAAAATGCCTGGTAATTGGTAACGGCTGTATAGGTAAAGCACTGAGCAAGATGTTGGATAATTTGGGAGCTGCGGTTGTAGTTGCGGCACGCAAAGATATGGATTTTGCGGATATAAGTTGGAGAGGACTGGAATCGGTACATACCGAAAGAATCAATGATAAGTTAAGTAACTTTGATATTATATTCAACACAGTTCCTCACAGGGTGCTAAGTCATGAAGCGTTGCTTAATTTAGGTGATGATAAATTAATCATAGATTTAGCCTCAAAGCCGTATGGATTGGACCATTCTTTGACGGATAATTATAAATGCAATATAATTTTAGGGTCTTCCCTACCCGGCATATATTCACCCGTTACCGCTGCCGAAATAGCGGCAACATCAATAGAACAAATTATAAACGAGGTGAGCACCGATGAATAAAATCAAGGTAGGCTTTTGCTTATGCGGCTCATTTTGCACACTGAGCTATTGTTTAGAACAAATGGAGCAGCTTTCTAAAACCTACAGTATTTTACCGATAGTTTCAGAGATAACCGCCAGTCAGGACACCCGATTCGGTAAGGCAGAGGAAATATTAAAAAGAATAGAAGAAATAACAGAAAGCAGAATAATCAGAAGTATAGCCGAAGCCGAGCCGATAGGCCCCAAAAATCTAACCGATATAATGCTGATTGCACCTTGTACCGGCAATACAATGGCGAAATTGGCGACTGGTATTGTTGACACTTCCGTCACAATGGCAGCAAAATCACACCTTAGAAATTCCAGACCATTGGTAATCGCTCCTGCCACCAATGATGCATTAGGCGGAGCCGCAAAAAACATTGGAACACTTCTCAATTATAAAAACTATTATTTCGTCCCCTTTAAAGAAGATGACCCGATAAAAAAGCCAAAGTCAATGGTTGCTGATTTCAGCAGGATTCCCGAAGCAATAGAATGTGCTTTAAAAGGAGAACAACTCCAGCCAATAGTTTTTTAAATATCAATGCATTGTTGCATTTTAAAGGAATATATAATGCATTTTAACACAGGCTTTTTGAATATTTGAGACAATGCTTTTGAATACATCAGAAGCTGTCTCGAATATTCTTTTTTATAGTATTCTGCGCTGGTTGAACTGTCGGTTTTATAGTCGATTATAACCAATCCGTCGTCGTATATCAGTACACAGTCGGCAACACCCTGAACAATAGAGTATTCATGAGAATTCAATTTAATTTCCTCGTTTAACTCGTAGGCGGGAATCTTAGAAATAAAACGGTATTCTTTCAGCACTTCTTTTGCTTTGATTATCAAGCCATAAGCAGGGCTGTTGAAAAATGCTTTAACGCTTTCTCTGTTAATTGCTTGGGCTTCTTTTTCGGATATAAACTCCCATTCATAAAGCCGTTCTATTTCCGATTCCAGATCTTCTACAGCCGACTGAAAATTACAAGCTTCCATAAACTTATGGGTCGCTGTTCCCTTTTCGGCGGCTGTAAGCCCACCTTCGGAAATAAAACTGGGTCGGGCTTTGAAGGCAATTTCCGGAGAAATATCCTTTTTTAAAATATCAGTGACCGAGGTTTTTGCTGGTACTGAATTAACAGCTTGATAAGGGTATTCGTAGGAGATAATTGAATCTATATTACTAACACTTATAAATTCATTATCTTCCTCTTCGATATCTCGTATATTCTCTATGAATTCCGTCTGTTCTATTGAAATATCAAAGCTGCAGTTGTAGTGAGAGCATGGATAATCTTCCTCATTGCGGCGGTAAGCAATGCCGTCGGCATGATAAAGCGCGGCAGAAACTATCCAGTCTGAATAAGAATTACCTAACATAAGAGAGCCGTCTATAAAAGGTAAACCCGAGACAGATGCGTTTAAAGATAATTTTGTTGCTTTATTAAGATATTTATCAATATCCTTGGCTGTTGAAACAATAACAAGCTTCTCTTTAGCTCTTGTTAGCGCAACATAAAGCAATCGCAATTCTTCCTTGTATAGCTTAGATTTCATGTTACCCGAGATAAATTTCGAGGAGATTGGACTAAGCAGAGAATTGTATTTTTTATCATAGAAAGAAAAACTTGCGCCAAAATTATCGTCGCAAACAATCTGCGATGTGGTATCGAGAATGTTAAACCTTGTCTGAGAAGAACATAGAATGCAGATAGGATATTGCAAACCTTTAGATTTATGTATGCTGGTGATTTGTACTGCATTCTCGGTGTTTAAAATATTAACTGCCAGAGAGTTCGAGGAATCTTTTTCGATATATGATACCAACTCTCTGATGCCCTTCCCTGCTTCGTTATTGAATTTACCCGAAAGCTCTAACAGCATTCGCAGATTGGATTTTCTAATTGTGCCATTTTCCAAGGATGAATAAATTTCCATAAAAAATGTCTCAGAAAACAATTTGTTTATTAATTTTTCAAGAGGTAAAACAGCATAATACATCCTGAAGCTATCGTACTGGGTGAGAAAATATTTAACCTTTTGATTGCTTTCGCTCAAAGCTGTAAGATTGCCATATAAAGAAACATATCTGTCTTGAGACATTATTTCCGCAATTTCGCTGTCGCTGAAATTGTACAAAGGTGATTTTAAAACTGAAAGCAAAGAAATGCTGTCATTTGTATTGTCTATGGCTTTTAAAAATGACAAGGCAACCCTGATTTCACTTGCATCTTTAAAGCTTTCTGAGGGGCAATTAAGAGGTATTCCACGCTCCTTGAAGACCTTAACAAAGGTATTGACTCTGCTGTTTGGAGATCTCATAAGCAGTACAAAATCCTTGTACATAGCCCGTCGTAAGGTATCGTCACCATTATCAATAAAAGGTTCTTTGTCAAGAGTCTTCAATATATAATCAGCAACATAATTAGCCTCATATTCGGTTACAGACATATCATTTTCTTTTTCAAGTAGCTTTATTTCAACATCAGAATTCTCGCCATTATTGAGATAAGGGGCCAGCGGTACCAACTGTTCTTCCTCGTCATAGTCCATATCGGCGTTAGCTTTGGTCATATAAGCTGTGAACAAGTAGTTGATAAACTCACATATTCCCTTTCTGCTTCTAAAGTTACCTGTCAATAAAACTTTGCAAGGATTTTCGTTGGAAGTATAAATTGGAAATTCATTCTTTTTCTTTAAAAAGTTATCTGGATTGGCATTTCTGAAGCCGTAGATACTCTGTTTTACATCTCCAACCATAAATAACTCTTTCTTCTGCCGACTCAGAACCGCAAATAGCTCGTCCTGCAGATTGCTGGTGTCCTGATATTCATCAACAAGAATCGCATCATACATGGAATTAAAAGAATCTGTAGCGGTGCTATTATCCATTGAAAACAATTGCAGTGCAAGGTGTTCGATTTGCTCAAATGTGTAGGCATTGTTTTTGCGGGAATTTTCAAACACTGCATTATTAAATTGTTTTATTAGCTGGATTACATCGTTTAAAACGGCTGTGAATGCATTTAATATATAAACAATTTCATGTAGCCTTGCATCAAAATTCTTTTGCAAAAATTCAATCGTTTCTTTAATTGTAGAATTGGCTTCGGATATATGCGCTGATACCATAGGGTCTTTAGAATAATTACTTCTGAGTACTGTATACTTATAAGTTGAGAGCGAATCAATACATCCGTCCCAGTCTTTTTGTTGTGCCAAATATAATAATTGATTAAGAAATGCTACACGCGCTTCAACTGCAGGAAGATATTTAACATTTATCAGCTCACCTGATTTGCAATACTCCAATAATTTTCTGTTGGTAAGCATTGCGTTATCTGCAGATTCAATTAATCTTTCAAAAACAAACTCTGCCCATTGAGAATTTATAAAATCATCCGCTTGATTTGTATATTCTTTTAAAATACTATCAAGCCATTTTTCGGGATAAGGCATGGAACGACTCTTAGAATATATAGTCTTAATGATTTTCTTTAAATACCATTCGTCGTATCCGCTCTTTAAGGCATCTGATAACCTTGATAATACTTTATCGTTTTCTTTGAATTTGTTGAAAATAAACCTATCCAGTAAGTCGTCTATATCCGCATCCACGTTGGTTGAATCATTAATTTTAAAGTCTCTAGATATATCCAAAAGATTGAAATTTTCTCTAAGCAGAGATATACAAAAAGAATCAATAGTACAAATGGACGCTCTTTTAAAAGCCATATTCTGACGCTTTAATAAATCACTGTCGGGATTGGCTTCTAATTTATCATTAAGAGCAGTTTCAATTTTTGATTTTAATTCATCTGCCGCGGCATTTGTAAAGGTTACAATAAGAGCTCTATCTGCCATCAGTGGTGTTTCTTCGTCACAAAACCGTCTGATTATTCTTTCAACGAGGACAGCGGTTTTTCCTGAGCCAGCTGCTGCAGCAACAAGCACCGTGCCTTGTGCGTTTATGGCATTTAATTGTGAATCGGTAAATTTAACGCTCACCGCTATTCTCCTTTTCAATAATTTTTAAGACTTCATCTGTGGGTATGTTTTCTACAACCTTATTGGGCTGATCGTCGCTTCTGCCACAAACATCTTGGTAATCGCAATAGTCACAGGTTCTGTGTGATGAATCAGAGTCGCAGGGATCTTTTGAAATATACCCGGAAAGTAGATGGTCATTCATTGCAATAATCTTTTTCTTGATATACTTAAAAATCTCTCTGAAATCATCGTTAGAAACGCATAAAGACCGTTTATCAGGGTAGCCGTCGCTCGTTAGTTTAAAGGGCATATATTTGCTATCTGGGTCCATATGCTTTAATATATCAACATCGTTTGTGAGTACGCCGCTTATCTTTTGAAAATCAGTTATTTCTCCATTAATGCCCTTTCGTACGACATGGTTTATGGGGTGATATAATACTCCGGCAGGAACGCTTTTAAACTTTTCGCTTTCACAGATAGCGCTTATATATATGAACATCTGTAAATTGAGGCCATATAAAATATCAGCGAGTTTGATTTTTTTACCGCCAGTTTTGTAATCAACAATTCTGATAAAATTCTGGTCGTCCTTTTTATACATATCAAATCTGTCAATGATTCCGTTTATCTTTATTGAGCCATTTTCACCGCTCAGAGATATGGGATTGATTTCATCATTATTCAGATTATATTCATACTCAACAGGCTTGAACTCGCTAGTGGTAAGCTCTGTACAAATCCAAGGAATTAAATCTACCAAAAGTTCTAAAATCCTCTTTAGAATGTATCTGCTGTATTCATCAAGCAAATTGGAAGCACCAACATTATTTTCAATATACTCATTAATGTACATATTGATTATGTCTGCTAACTCGTTTTGAGATATCTCCCTAAAAGCATCTAAATGTTTTTTAATAAACTTCTCTAAAACATAGTGAACTATCTGCCCTCTTTGCATACGTTTAAAATCAATCTGCAGCGGCTTTGTGATATTAAGTCCGTATTTCAAGAAATATGCATAAGGACACTTATAATACTGTTCAATTTTACTTGCAGTTGTTGTTGAATTTTCGCCGTAGAGATTCTTAGCAATACGGCTATCAATATAATCGGATGTAACAGAACGTTCAGGTGATAATCTGGATATTTTTGTGCTCCAGAATTCATCTTTTGAAAGTATATTTTCCACTTCGCTTACCGAAGTGACTGATAGATTACCGTCTGCCAAAGCAGAAAATGCCTGAGATGATGTTTCAATAGTACTGCTGGAAATATTGTTTATGGGTGCGGATAGAGCTTTTGAAAGTTGTACAAATATGTTTGAAGGCTCAGAAACTTTACCGCTGTAATCTCCATAGTGGTATGACAAATAAAGCCTTTCATCGGCTGATGTCAAAGCTTTATATATGCAATAGTTTTCTTCAATTGCCGAACTTATATATGAATCATTAATATTAATTTTACATCCTATTAATCTTCCACGTTCATAAACATTAAATAAGCCTGAATCAATGTTGAAATTGGGAAATTCTCCGTAATTCAAAGCGAATATGAACACAACCTTAAAATTGCTTCTTTCGATTCTATTGGCTGGTGCAAAATATACTTCATCTAAGCCTTGGGGTATACCGCCTAAGCTACACTTTTTAAAGCTGAATTCTAAAATATCTATAAACTCTTTAGTTGAAATCACATCATCAGAGTAGCACTTGACGATATCGTCAAGTATATTTATCACACATTCCCAAGAGCTTATTATAAACTGGGATTCGTTATACTCACCCGAAGCTTCAATTTTATTAACATATTCTGCAAGATTTTTTTGAACATTACACTTATCTAAAAGTTTGTATAAATTCTTGCATAAATCTATTGCTGTTGCCTCTTTAGTTGAATTAAAGTATTTAAGAGGAGCGATGGCATTTCCCCTTAACTTATTAAGGTATGCAAGTTTTTTATCAGGTTTATCTTGGTTAATTTGGGTGAGTCCGTAAGGATTCTTTTTCCATTCAATATTCCACTCATCAGCGCGGATGTTCCACAAGTATACATACTGATCTAAATCAGCAATTTCTTTAGATGTAAAATCAGTAAGATTAGTTTTCAGATACTTAATTATTTCTGTTGTTGAGTGGTTTCGCGCAGCTCTTAGGGCAGAAAGAATAAAGTTGGCAAGTGATGTTTCTATCAGGGGAACTTTTTTATCAAAATGGGCAGAAATCTCAAGCTTTTTAAAAATTGACTGCGCAATAGCGGAATATTCATCGGCTTTTCTGGTAATAACCGCAAAATCTCTGAATCTATAGCCTTCTGTCCTTACAAGTCTGTGTATCTCTGTTGCAACAAATTCCAACTCACTGTATTTATTACTTGCTTTGTGGAAGGATACACAGTCATTATTATCACATTGAGCTTTAACCTCAGATATTGTCTTTTCAACAAAATTCAAAGCAGAAATCTGAGAACTATCATTCTCCAAATGAATTGTTTTAACATCCTTAATGTTAATCGATTCAGATATTTTCAGGATCTTTTCCACAGTGCTATTTATGTTTGCAAAAATTCCGTAGTCGTTACCTCTTTTATTGTCAGTACAAAACGCCAAAGCTACATTTTCTGAGTCTATTAACGTCTGTTTTATAATATTATATTGCTGACCTGTAAATCCTGAGAATGCATCAAAGTACACGGCTTTATCGCAAAAATATCCACTGCTTTTTGCGATTTTAAAAGCAATATCAAGGTCGTCATTAGGGTCTATGTAGATGTTTTGAATAAGAGAATCATAAGTAGACATAATTAAAGCGATGTCATGGAGCTTCATTCCAAGTAAAGTGTCGCTGTACATTTGCGAAACATCGATAAGTTCTTTGTATGTGACAGCAGATTGCTTAAGCTCTGTAACAGCGGACATAATGGTGTCTATAGAATTAATTGCCGAGGCAGAAGTTTTAAATAATTTGAGCTCTCCGTCCAACTGATTTATAGCTTTGCGCATAAACATTATTCTGGAGCTGTCATTAATGACCTTACCTGCATTTCCACCGTATAATCTTTTAAGCTCATTACAGAAACTGGTAAAGCTCATCACCGTCACATTGTCGGAATATTCATAGTACTCGTCTAATATTAATTTTTCTGTTGTAAAAGAAAATTGCTCAGGGACAAACAACAGCGAAGCTCTGTTTGCTGTTACATCATCCTTGAGTAATTTTAACATTTCTTTAGTTTTGCCTGACTTTGCGCGACCGGTAAAAATAGAAAGCATATTTCAACATCCTGTATAATTTATTATAACGTAATTATAACTATTTATTTGTCCTATTCATGTGATACAGATATCATACAATTATGAATCCAATAAGAGTAACCAAGATAACACCAGGTAAACCTGTGAGAGCTGAAAATATAATGGTATATATATTCAAAGGTACTGAAAATTCAAGATACCCACCTATCAAATGTATTAAAACCAAGGTGGATACGCCAACTAACACCGATTGTGTTATTGATTTTTTAATATTGCCACTCTTTATTGCAAAAACAATATAAAGAATCAAATATAAACATACAGTGCAAATCAATAGGGTTTTCATGAATTAAGCACACTCCTCAATAGGCTTGGTCTATGCTTAATTCTATGCGGACAGTCTTCTTATTATGTTGGTTATCTGAGTACCTCAACAACTGTTTTAAACATAATTGAAACATCCTCTATAAAACTGAATCCACGAATGTAACTAAGGTTGTGCTCCATTTTTTTAGGAAGAATTTCATCGATATAAGTCTCATCAGGGTTTTCGCTTACCGATAAAAGCTCTGCTTCATCCTTAAAAGCTATACTTGCGGGAGAAGTAACACCAGCGGGTAGTAAAAGGGTGGCGTACATTTCATTAGTATATTTTGAAACGTATTTTTCCACCTCGGGACGAACTCCTACAAAGCTCATGCTACCGCCTAATATATTGAATATCTGGGGTAATTCATCCAGTCTGTATTTGCGAAGAAAAGTTCCAACCTTGGTGATTCTACTATCATTATTTACTGTTACTAAAGTACCGATTTTATCAGCATTCTTGACCATTGTTCGGAACTTTAAAACATTGAATTCTCTTCCATAAGTTGTAATCCTTTTTTGCTTGTAGATAATTGGAAATCCTGTATCTAACACAACGGCAATAGCAATGATTATATACAACCAGGAGAAAATAATAATAAATAATAGAGAAAATACTATATCAAAGATTCTTTTAAAAACAAGTGAGGCTGTTTTATTCTTTAAGGTTTCATAGTAAGGTAAAACCTGTTCTGTTTTCAAAAACGATGGTAATTGATCAAAGTTTTTTAAAAGCATTTCATATCCTCCATGACCTCTATGAACGAAGAAATAACATACTCCTGCTCCTCATCGGTAATAGAGGTATAAATCGGCAAAGAAATTTCGTTGATATAACTATTATATGCGTTTGGATATTTAGAGATATCAAAGCCTAAATTCTTATAAGCAGTATGCAACGGCAGAGGTTTAAAATGAACATTGCAGCTGACACCTTTATCAGCCATTTTGGATATAAATGTGTTTCTGTATTCGATGTTGTCCTTATTAAGCCCCACCATGTATAAATGGCAATTAGATAAAAGCGTATCGTTTTCAATGGTTGGCAAGTTAAGACCTAATCCATTAAAGGCTTCGTTATATCTCTTGGCGCGGTTAATATGTCGGTCAATAATATCATTATATTTATTTAGTTGACCTATGCCTATTGCCGCCATAATATCGGTCATATTACATTTATAATAAGGACTTATTATATCATATTCCCAAGATCCCTTTTGCATTTTTGAAAGTGCATCTTTGGATTGGCCATGAAGCGAGAGAAGCTGATATTGCTTATATAGTTCTGTGGAGTCAATACCACTGAAATCGCGCCAAGTAACAGCGCCACCCTCCCCTGTTGTTAGATTTTTGACAGCATGGAAAGAAAAACAGGTAAAATCAGCGTAGGTACAGGCAGGGTTGTTTTTATATAATGAGCCTAAGGAATGAGCTGCGTCGGAAATAATTACAATACGTCCAAGTTTAGATTGAATTTCGTTGTTTGCTGTATAAATATTTGCAGAATCCCGGACAATTTTTCGAATAATATCATAATCGCAAGGAACACCGCCTATGTCAACGGGAATAATCGCTTTGGTTTTAGGTGTAATAGCCTTTTGTAATTCGTCATAATCCATTAGATAGGTATTGCGTTGGGTATCGACTAATACAGGAGTAGCTCCAACATGGCATATTACACTGGCGGAAGCCGTATAAGTATAAGCAGAGGTAATTACTTCGTCTCCCTCGCCTATTCCCAGCAAACGCAAAGTCATCTCAAGGGCAGCAGTTGCAGAATTAAGGCAAACGGTATAATCTGTGTGACAATATTTAGAAATCATTTGCTCAAAGCGTTTGGTTTTAGGTCCGGTAGTAATCCAACCTGAACGTAGGGTATCAACTACCTCATTCACTTCTTCCTCGCCGATATAAGGTGGTGAAAAGGGTATATCCATAATACACACTCCTGATAAACTATAATAACACAATTATATTTTACTTCATAATTTGAATATTGTAAAGTTATAAAAAAATATATTATAAAAAATAAAAAATTCTTATTGACAAATCAACATTTTATGGTATAATAATTTAGCGTTCTGAGGGCCATTAGCTCAGTTGGTTAGAGCAACCGGCTCATAACCGGTTGGTCCGGGGTTCGAGTCCCTGATGGCCCACCAAAAAAAGCCGTTAACTTTGATACAAAGTTAACGTCTTTTTCAACGAAATACGCCTTACGGCGTGTGAAATATTGATACTCAATGTGAAATAGCTCCGCTGTG
>JAZQKX010000035.1:0-2848 GCA_045542355.1 Acutalibacteraceae bacterium
ATGCCGATACCGTACTCGTAGAGTGCGTAGCATGGGCAGAAGATAAGCACCTGACTAACCACGTCAGGAGGTGTAATTACAGCAGCGAAGATAAGTAGCGCGGCAGCGGCTACACGTCGATACTGACGCATGCCATTGGACGATACGATACCCATCGTTGCCAACAGGCGAATCAACAAGGGGAGTTGGAAAGCGATAGCCGCAGCAAACGACACGCTGATGACAGTTGTCATGAACGAACTTACGTCGATGATGTTGCTAATCTGGTCGCTAACCTGATAGTTACCCAAGAAGTTGATAGCAAGAGGCGAGATGATGAAGTAACCAAACATCAAACCCATGATGAACCATATAGGGGTCTCGATTACGTAACGTATGCTCTTCTTACGCTGACGTGGAGGGATGGCGGGCTTGACGAAGAGCCACAACTCGTAAATCAAGTATGGGAATGCGATGATGAATGCGCCCACAACAGAACTCTTGATATGCAGGAGGAACTGACCGGCCATCTTGTTGTTGAACAAATCCACATTTTCGGGGTGGATTCTCAACGCCTCGGTGCCCATCAACTCTGCCAGCCAAATGAAGAATCTGTTGGTAGGGAACGTCTCGCGTATGGGTGCGAAAACAACATCCAATACAATACCCTTCATGGCGAATAACACGATGAAGAGTAGTGCAAACGTAATTGCTACGCGGACCAAAATCTTTCGCACCTCGTCGAGGTGTTCGCCGAAAGTCATCTCCGCTTCGTCATGAATCTGCGTCTTGCTCATTTTGCCCTATGCACGTCACTATTAATATGTTACTCCTCTTTCTTAGGCTCAGCCTTTGCCTCGGGCTTCTTATCCTCCTCGGGAGCAGTAGCAGTGTTTACAGCGTCCTTGAACTCGCGGATACCGCGACCTGCACCACGCATCAACTCGGGCAACTTCTTACCACCAAACAAAAGCAACAGTGCAACTACGATAAGTAAAATCTCGCTGGTACCAAGACCGCCAATCATCAAAAAATTCATAATAAATCTATTTTTAAATTTGTTAAATAATTATTTATGTACATTTTCAACCCGAAAGATACGAACAAAAATCCATTATACCAACTCAATGGGTTATTTTTTTAGTATAAATGGTGGGATAATTTTGTCGAGATAGCCTCTTTTGGCGCACGGTTTTGAATGTTGGTTGGCGGTTAGTTTTCGGGTGCTGAGAGGATAGAAGATAAAAAAAGAGGAAAAATCTGATGATTTTTCTTCTAAAATAGGACATTACGCCTAAATTTCTAACCCATTCCTGAAAAACTTTGAAGTAGTTATTCTCTTTGTGGAGTGGTTGGAAATCCCCGCCCTTTGTCAAAGGGAGGGGACAGAGGGGCGGGAATGTAAATATAGTTGAGGACATAGTCCTCCTCCCGCTACCAAAAAAAAGAGGAAAAATCTGATGATTTTTCCTCTAAGGTAGGACATTGCATCGAAATCTCTAACTCTTTTATTGAAGACTATAAGTCTGTTATAATTTTTCATAAATGGCTCACTGGTAAATAAGGCTCGTTTTAATGTTTAACAAAATTACGTATTTTTTTTCAATAGAAAAATACTATTGTAAAAAAAATCTTGACTTCGTATTTCTATTACCTTATAATGTTAGTAGGGATACCCTAACTGCGCCGATGGTGTCGGCGTGGTTTAAGAATAATTTTTATAAAAACATTTAATATTATGTCTAAAAATGAAGACAAGAAAAAATCATTTGTTATGTACGACTCCTTTTTGGAGGCGATGAAGCACCTCAACGATAGTGAGTTTAGAGAGTGCGTGATGAAAATAAAAGATTATGCGTTGGAGGGTATTGACGAGGAGAGCCAAAGTCCGTATGTCAATATCATTCTTGCGTTGGCGAAACCAAACCTCGACTCGGCAAGGCGGCGGTATATGGCGAGTGTTGAGAATGGTAAAAAGGGAGCTGAATACGGGAAGTTAGGTGGTGCGCCGAAGGGGAACCAGAACGTCCGCAAAAAACAACCCCAGAAACAACCCCTTGATGTAGATGCTAATGAAGATGTTGAAGAAGATGTAAATGAAGAAGTAAATGTAAATGGCGATGATGATGGGGATACCCCATCAGGGACAATAGGTCTTCAATCTTCTTTTTCTAATTCTTCAATAGGTTTTCAAGAAGAGGAAATCGAGAACGATAGTGAACGATTAGAAGAACGAGATGAAAACAATGAAAGAAATCTGGAATTTGACTTCAAAGGTTTTGAATTTGTTGCGGCGAGCGAGGAAATGGGTGAGACCCCTATATATTCCAAGGATGATAATTCTATTTCCGCATCCAGCCCTTGTTTAGATAAGGAGGCAGGGTCTTCCGCCGCCCGCCCTCGCCAGCATAAAGAGCCATGAATGAATATGAGCGAGTATTTAGAGCAATGCATCTACAAAAATGCTATAAAACTTGCACATATCCGCAAGAATGAACTCCCGCAAGATGATAACCTCTTTTGGAGAACGGTTGATTTGTGTGGAAACCTGTATGGCGATAGTAAGGACCAAGCAACGAAACGCATTACGACCATTGTTAATGAATTGATAAAGCAAGGTGTTGTTTAGTGTATTCAACCTTCGGGTGTATTCAGAAAAATCGGCAGCCGCAATTAAGTGACTGCCGTGTTTCGTATTCGGATTATTCAAAGAATTATTTGACTAACCAGATGCTCATTGTAAGGTTACTTATTCAAAGTAAACTCAAACCTCAGACCGCCATTGGGTCTATTTGTGACGATGATTGTGCCGCCGTGGAATTGGACAGCGTGTTTTACAATGGCAAGTCCGAGACCTGTGCCGCCCTTT
>JAZQKX010000036.1:0-98065 GCA_045542355.1 Acutalibacteraceae bacterium
CGGAAGACTACCGGGTTGATAGGCTGCGTGTGTAAGTGTGGTGACACATTTAGCTTGGCAGTACTAATAGACCGAGGGCTTAACCTTTTTCGCAATTCCTCAATGTCCCAACATAACCTTTGTTCAGTTTTTAGGGTACGAAACCAAAGCATTGCGATTTGCAATGCTTTTTATTTTTTCTGATATTCCCAATTCAATTAATTACCCTCGAGCTTTCGGGCTTAGGTTTTTGTTTTATATTTAATAATATGTAGTTGAAAACACCAACTGTAATTAACAACACCCAACCGATGTGTTGATGTGCATTCTGTGGCATTTAGAGAAAAACATACGGCTTACCCACCTTTCATTTGGTGAGTAAGCCGTTTTTAGGTATGTATCAATAGAGTTTATCGTGGCGGGTGTCGTCGAGGAAACACTCGCAGAAGCGTCCCGAAAAGGAGGGTTCCTCGTCACCGTGGTAGAGGTGGGAAATGTCGCCGATTCCGTGGGCACGGAAGTGCGCAACACCATCTCGGCGTTCCTCAGAGAAAAAGGCGGTCACAGAGCTGGGGGGAAGAAAGGTGTTCTGGGCAATCGACAGGGGAGAGCAGTTCATCAGATGGGAAATCAGCTGAGCCGCCAAGCCGAAATGACAGAAAAATGCAATCACATCGTGGTTGGAATTAGTTACATCGTAAATGCAACCATTCCGCTTGTAGCCGTGATGCTCCAACACCTTATCAAATTCGGCGCAGACATTGTCGTAAGCCGACGGTACACCCGAAACCTTGAATATATCCACATTCCGCCATTCGGTGGGGGAGTAAAGCTCGGGATTTTCGTTCACAAATTCGGGGAGAAAATCCCAGGGAGCCTTTTTATAGCTGAGGTAGGGTAGCTGAACTAACTCGTAACTGAATTCTCTCAGCCAGTCGTGGTATGTGCAATTAAGACCGATTGCATCCAGCAGGGGTTGGGCTGTGTGTCTGGCTCTGCCAAGAGTGGAGCAATAGACGGCGGTTACATTTTCTTTTAGTAACCGAGCGGTAAGCAACTCGGCCTCTTTTTTGCCTTTTTCGGTGAGCCCGTCGATTTCGTAATCGGGGTCACAATGGCGGATGATAAGAATTTTCATTACGCACCTCGTCGGTATTCAGCTTGAATTATGTCAAAAAAATTATATCATAATATCAAAAACAAAGCAATAAAAAACCGCCCAGACAAGGCGGTTTTTGTAGATTTAGATAAGCTTAAATATATCTCATCGAAGAAGTTTAAAAATTAGACTATTCTTCCATTTCCCAGTTGTGCCAGATTGCCTGAACGTCGTCGTTGTCCTCCAGCATTTCGATGAGTTTTTCCATATTCTTGATGGAATCGGGGTCGGTGAGCTTGGTTTCTACATTGGGAACATACTCAACCTCGGCGCTGACGAATTCGTAACCAGCTGATTCGAGCGCATCGCGGACAGCGCCCAGTTCATTGGGGTGGGTGGAGATTGTGAAGATATCGCCGTCTGCCTCAAAATCCTCGGCACCAGCTTCTAAAGCCGCTTCCATGACGGTGTCTTCATCCTTGCCCTCGGCTTCGATGTTGATGATGCCCTTGCGGTCGAACATGAACATAACTGAGCCTGTCTGACCTAAGTTTCCGCCGAATTTATCGAAATAGTGGCGCACGTCACCTGCGGTACGGTTGCGGTTGTCAGTGAGGGTTTCCACAACTACAGCTACGCCGTTGGGACCATAGCCCTCGTAGATGATGTCTTCATAGTTATCGCCGCCTGTTTCACCTGCGGCTTTCTTGATTATCCTCTCGATATTATCATTGGGGACGTTTGCCGCCTTAGCCTTGGCGATAACATCCTTAAGTTTTGAGTTTACATTGGGGTCGGGTCCGCCTGCCTTAACAACGATTGCCAATTCTCTGCCGATTTTGGTGAAGACCTTGGCGCGCTGCTGGTCGGTTTTCTCTTTCTTTCTTTTTATTGTGCTCCATTTGGAATGTCCTGACATAAAAATCAAAATCTCCCTTTATCTAAAATTACATTCTAAAGTATAACATATCGAGGCTGTATTTACAACAATTTTTTATTGCTTTATAAACCATTGCTAGAGATTTATGATTGACACGACCTTGAAACTTAGGTATAATTGAAGGGTATAATAATGAATGCGTTATCAATATTTTAACAAAGGGTGCGGGGAAATCTGCCTTCTTAAAACGAGACGGATTAGTCTTATCCGCCCTATGGTGGAGATAAAATGAAAAACGAAACAAGCAAAAAAAGAAATATAGACGATTTGTATGAATCCAGACGAGAGGCTGGTTTTTACACAGGTGACGGAACCTCCCACCGACCCAAAAATGATATCACCATCCAGAGAAAGCATATTATAACCGCGGTGATACTCGTTGCCTTTGTTATTGCGGCGGTAATTGCAATGGCTTTCTATGGAAACAAACTTACCGGTCTTGAAGACAAGGTTACTGATTACACCTCAAGCGAATTAGAAGAGGAAAAGCAAAAGGAAGAAAACGCCAAGGACAAAACAGTGAGCATGAATTCCAATACTGCGCCTTGGTTTTCTGTCTCCTCTTCGGGTACGCTGTATTTTCACTCTGAAAAATTTGAGGGTAGTCACCTTATAATCCCTAAGCGTTTCAACAACAAAGCTGTGCAAAAGCTGGACGGTGAAAGCTTTTCCCGAAAAAACAAATACATTACTCAGCTTACAATCCACGAGGGACTACAAGCTATCGGAGATGGCGCTTTTTCAAGCTTTACTTCTCTTGACACCGTAAACCTTTGTGCAACACTGCAAAGGATTGGTGCCGACAGCTTTTCGGGAACACCCTGGTATAAAAACAATACAGATGAATTTCTTATTGTGGGCAAGGGTGTGCTTATAAAATACGGCGGAGACGATAGCGAGATTACCATACCAGAAAATGTGGCAGTAATAGACGGCGCTGTTTTCCAAGGTGTGAATTGTAAAACTGTAATTATCCCCGACGGTACAACCTGTATCGGCGTCCGTGCCTTTAAGGATTGCACCGCAGAGGAAATAGTAATTCCTGACAGCGTACAATTTGTTGAGCGTGATGCTTTTGAAGGCTGCAACTGGCTGGAGGCAAGAGATGAGGAGTTTGTCATCGAGGGCTCAGGTATTCTCCTTAAATGCAACAGCACAGAGTCAACCGTTCGACTGCCTAACGAGGTTGTTATGATAAGTGGCTTCGACCCCAAGGAGCAGGGTAAGGATATGACCTTGGTGCTGGGCGCAAAGGTTGCAAAAATTGCCGATTTAGAAGCACTTGGCAATGTTAAGGCTTTTAAGGTGGATGCAAGAAACTCGGTGCTGAAAGCAAAAAGCGGAGTGCTTTATTCTGCCGACGGATCAACCCTTTACCGCTATCCCACATACAAGGGCGGAACGACATTCTATATGAGCGACGATACCCTTAAAATTGGCAATAATGCCTTTTCGGGCTCCCAGTTAAAGACGGTTGAACTTTACGACGGGTTGCTTGTGGTGGGAAATGAAGCCTTTAAAAACTGCAAAAAACTCAGCAGTATAGACATACCCGACACCGTGACCGAGCTCGGAACCTTTGTTTTCGAGGGTTGCGAAAAGCTGTCGGATGCCACGGTTTCGGAAAGCATAAAGATTCTGCCTCACGGCACCTTTAAGAATTGCCGAAGCCTTAAGAGCGTTGCTCTGTCTGAGGGGATGTCGACCATTTCTCCCTTTAGCTTCAAGGGTTGTGAGAATCTTAAATATTTCTATGTCACCAAAAATGTGATGTTGTTAAGCGACCTTGCCTTTGAGGAGTGTGTGGAGTTCGATGTGGACGACGCAAATAAATACTACAAGGCGGAGGACGGAAAACTTAAAGAGATGGACGACGAGAACAAACAAGCAGTATCCCAGCTTATAGGAACCGAAACCGAAAAAGCACCATTTTAATTATAAAACAGAATTGTATTCGTACTCTTAAATAAAGTAAAAAGGATGTGTAGAAATTCTACACATCCTTTTTGTCTAACATCTCACATCAGATACATTTTTCAATAAAGCTTTTGAGGGTGGCTTTACACCGTTCTTCTTCAATAAGGTAGCTCATTCCGTGTCCTGCTCCGCGAACAATGAGCAGTTCCTTGGGGGAGACACAGGTGGCGTAGTTTCTCATGGTCATTTCACAGGGAACAAAATCGTCATGTGTACCGTGGATAAAGAGAATCGGCTTATCGCAGACCTGCATTGCGTTGAGGGTGTTACCATCTTTCAAATCAAAACCTGCAAATATTCTGCAGAAGAAGTTGATACAATCCACAATAAAAGAGGGGATATGGCGGTTGATACCCTTGGTGGTAAGTTTTACAATATCGTAACCGCTGACAAAACCGCAGTCGGCAATTATGCCCTTGACCTGCTTGGGCAACCCTAGTTCGGTTGCCATAAGCACCGTGGCGGCACCCATGGACATTCCACTTAAAAATATTTTGCACTTGGTACCATTGCGACGGATAACTTCGTTTACCCAATCTCGGCAGTCGTATTTTTCAAAGGCGCCGTAGGTAATGTATCTGCCCTCGCTATTTCCGTGACACCGCTGGTCACAGAGGAGAATGTTGAAGCCCAGCTCCATATAGTAGGGCAGGGCTATGCCGAAATCTCCCCGCCAATGGGAGCGGTAGCCATGCATGAGGATTATGGTGCGGGTAGAGTTTTGATTGATATAATTCCCCTGGAGCCTGAGTCCGTCAAAGCTCTGGATTTCCCAAGGCTCTGTGGTGAGACCGTCCAGCATTTGACCCGCCGTTTCGAAACGGTCACGGTAGGGGTAAAGAGGACTGCCCGAGGGGATTTCGTCGCGGGTCCTGTCGATGTTTCGGCTTCTCACACAGGCTATGCGAAAGCAGACATAGCAGAGCAATACAAAAAGCAAAATAAGAGTCAGAAAGGCAAGAACTAAAACTAAGCGCAAAAAATCACAACCTTATGTCTTAACTTAATTACATAATATTAATAAGTTTGCCCAGATATCCCGCGGCAATACCTAAACCCGCCGAAATAAGAATAAGATATATGGGGTGAAGCTTCTTTTTCTGAAGCAGGAAAGCCAGTGCGAAAATCACCGCCGAAACGCCGATGATATAGTAGGCTTTCGGGGAGAAGTCCCAACCTGTGGGGAGGAAAACAGTGCAGAAAACATCCAGCACCGCCGCGGCGATAAGTCCCACAACGCAGGGACGGAGACCTGTCATACATCCAGCCACGATTTTGTTGGTTTTAAAAGCCTCGTAGATTCTCGATACAATAAGAATAACGATGAAAGAGGGGAGCACCACACCGAGAGTGGCGCAAACCGAGCCGAAAATGCCTCCCATTTCCGCGCCCACGTAGGTGGAGATGTTCACGGCAAAGGGGCCTGGGGTGGATTCGCTGACGGCTATAAAATTGACTATTTGCTCCTCAGCCATCCAGCCGTTTTTGATGACCGCCTCCTGTATAAAGGGGAGCATTGCGTAACCGCCGCCAAAGGTGAAAAGTCCGATTTTAAAGAAGGTGAGAAAAAGCTCTAAATAAATCATTTTTCTGCCCTCCTTGTGGAGATAAGACTATGAATCAGACCCCAGAGAGAGCAACCGATGATTACGTATAAAACGCTGATGTCAAGGAATGCGCCCACCACGGCAACCATGAGAAATGCCGCCGCCATAACGATGTATGCAAAAAGGGATTTCTTGCAGGATTTATACATAGAAATGAGGGCTTTAAGGAGCAGGGCTAAAACACCTGCGCGGATGCCCATAAAGGCAAACTGCACCGCCTCAATTTGTTGAAATTCTCTCAAAACCGCCGAAATAGTGAAGATGATAATAAAAGAGGGGAGCACTACACCGAGGGTGGAAAGGGTTGCCCCCAAAACACCGCCGATACGGTTGCCGATAAAGGTTGCCATGTTGATGGCAATGGGACCTGGGGTGGACTCCGACAGGGCGATGATATCTAAAATATCCTCGTCACCAATCCAGCCGTGCTTTTCGGTGATTTCCCGCTTGATGAGGGGAATCATGGCATAGCCGCCGCCAAATGTGAAAAGACCTATTTTAAAAAATGTTATGAAAAGAATGAGCAGTTTTTTAGATTTTTCCATGTTTACTCCTATATCATATTGGGGTGTTACAGTCTTTTATTTATTTTATATGTTTCGCAAAGCTCCGAAAGAGATTCACACACAAGGTCACACACCGGTTTTAAATCTTCGCGACGGAAGTGGTCGTAGACACCGATTGTGCGAATCCCCAACCGCCTAGCGGTTCTGTGGGCATAAGCCGCGTCGTCTATCAGCACGGCGTTTTTTGGAAGGCACCAAAGTCTCTGCAATGCCCACACAAACATGGGGCGGTGGAACTTACCGCCCTTTACCTTTTCGGGGGTGAGGATAAAGCGGAAGTATTTTGTGAGTCCGTGACGCTTTAGCGCCGCCCTTGCCGCAAATTCGGGGGTGGCGGTAAGGAGACACATCTTGACTCCGTCGGCATACAGCAACTCTAAAAGCTCATGAGCATAGGGCAGAAGCTGACTATCGGTTTCATAGAAATTCTTGAGTTGGTACATCGCATCAAGACGGCGGTTTATCCTTACGCCGTAATGCTCATTAATATATTTAATTGCGCCATTTAAGGAAAGCTTTCCTATTGCCTTTTGATCGTCGGGTGTGAGAAATATGCTGTCACCTGTGCGACGGCGGTAGTTTTCGCAAACCTTATATTTAAGGCCCGACCAGAACTCCATTGAATCTATAAGAGTCCCGTCCATATCGAACATTATGCATTGTTTCATAAAAAACTCCGTTTTTTTATACATTAGATATTAGACATTAGATAGTAGACGCATAGGTGTTCGCTGTGCGAACAAATATATATCCGATCCGCATCACGGCGCACATACAAGTCTATCATCTATTATCTAAAATCTAACATCTAATATACCACTTTTTCCCGAAAAAGTAAACTCCCATTACATATTTTGCTGTAAACTGCACAGAATAAACACCGAAACAATTAACAATTGAATATAATTTGTTAAAATTTAGTCAAATCGGCAAAATATACTTGAAAAAACCCTTGTAAAAATATATAATAAATTTGTAAAACCCAAAATAGTATTTTTTGGAAAAGGAGTAAATCAAATGACACAAAACAAATCCGTACTTAAATGGCTGGATGAAATCAAGGAGCTTGTGACCCCCGACAATGTTGTCTGGCTCACAGGTGACGAGGAGCAGTTGGAAGAGCTCCGCCGTGAGGCTTGTGCCACAGGCGAAATGATAAAGCTCAACGAGGAAAAGCTCCCCGGCTGTTATTACCACAGAACAAACCCCAACGACGTTGCCCGTGTTGAGGACCGTACCTTTATCTGTACAACAGACAAGGAAGACGCTGGTCCTACCAACAACTGGTGCGACCCCGCTGAAATGTACAAAAAGCTCTACGACATCGCTCGCGGAAGCTACAAGGGCAGAACCATGTATATCATTCCTTTCTCCATGGGACCCATAGGCTCTCCTCTTGCAAAAATCGGTATCGAAGTAACTGACTCTATCTATGTTGTTCTCAACATGCACATCATGACCCGTATCGGCACAAAGGTGCTGGAAGTTCTGGGCGACAGCGACGATTGGGTACGTTGCTTCCACGCAAAATGCGACATCGACCCCGAAAAGAGATACATCTGTCAGTTCCCCGAGGATAACACCATTATCTCTGTTAACTCAGGCTACGGCGGTAACGTTCTTCTCGGTAAGAAGTGCTTTGCTCTCCGTATTGCTTCCTATCAGGGCTGGAAAGAGGGCTGGATGGCTGAGCACATGCTCATCCTCGGCATTGAGAATCCTCAGGGTGAGATTAAATACGTTGCAGCGGCTTTCCCCTCTGCTTGCGGTAAGACCAACCTCGCTATGATGATTCCTCCCCAGTATCTTCAGGATAAGGGCTATAAGGTTTGGACAGTTGGCGACGACATCGCTTGGATGCGAATCGGTAAGGATGGCAGACTCTACGCCATAAACCCCGAAAACGGCTTCTTCGGTGTTGCCCCCGGCACCAATGCCAAGTCCAACTTCAACGCTTTGGCTTCAACAACTAAGGATACCATTTTCACCAACGTTTGCATCAACGATGATGACAACACCGTTTGGTGGGAGGGGCTCAATAAGGACCTGCCCCAGAACGCTACCGACTGGCTCGGCAACAAATGGGATGCTTCCAAGTTCGACAAGGCCGACAAATCCACCTACGCCGCCAACCCCAACTCCCGTTTCACCGCTCCTGCTAAGAACTGCCCCTGCATTTCTGAGGAGTTTGACAAGGGTGAGGGTGTGCCGATTTCCGCTATCATCTTCGGCGGACGTCGTGCAAAGTGCGCTCCTCTGGTTTACCAGTCAAAGGATTGGGTTAACGGTGTATTCGTAGGCTCTGCTATGGCTTCCGAAACCACCGCCGCCGCTGCCGGTGCAGTTGGTGTTGTTCGCCGCGACCCCATGGCTATGCTTCCTTTCTGTGGCTACCACATGGGCGACTACTTCAAGCATTGGCTCGAAATGGGCAAAAAGCTTGGCGACAAGGCTCCCAAAATCTTCAACGTTAACTGGTTCCGTACCGACGACGAAGGCAACTTCATCTGGCCCGGATTCGGTGACAACTGCCGTGTTCTTAACTGGATTGTTGACCGTTGCGAGGGCAAGGCTGACGCTACCGAAACCGCTATCGGTTATGTTCCCAAGGCTGAGGACATCGACCTTACCGACCTTGATTTCGATATCGAGACTCTGAAATCTATCCTTGAGGTTGATAAGGACGTATGGACAAAGGAAGCCGAGGAAATCGAAGAGCACTACAAGAAGTTTGGCACAAGACTTCCCGCCGAGCTCCGCGAGCAGCTTGAGAATCTTAAGAAGAATCTTGCATAATAGATTGAGTAGCTTAAAACCAACAGGTTGATTTACAAGAAGACCCGATTTTCGGGTCTTCTTTTTTATATAGACGGTTGATTTTAAGAGAAGTTTGTGATAAAATTAACATAGTAAGACAAGCGAGAGCGGTGGGTTTACCCTCTGCAATCCCTTTTGTCTTAGCGAAATTAAAAAACTACTATCTCTGACGCCGAAATTTTATTGAGGTGAAAGTCGCGGTATATATAAGCTTTTTCATTTTGGAAAGGTGTTGTTTTGATATCATCCGTGGCTCGGTGTCGAGTCGCGGTTTTTTGTTTAGGGTGACAGGACTCAAACCTGTCACCCTAGTGAAAAGAGGTATGACAATGGAAACAAGAGTTGCAGTTATCGGCATAATAGTTGAAAATGAGGAAAACGTTGAAGCATTAAATAAAATCCTCCACGAATACGGAAAATATATTATCGGCAGAATGGGTCTGCCCTACAGAGAAAAGGGCATAAATATAATAAGCATTGCGGTTGATGCGCCTCAGGACATCATCAGCGCCCTTTCGGGAAAGATTGGGAGACTAAGTGGCATCACCGCCAAGACCGCCTATTCGGGGGTGATAACGGGTGGAGAATAAGAGCAAAAAGTTAATAGACAAGCTGGAAAAAGAGCGGAGCCTCAGCCTTTTGGAATACGAGTATTTGATAGAAAACATGAGCGTTGTATCGCGGGAATATGCCCAAAAAAAGGCAGACAAAGCTCGGCGGAAGCACTACGAAAACCGAGTCTTCATCCGCGGACTTATAGAAATCAGCAACATATGCAAAAACAACTGTCTTTACTGCGGAATCCGTGGCGGAAACCAGAACTGTGAGAGATACAGACTCACTCCTGAGGAGATTTTAGAATGTTGCCGCGAGGGGTACGAGTTAGGCTTTCGCACCTTTGTTTTGCAGGGCGGTGAGGACGGATTTTTCACCGACGAAATCTTGGTGCCTTTAATAAAGGAAATCAAGGACAAATACCCCGACTGCGCCATCACCCTGTCTCTGGGTGAGCGTTCCTACGATAGTTATAAAAAGCTCCGTGAGGCGGGGGCGGACAGATATCTTCTGCGCCACGAAACCGCCGACGAGGAGCATTACAGCAGACTTCACCCAGAGGAGATGAGCTTCAGCCGCCGCATGGAGTGTCTAAAGAATCTCAAGGAACTGGGCTTTCAGGTGGGTTGCGGGTTTATGGTGGGCGCACCCCACGGCTCGGCGAAAACTCTGGCAAAGGATTTGAAATTCATTGAGGAATTCTCCCCCCAGATGTGCGGAATCGGGCCATACCTCACCCACAAGGATACCCCTTTTCGGGATATGCCAAACGGAAGCTTTGAGCTGACGCTGTTTTTACTCTCCTTGGTTCGGCTTATCAAATCCGACCTCCTTCTTCCCTCCACCACCGCCCTGGGCACCATACGGCAGGGTGGCAGAGAAATGGGAATTAAGGCGGGAGGAAACGTTGTGATGCCGAATCTTTCGCCCCTCAGACACCGCAAGAAATATCTGCTTTATAATGACAAAATAGCCACTGGCGAGGAAGCCGCCGAGGGCTTAGAGAAACTAAAACAGCAAATGAAAGCCATTGGTTATGAGGTGGTTGTGGATAGAGGAGACCCGAATATTAAGTAATAAGTAATAGGTAATAGTGAACAAGTAATGTGTTGGCTGTCGCCAACCGATATAAATATAAAATTTAACATCTAAAAGGTGGTTTAATTATGAGTAATTACAATCCAAAATCCCTAAAGGCTGAGGATTTCATCAGCCATGAGGAAATTCTCGACACCATAAAATACGCTGAGGAAAACAAAAACAATTCTCAGCTTATCGACTCGCTTTTAGAAAAGGCAAGACCCAAAAAAGGCCCTGACGGCTGGACCTGTGCGGGACTTTCCCATCGCGAGGCAAGTGTTTTACTTGCTTGTGAGGACCCTCAAAAGGTGCAGAAGATGTACGCCCTTGCCGAGGAGATAAAACAGGCTTTTTACGGCAACCGAATCGTTATGTTTGCCCCTCTTTACCTTTCTAACTATTGCGTAAACGGCTGTGTTTACTGCCCTTATCATGTGAAAAATAAGTGTATCCAGCGTAAAAAGCTGACCCAAGAGGAAATAAAGGCAGAGGTTATAGCTTTGCAGGACATGGGACACAAGCGCCTTGCCATCGAGTCGGGCGAGGACCCCGTCAACAACCCCATTGAATATATCTTAGAGAGCATAAAAACCATCTACAGCATACAGCATAAAAACGGCGCAATCCGTCGAGTTAATGTGAATATCGCCGCCACCACGGTTGAAAACTATCGCAAACTTAAAGAGGCGGGTATCGGCACATATATTCTCTTTCAGGAGACCTATAATAAGGAATCCTACGAACAGCTTCACCCCACAGGCCCCAAGCACAACTACGATTACCACACCGAGGCTATGGACCGCGCCATGGAGGGCGGTATCGACGATGTGGGACTGGGTGTTCTTTTCGGTCTGGAGGGTTATAAATACGAATTTGCAGGACTTATGATGCACGCCGAACATCTTGAGGCGGTGCACGGCGTTGGCCCTCATACCATCAGTGTGCCGAGAATAAAGAGGGCTCAGGATATCGACCCCACCGTCTTCGACAACGGCATTCCCGACGATATATTTGAGAAAATAATCGCCTGTATCCGCATTGCTGTGCCCTACACGGGCATGATTATATCTACCCGCGAGAGCGAGGAGGTAAGAGGCAGAGCGTTGAGGCTCGGCATTTCTCAGATTAGCGGCGCTTCCCGCACCTCTGTTGGCGGTTATACCGAGGAGGAGCGCCCCCACGATTCCGAGCAGTTCGATGTTTCCGACCAGCGTACCCTTGACGAGGTTGTGCGTTGGCTGATGAAATTAGACCACATCCCCTCGTTCTGTACCGCATGCTACCGCGAGGGCAGAACGGGTGACCGATTTATGTCCCTTTGCAAAAGCGGACAGATTCTCAACTGTTGCCACCCCAACGCACTCATGACCCTCACGGAATATCTTGTGGACTATGCCTCAGAGGAGACCCGCGCGGTGGGCTTCAGGCTTATAGAAGAGGAGCTTAAAAAGATACCTAACGAAAAGGTAAGGGCGATTGCAATAGATAATATAGAAAATATTAAAAAATCCAACAAGAGAGACTTCAGGTTTTAAATATGAACAATCTTAATTCGACAATATCCGCGAATCGTTTTCATATTGGCTTTTTCGGTTGCAGAAACGCGGGAAAATCAAGCATAGTCAACGCTCTTACAGGGCAGACACTTTCGGTGGTATCCGACACTAAGGGTACCACAACCGACCCTGTTTTTAAGGCTATGGAGTTGCTACCTCTGGGGCCTGTTATGATAATCGACACCGCAGGTATCGACGACGAGGGGAATTTGGGTGAGCTGAGGGTTTCCAAGACCCGCGAGGTTTTGAGAAAAACCGACATAGCTGTGCTTGTGGTGGACGCGAAAATTGGTCTGCAGTCCGCCGACCGCGACCTGATTGCAGAATTCAAAGAGCGGAATACACCTTATATAATATGCTTCAACAAGGCGGACACCTTGAAAGAACTTCCCACCGCCCAAAAGGGCGAAATATACGTCAGTGCCAAGAGCGGCGAGGGGATAGAGGACTTAAAACAGGCGATTGCAGACATCATACCCCAAGGCGAGGAAAGGCATATAGTCTGGGATTTAATCGAAAAAGGGGACACCGTGCTTCTGGTTATCCCCATCGACTCCGCCGCCCCCAAGGGCAGAATAATCCTACCCCAACAGTTAGTGCTTCGCGACACTCTGGACAAGGGCGGAATAGCAATCTGCTGTCAGCCCAGCGAACTGACCGCGACTCTTTCTAACCTTAAAACACCGCCGAAACTGGTTATAACCGACAGTCAGGCCTTTGGAATGGTTAAGGATATGGTGGACGAGAGGATTAACCTCACCTCTTTTTCCATACTTATGGCTCGGCACAAAGGCACTCTGAAGTCGGCGGTGGACTCAGCAGAAACCATCAAAAAACTCCGCGACGGAGACCGTGTACTGATTGCCGAGGGTTGCACCCACCACCGCCAATGCGAGGACATCGGCACAGTGAAAATCCCCATGTGGCTGAAAAGTTATACAGGCAAGGATTTAGAATTAGACATTACTTCGGGCAGAGAATTCCCAGAGGATTTAAGTCCTTACAAATTGGTCATCCACTGCGGCGGTTGCACCCTCAACGAAAAGGAAATGGCATACCGAGTGAAAACCGCAAAAGAGAATAACGTACCCTTTTGCAACTATGGAATTTTCATAGCTGCGGTAAACGGTATAATTGAAAGAAGCACTCGCTTTCTGCCAGAATATAAATAAAACGAGCGCTGTAGTTGTTTTACTACAGCGCTTTGTTTATTTCGCGCCCTAACAATCGAGGGTTGATTTCTTTTTCCTTGGCGAGGGGTTGGATTATCAAGCCTTTTGGCAAGGCGATAAATTCCACTTCGGCTCCGATGTGGAACCCATATCTTTTTCTTAGAGGTGAGGGGATGACAATTCTTCCGTTTTTGTCCACGACCTTGGTGAAGTTAAATTCGCAACTCATACTATTTGCCTCCAAATTAAAAAAGTGCATGGCAGAAGCCACGCACCGAAAAACGCAACTCCGACGTTGTCACACGAACCTTTCCAACCCTTCTAAGGATGTCAAAAAAGATGGAGTCAAGTTTTTACCAATAGCAAAAATTGACAACCAAAGCAAGGGTTTGAATATTCAATTCGTGTGACAAGATTATAATAGCATAATTTTCTTCTCTTTGCAACAACTTTCGTAAGACAAAATTCTCCGAAAACCGACAAATGAACGGGAGCCTTGACAGGATTAAGGGCAAAAAAGACTCAGATGGAATTAACCATTTGAGTCTTTTCTAATTACAGAATATAGATTTCAATATTTCTTCTACCGAAGTTTACGCAGTCGGCATAGGAATACATATAAAGGTCGGCAATGGTGTTACCCCAAGAGGTAAAGCCGCCTGTGTCTGCTGCAACAGCGTAGCCGTAGATATAGCTACCGTCGGGGGTGCGGATATACATTTCGGTGCCGTAGGGGATGATGGTGGGGTCAACCGCAATGTAGCCCTGCTTAACGCCAACGCCTGTGGAACAGGTGGTGCCTGTGCAGTAGGCAGAAGCCACGCCTGTGAGCTTCTTAGAGTAGTTAACGGGAACGCCGTTTTTATCCAGCATAATGTCCTTTTTAGGAGAAAGGTCGCTCATCCATTCGGAGGACTTTGCTTTCTTCTGCTCAACTCCGATTTTAACCTTTTTGGAAACAGGCTTCTCGGTGGATTTGGTGATGCTGGTTTCTGTGATTTCACCGTCTACGGTCTTTTTAAAGGTGGTGAGGGTTTCTTTACCGTTCTTACCCTCTCTTACAACCTTGCGTTCGCCGGGTTTCATATTGGCGTCTACAACCTCAACGGTCTTGAATTTTAAGGTTTTTTCTTCGGTCTCGGTGATGAATTCTACATCCTTGACTGTGAGGCTCATACCCTCACTAACAATTTCTGTGAGTTCGTGGTTGATTTCGTCGTAGGTATCGGGGGTAAAATCAACAAGAGCCAAAGCTTCTTCAACCGTGCTGCCTGTGGGAACGTCCACGTGGAGTGTGTTGCTACCTATAGTAATATCTATAGGGAAAGCGCGGTTGATCCTGATTGTCATATCACTGCTATTAATTTCGGGATTATTCACAATCTCGACCTTGTCACTTGCCTCAACCTCAATGGAGGAGGAAGTAAGTATCGAATCCGCATCTGAGGAGAAGGAATATACCTCGTAATGCTGGTCGCCGTCGTAAATGGAAACTGCCTTTACGAACTGAACAGGGAATGTTGCAACAACCACGAAGGCTGCCATGAGAACAACACATGCCTTGATATAGCGACGGGCGGAAGCGATATGACTTCGTATCGTCTTAAACATGAAATTCTCCTTTGTTAATGTTTGTAACTATTTGTAACCCTTTTCGGGCACAATTAGGATTATAAAGGGTTTGAAGGCATTAGTCAACCTAAAAAATCAAAAAAATGTTAAGCAAAACCAACAAACTTTTGTCGCGTAAACAGGCATAAATGGTTACAAACCTGTAATTTTTCGGGTCAAAACTGTAATTTTTTTGTAATTGTTTGTGCAAGTTGCCAAATATATGTGAAAGTAGTTATCAAAATTGCCCCGATTTTTACATACCCTCACAAAACATCAATATATTGTGGATATACTACTTGACATTACTATATATAGTGTTTGCTCAAAAATTGAAATTTTCTGGAAATTCGGCACCATTACAATTTTTTGTAAATTGTCATAAATTTATACATAAAAACCCGTAAATAAAGCTTAGAAATGTAAAAATTAACCATGGCATAGAGGCTGAAAAGCAGGGAAATTCGGTTTTTCCTGAAAAACCCCTATACATATATAATATATATAGTGATTTAAAGGATTTTTCACAGGGTTTTACCGATTTAGCCCATGTGTTTCGGGGGATTAAGCCTATTTCAGGGTTGCAACCAAAGCGTTGCCCACAAGGGAAGCGGAATATTTTGCCTCCTCTATGGTGTTGCCGTTGGTGCCAAACTCGATGATTATAGAGCCTGTTGAAAGATTTTGATTCCAGCATCGGTCATAGGCAAGATATAGAGAACGGGCAAGACCTGGGTAAAGGGTCTCTATGTTTTCCTGTAGCTTTAGACCAAAGGAAAGGTTCTTCTCCCAGTTGGGGTAGTAATCCACGTTTCCTGTGTTGCTTCCCACGCATATCATAACCTGCGCCGCCTTTTTCCCCTTAATCTCGGTTACAGGCTTTACAAGGTCGTCACCCTCTCCGATGGCGTCGCGGTGGATGTCCAGCACCACCTTGATGGTGGGATATTCTTTAAGATATTTCTCGACCGTGTTGTATGAACGGGTGTAGCTTCCCGAATAGGAGGGGTCGTCGTGGAGGGTTTTATCGTGTATCACCGAAATTCCCGCCTTTTTCAGCACACTTGTCAGCTTGTTGCCAACCCCGATTACATTCCTGCTTTCGTCCCCTGTCCGCGCCATGTCTTTCTTTGTGTAGTAGTCATCTTGACTTGCATAGTTTTCGGTGGCATGGGTGTGGACAATTAAGACCTGAGGGTCGTGGGTATCGGCAGACACCTTGAGGCTGTAGGCTTTGAGCAGACTGGTGATGCTTACATCCAGCCCAGTTCGGTTGTTTACGTAAACCTTGCCTTTTTTGAGGTTTGCGGTGGTGTAGGGGGAGAAAAACTGAGGTGTGATGCTACCCAGCTTTTTCCCTGTAGAAGCGGCGGCGAGGGCAGAGGAGACCTTATCCGACACGGTGGCTTTACTGCTTTCAGCCACAGAGGAACTAACCGAGCCGGTCTCGGCAGAGGATACAGCCTCACTTACAGTCTCTATATAGGAGGGGGTAGACACCGTTTCGGTTTGGCTCGGTATCTCTTTTAACTCACTTGCAAGTGCCACCGCATCGTCACTATAGTTCAGGCAAAAAAGAGAGGAGCAAAGCAGAGAGCTGACCGACAGCACCGCCGCCACAGTCCTTTCCCACATTATGTTCATCCTATTACCTCCAGTTCTACATTATATATATTATGCTATGCCGATTAATATGAAACGGCGGTTGTTTTACTTGCAATAAATAGGCGGATGTGGTATACTATATTTGCCAAATAATTTAAACAATCAGAAAATGGTGTAGTTTCTTTTTTATAGGAATATTATGCTCTTTTTTCCACTCCTAAATTTTGAATTTGGTAAAAATGCAAATTCCCAAATTAGGATGTGGAAGCTACTTCCATTCTAATGTTGATTTGTTTGGCGACAATCGGGTGTTTACGTTTTTCGGTGCGGTGACTTCGGTTGTCGCACTTTTTTTATTTTGTATGCATAGCATATGCTTTGTCGCCAAACCGCGTATGCAAAAGAGGGAGTCTTAGAAATAAGACTCCCTCTTTTTGGTTGGTTGAATTTAGTTTTCCAGATAGTCACAAGCGGCGAGGGCGGCTATCGCGCCATCGGCGGCGGCAGTTGCCACCTGACGAATCTTCTTAGAACGGCAATCTCCAGCCACAAATATACCCTCGGCGGTGGTGAGACAATCCTCGCCCGAATCCACATAGCCGTAGGAATTAAGGGCTATGTGCTCCGAGAAAGGCTCGTTCTGGGGGATGAGACCGATGGCAACGAACATACCGTCGATTTTGAGCTCGGTTGTTTCACCCGCTGAGTTTTTAAGGATAATAGATTCTAATTCACTTTCTCCGCGGAGCTCTTCAACAACCGTGCCGAGAATGGTTTCCACATTCTCCTTGGCTTTAAGCTGTTCCTGAAGCTTTTCTTCCCCTGTGAAATAGTCGAGATTCTGCACCACATAAACCTTTTGGGCAAGGTCGGAGAGGAGTAAAGCCTCCTGCAGAGCCGAATTGCCACCGCCGATTACGGCAACGGTTTTTCCGCTATAGAAAGCGCCGTCACACACCGCGCAAAAAGAGATACCCTCGCCCACAAATTCTTCCTCGCGGGGGAGACCCAACATTCTGTGCTTGGCACCCGTGGCAATTATAAGGGCTTTTCCCTCGAATTCACCGCAATCGGTGACAACGGTTTTAATCTCTCCATTTTTGATTTCGGTCACCTCGGCGCACTCTACATCGGCGCCCTGCTCCAGCACCTGCTCCACCAGCTTTTCGTCAAATTCATTTCCCGAAAGAGCAAGAAAGCCGGGGATATTCTCAACCTTGGGAGAGTAGGTTATCTGTCCGCCAAAGGTACCCTTTTCGATAACCATCACTGTTTTGTTGGCTCGACGGGCATAGAGGGCGGCGGTGAGTCCTGCAGGACCGCCACCAATTATAATAATGTCATACATAATATTTCTCCTTGATATCTATCGCAAAGGCTTCCCGCAAAGGGGAAGCCTTTGAATTTTACAAAATATCTTGTGCCAGTTTATGCATTAAGCAACTTTTTGATATCCGAAACGCCGATGTATTTACCGATTTCGCCGTTTGCTACAACAACCAATGTGGGGGCTGTCTTAACACCTAAAGAGGTGGCAAGTTCTGCGTTTTCGTTTGCCAACATTTTTGTATAAGCCACTCCCGCTTTGTCGAGCTGAGCACAGGCTATCTTACAGTTGGGACAGGTGGCGGTGGTGAAGAGGTAGTTGCCGTCAGCGAGTTCGTTAGTACCGCAGTCGCAGGTATCTTCAGCCTCAAGAACACCATCGTGGGTGAGCTTGGAGTTTTCGATATCGTAAACCTTACGCTCCTTGTATTCCTGAGTCTTGCCGTCGTTCCAGTTCTGAACGGGACGGTAGTAGCCTGTGATACGGCTGTAGACCTCGGTTGCCTCTCCGCAGTCGGGACAGGTGTAAACCTCACCCTGAATATAACCATGATTCTTACATACCGAGTAGGTGGGGGAGAGGGTGTAGTAAGGCAGACGGTAGTTTTCGGCAATCTTTCTAACAAGGTTTGCGGCGGCTTTCCAATCGGGAAGCTTTTCACCTAAGAATGCGTGGAAAACTGTACCTGATGTATAAAGAGTCTGGAGCTCATCCTGAACATCGAGGGCGGTGAAGATATCCTCTGTGTAGCCAACAGGCAGGTGGGAGGAGTTAGTGTAGTAAGGAGTGTCACCCTCGCCATTTCCGGCGGTTATGATGTCGGGATAGTGAGAAAGGTCGTGCTTAGCAAGACGGAATGCGGTGGACTCGGCGGGGGTAGCCTCTAGGTTGTAGAGGTCGCCGTACTGCACCTGATAGTCGGAAAGTCTTTCGCGCATGTGGTTGAGCACATCTTTTGTGAATTCCTGTGTTTCCTTGTGGGTCAAATCTTTTTTGAGCCACTTGGCATTTAAGCCAACCTCGTTCATACCAACAAGTCCTATGGTGGAGAAGTGGTTGTTAAAGGTGCCGAGGTAACGCTTGGTGTAGGGATAAAGTCCTGCGTCGAGAAGCTTTGTGATAACGTCTCTCTTAACCTTTAAAGAACGAGCGGAAATATCCATCATCTTATCGAGACGGGCGTAGAAGTCAGCCTCGTCCTTGGCAAGATAGGCAATTCTCGGCATATTGATTGTAACAACACCAACAGAGCCTGTGGACTCACCGCTACCGAAGAAGCCACCAGACTTTTTACGGAGCTCTCTGAGGTCGAGACGGAGACGACAGCACATACTTCTTACGTCGCTGGGCTCCATGTCGCTGTTGATATAGTTTGAAAAATAGGGAGTGCCGTATTTAGAGGTCATCTCAAAGAGAAGCTTGTTGTTCTCGGTTTCGGACCAGTCGAAATCGCGGGTGATTGAATAGGTAGGAATGGGATATTGGAAGCCTCTGCCGTTGGCATCGCCCTCAATCATAACCTCGATAAAGGCGCGGTTTACCATATCCATTTCTTTCTGACAGTCTTTATATTTAAAGTCTACCTCTTTACCGCCTACGATACAGTTAAGCTCGGCAAGGTCACGAGGCACAACCCAGTCAAGAGTGATGTTGGTGAAGGGAGACTGAGTACCCCAACGGCTGGGGGTGTTTACGCCGTAGATAAAGGACTCAATGCATTTCTTAACCTGATTGTAGGAAAGGTTGTCCACCTTTACAAAGGGCGCTAAATATGTATCAAAGGAGGAGAAAGCCTGAGCGCCTGCCCATTCGTTCTGCATGATACCAAGGAAGTTTACCATCTGGTTGCAGAGGGTGGCGAGGTGACTTGCGGGAGCGGAGGTGATTTTGCCTCTTACACCGCCGAGACCCTCCTGAATCAACTGCTTTAAGGACCAACCTGCACAGTAGCCTGTGAGCATAGAAAGGTCGTGGATGTGGATATCGGCGTTTCTGTGGGCGTTGCCGATTTCGTCATCGTAGATTTCAGAAAGCCAATAGTTGGCTGTAACGGCGCCTGAGTTAGAAAGGATAAGACCGCCAACAGAATATGTAACGGTGGAGTTCTCCTTAACGCGCCAGTCGTTGCTGCCGAGATAGTTGTCCACAATCTTCTTGTAGTCAACCATTGTGGCGTTAAGGTTGCGGATATTTTCTCTCTGACGGCGGTAGATGATGTATGCTTTGGCAACATCGTCGTAGCCAGCCTTGATGAGCACAGACTCGGCGCTATCCTGAATATGTTCAACCGAAATGGCATTATCCTGGATTTTGGGCTCAAAATCGGCGGTAACCTTAAGGGTTAAAAAGTCGATGATATCGGGGGTGAATTGGCGGTTACAGGCTTCGAATGCCTGGGTGATAGCTGTGCTGATTTTGCTTAGGGTAAACGGCGCTAATTTGCCGTCACGTTTAAGTACGCTATACATTTTACTACTCTCCTTATTCATAAATTTTCCACTATATCTTGTGGGAGCCGTTCATCATTATACAATATATCTTGTGCTGTGTCAATATAAAAAACACTATATTTTGTAATAATTTGCAAAATATAGTGCTTTTTTGTCAACTGTCTTTTAATGCTGTAGTGTTAAGCGCCTCTGATTTGTGCATTAGGTACAAACGCTGTCGCGCAACGCTTCATTTCTTCTAAAGCTTCGGGTGCGTGGGCGGAAAAACCTGCGCCGATAAGATTGCCCGAATCCACAAAATTCTGCAAAAAATATCTTTTGCAGGGGGAAATCCACTCTGCTAAGCTGGAGATGTCCTCGGTTTCGTGGAGACCTTTTACAACGGTTGTGCGGAATTCGTAGTCCACACCGCAGGTCTTTATTATATGTATGCTCTTTTCTATATCCTCTATGGAGATTTCTGCTCCCGCGGTCTCGCTGTAGCGCTCTCGGGAATTCTTAATATCCATGGCGATATAGTCTACAAGACCTTTATCTATGAGAGGTTTTAGCTTTTCGGGTCGGCTTCCGTTGGTGTCTAATTTAACCTTATATCCCAGAGTCTTGATTTCCACCATGAACTCCTCTATGTCGTTCTGCAAAAGGGGCTCACCCCCTGTGATACAAACACCGTCGAGAAGCCCCGCCCGTTTTTTCAGAAAGGAGATTATCTCCTCGGGGGGAATGGTGTCAGAGTCGTCTATCTTGGTGACCAGCCCCGCGTTGTGGCAAAAGGGACAGCGGAAGTTACACCCCGCTGTGAAAATGGTACAGGCGGTGTGCCCTGGGTAATCCAACAGGGTTAGTTTCTGAAGTCCGTTTATCTTCATTTTATCAGTCCTCGATTCGGTGGCGGTTGATTTCGTGTAGGCAACCCGCCGTGATGATGCCTGTGGGCAGGGCGATTATACCCAGACTCAGCACCGAGGAAATCATGGTGAAAAGTCTGCCCACCGTAGACACAGGATAGATGTCGCCGTAGCCAACCGAGGTCAGTCCCATTGTGGCGCAGTAGAGGGCGTCGAAAAAGGTGGGGAAGGTCTCTGGCTCAACGTTGAAAAGTATCAGCGCCGACACACCGATATAGGAGGCGGCAATACCGCCAACGGTAATGAGGAGCTTCCTTTGGTCCCGAAAAACGTGGCGGATGATTCGCACACTTTTTGAATAGCGGATGAATCTGAACAAACGGATGGCTCTCAGCGCTTTCAGGAACTTCACCATTTTAAGAATTTTGAGTGTGGAGTGCAGCGGGGTGATAGAGGGGAGTATGGAAAGCAGGTCTATTAAAGCCAAGGGCGTGAAAGGATAAACAAGAAAGGGTTTTATGCCGTTTTTGTGTAGCTTTATGTCGGCAACCGAGACTCGCAATATGTAGTCGATTATGAATATAGATACGGTTATCTTGTCGGTTATTTGAAAAAGCAGATAATCCTCCTTGAATGCCAAGGGAATAAGGCTGATTATAACCGATGCCATAATTACCGCGCTGTAGATTCGGTGGGGCAGACTGTGGCTGGGGGAATCGATTATTTCGTAGATGTGTTTTCTCATGAGTCTTTAGTTCCTCCAAATATTGGATTGTTGTGGACGATATGAATTTATTATACATGACTCGACCTGTTTCGTCAAATGGTGGATTAACAATACCCCGTCCTAGTTCATATTATATATATGAAAAGGTTAGGAAAGGATTGATATTATGAAAAGTGAGCTTAGCTCTGCTCCCATGTTTTTTCTGGGGGCAAATTCACCCAAGGGATTCATTTCCCGCTTTGGCGAAAGCTTTCGCCACGGCGACGGTTGGCATACATATATAATAAAGGGCGGTCCCGGAGCCGGCAAATCCACCCTGATGAAAAGGGTTGCATCTTTCTTTTTGAAAAAGGGAGCTCGTTGCCACCTCTGTCCTTGCTCCTCCGACCCCAACTCCCTGGACGGGGTTATTTTTCCGGATATGAGGGTAACCTTACTTGACGGCACCGCACCCCATGTGGTGGAGCCGAAATACCCAGGCGCCATAGAGGAAATAGTTAATTTAGGTGACTGTTGGGATGTGAGCAAACTTCGGGAGAACGAGGCGGAAATAATAAGGCTCACCGACCAGAATCGGGAATATCACCGCCGTGCCTCCGATTATCTTCGCGCCGCAGGGTGTATTTTAAATGACACCGCCGAGTTGGCTACTGGGTGTTGCGATATAGAAAAGGCAGAAAAATATGGCCATTCTCTGGCTCACCGCATGATACCTAAAGCTCGGCGAAAAGGCGAAGAATGGCGGAGATATCTTAGCGCCGTGACTCCTATGGGACACATATTCTATAAGACAACATTTTCGAAGCTGTGCGACGATGTGGCGGTGATTTCCGACGAATACGGCGCCGCCTCAGGGACGATTTTATCGGCGGTGAGGGATTTTGCTCTGGACAGCGGTCACGAGATAATCACCTGTCTTTGCCCACTTTCTGAGGGAGAGAAAATCGAACATATCATCATCCCCGCTTTAAGGGTGGGCTTTGCCACAGCAAACCGCTATCACAAAATAGAGAGCGAACGACGGGTGGTACATGCAAGAAGATTTATGGATATGTCGGCTCTGCATGAGGAAAAGTCACATTTAAGCTTTAATCGACGAGCCTCGGCAGATATGTTGCTTTCCGCCGTCGAAACCTTGTCAGAAGCCAAGGATACCCACGACAGCTTGGAAGCACAATACATTTCCGCCATGAATTTCGAGGCAATCAACAAAACCACCGAAGACGTGGTGAAGAAGATAATAGCTTTGGGCAACTGACATAAAACAAGACGTCTTACCATATCGGTGAGACGTCTATTTACAAAATATATTGAGAATCAACAAGCTCAACAATACAGAAGATTGTACGATTAATCGTACACTATTTTACTAATTCTGCATATATATCATTTTTCTTAAAGCCTGTTTCTTTGGCGGAATTCTTTGCCGCCATTGAGACGGGCGTTCCGCTTTTCATAAGATTGCGGGCATATTCCACCGCATCTTGGAGGGAGAGGGGGGCGGTTTCCTCAGGCTTAGCGCCCTCAACTATAAGGACATATTCACCCTTAGGGGGAGTTATTTCAAAATCTGCCAAGGCTTGGGACAGGGTGGTGCGTTCCGCGGATTCGTGCAGCTTGGTAATCTCTTTCACTAAGGATATATGGCGGTCACCAAAACATTCCAGCATATCTTTTAAGGTATATATAAGCTTGTGGGGTGCCTCATAGAACACCATGGTGCGTTGCTCGGTTTTAAGCTCATCAAGTCTTTGGCGTCGATTGGTCTTTGCTGTGGTTAAAAATCCCTCGAAGCAAAAACGACTGACCGAAAGGCCTGACATAGCCAGAGCAGTTGCCATAGCGGTGGGGCCTGGCACAGATTCAATCTTGATTCCTTTATCGTGGCAAAGTCTGACCAAATCCTCTCCCGGGTCGGAGATTGCGGGCATACCCGCGTCGGTAACGATGGCGCAGTTTTCTCCGGATTCAATTCTGCCAAGTATGTATTCTCCTCGTTCGCGGAGATTGTGTTCGTGGTAGCTTACCATTGGGGTGTGAATCCCAAAATGGTTGAGCAATTTAATTGTGACCCTTGTATCTTCGGCGGCAATGAAGTCTACCGCCTCCAAGGTTTCTATTGCACGGGGAGAAAAGTCTCCAAGGTTTCCAATGGGGGTACCCACAACAAATAACTTTCCTGACATCTCTTACTAAGGCTCCTGTTAATTATAATCGATATTTAGTGTACGATTAATAGTACAATAGTTTAGACGTGCCCCTGCCTATAATCTCCGTAGATTTCCAGCATTTCCTCTGAGTCGGGTTCGCCGTTTTCGCCCTCTATATAAAGAGGTGGCATAATCTTCATTCCCGAGTTTCCGTCTCGTCTGCCCTCCAAGAGAATCAACCAAGGCTCAAGACCTTGTCGCTGGTGGACAGTTCTGAGGGTTTTGGGCTCGATTTTATTTTCTCTCATGGCATGTAATATATCTGCCAATCTTTCGGGTCTGTGGCACATACAAAGTCTGCCGCCACTTCTCAGCAATCTCTTTGCGGCATAGCAAACATCCTCTAAGGTACATTCCGCTTCGTGCCGAGCAATGAATCGGGCGTCGTTGGGGTTGGTTATTCCCGCACCCGATTTTTTATAGGGGGGATTGCAGATAACCACATCCATCCCACTCAGAGGTACCCTCTTTTTGAGCTGATCGATATGGCGCATATCGGCATTTACTATGTCAATATGAGAGAAGCCGTTTTCAGCCACCGCCTTTTCTGCCAATTCGCAAGCGGGGCTCTGAATATCCACGCCGTAGATTTTTTTGCCCTGCTGATTTCTTGCTAAAATCATAGGGATTATACCACCGCCACAACCCAGGTCGCACACCGTATCGTTTTTTCTTACGGCGGCAAAGTGGGCTAAAATCACCGCGTCGGTGCCATAGCGGTATTCCTCGGTGGAATATATTATCACACCGCCACCGAGGGGAGTCTTAACCGCCTCGGCTGGGTTTGCTATAATTTCAGTTGAATTTTTCTCCGTGCCAATGTTTGGGCTCGGTTTTTTTGCTTTGCCGTTTTGCAACATTACGCGCGGCTCCATTTAACACCCTGAGGTGTATCTTCCAAGATTATGCCCATTTCTTTTAATTGGTCACGGATGGCATCTGCCTCTTGGAAGTTCTTATTCTTTCTGGCTTCTGTGCGTTTGGCAATCAATTCTTCAATTTCGGAGTCTAAGTCATTGTCCGATTTATTGTACAGTATACCCAATACTCCGCAGAGCTCGTCAAGGAGCTTTAAGGATTCTTCACAGGCAACCTTTGTCGGCTCGCCTGTCACCATAATGTTGATATCCTTAGCCAAAGTGAAGATTGCCGCCAACGCATCGGCAGTATTCAGGTCGTCGTCCATAGCCTCAATAAATTCAGCCTTGTGCTTTGCTAAGAATTCTGGAGCCTCGCCACCCTCTGTGGCATGACCAAGGGCGAATTCCAAGCCCTCGCGACATTTGTAGAGACGGCTAAGGGCGCTTGCGCCCTGTTCGATAATCTCGGTGCTGTAGTTGATGGGGCTTCTGTAGTGGGAAGAAATCATAAGGTAACGAATCGGCTCGTAGCCGTATTTTTCTGCAACGTCGCGAACAGTGAAGAAATTGCCTAAAGATTTAGACATCTTGCGGTTGTCAACATTTATATATCCGTTGTGCATCCAATAGTGGGAGAAATCGCAACCGTGGGCACATTCAGACTGGGCAATCTCATTTTCGTGGTGGGGGAAAATTAAATCCTGTCCGCCACAGTGGATATCGATGGTATCGCCTAAATATCTGCCCGACATTGCCGAACATTCAATGTGCCAACCCGGTCTGCCGTCGCTCCAGGGTGAGGGCCATGAGGGCTCACCCTCCTTGGCGCTTTTCCAGAGGCAGAAGTCCATGGGGTCCTCCTTTTGCTCCGACACATCAATTCTGGCACCAGCCTCTAAATCCTCTAAAGGCTGATGGGAGAGTTTGCCGTATTCGCGGAATTTCTTGGCTCTGAAATAAACGTCACCGCTCTTGGATTTGTAGGCATAACCCTTGGCCTCTAATTCCGAGATGAGTTCAATGATAGCGTCGATATTCTCGGTGGCTTTTGGGTGTACCGTTGCCTCGCGGACGTTGAGACCCTTGGCGTCGGTCCAGAATTCCTTTATATATCTTTCGGCAACCTCGGGCACAGTGGTGCCCTCCTCGTTTGCTTTCTTTATGAGCTTATCGTCGATGTCGGTGAAGTTCTGCACGAAGTTTACCTTCATGCCTCTCCATTCAAGATAACGGCGAAGAACATCAAATACGCAAAGTGGACGGGCGTTGCCGATGTGGATGTAGTTATAAACAGTTGGACCACAGGCGTAAATTTTTAATTCGCCCTCGGTTATGGGCTTAAGTTCTTCCTTGCTGCGGGTTAAGGTGTTGAAAATTTTCATCTGAGAATCTCCTTAGATATGTGTTAATTTTTAAATATATTTTTCGTTTTACTCAGCCTCGGCTGAAGCATCTTCTAAATTATTATCTCCCGAAAGCTCTGCAATTTTTGCTTCCAGTTCGGCAATTTTCTTATCGTAGGCGCAGAACTGCTGAGCCACAGGGTCGGGAATATGCACCTGATCGAGTTTAGGCAGTTTTACACCGCTGCGCTTAACCACACGGGCGGGTACACCAACCACGGTGGAATCGGGTGGCACTTCGTGAAGCACCACAGCGCCCGCCGCGATTCGGGAATTATCTCCCACCTTAAAGGGTCCTAAAACCTTGGCACCTGAGCTTATCATAACATTGTTGCCGATTGTGGGATGTCGTTTGCCCTCGTCTTTACCCGTACCGCCAAGGGTAACACCTTGATAAATCAACACATCGTCGCCGATTTCGGTGGTCTCACCGATGACGATTCCGTTTCCGTGGTCGATAACAAGGCGTCTGCCGATGGTGGCGCCCGGGTGGATTTCAATGCCTGTCTTTCTAACTGTGCGCTGGGAAATCCAACGGGCAATAAACTTCATATTGTGCTTGTAAAACCAATGGGCTCGGCGGTGTCGCCGAATGGCTTTAAGTCCCGGATAGAGAAAAAAGATTTCAAAAGGATTGCGCGCCGCAGGGTCTCGGTCCATATAGGCGGCTATGTCCTCTCTCAAACGTGCGAACATATATATACCTCTTTCTGTGTGTTATTAAAGGGGTGAGAGCCAAGGCTCTCTACATTAAAAAAATAAAACCCCGTTGACATGCGGAAAGCATATCAACGGAGGCGATTATCAAAACCACGGTTCCACTCCGATTAGTGAACTCATTTTGACGTTTGATAACGGTGTCAACCCGAGGCGGAATACTGAAAGCTTCCTCCGCCCGACTCCCGAATGCACTTCACAGCACCACCCCTACAACCCTCGCACCAAACGGGTCGCTCTCTTTAAAGGGTTTATGCGCCATTACTCTTTTCGTTCAAAGTCTTTTTTCTTTCGGGCGGCTGAAACAACCAACCCGAATATACCTATATAATATAATATTACAAATTTTCCAATTTGTCTACTGTTATTTTGCCGTGAGAAAATTTTATTGTGAAAACAACAAGGTTCCGGGGTACCCGCCCACAATTTTCAATTGTGCATGGCGGGTCGGGTTCTTATTGTGAAAACAACAAGGTTCCGGGGTACCCGCCCACAATTTTCAATTGTGCATGGCGGGTCGGGTTCTTATTTCTTATAGTTTATGAATTCTGCGTTTTGAATCAAGTAAATTACGCCCGAAATAACGGTGAGAATTGCCGAAATCCAGAGCAGGGCGGAGCCTGTGAACCAAAGGGCTGTGCGGAGAGCGGCGTGGGAGTAGAGTCCCCAGAGGGTATATAACCACTCCGAAAAAAGAATCACGATGATTGCCACCATCTGGCTCACGGTTTTTAATTTGCCCCATATATTGGCGGCAACAACCTTGCCTCCGTCTGCCACGGCGGCGAGGCGGATACCCGAAACCAAGAATTCCCTGAAAAGGGTGATGAAGCAGACCCACAATGCGCCCGAATAGCCCATGGCAACAAAGCTGAGGAGTGCAGAGGTGGTGAGCATTTTATCTGCCAAGGGGTCTAAAAATTTCCCAAAGTTGGTGATGAGATTGTGTTTGCGCGCCAACATTCCGTCGAAATAATCGGTGATGGATGCCGCGGCAAAGATTATCAGCGCAACCAGATAGTGGTGGGGGAAGGATACCGTCACTGATAAAAGGAAAAAGGGTACCATAATCATTCTCAGCACTGTGAGTTTGTTTGGGGTGTTCATAAATAAAACCTCCTAATTAGGATGTCAGACCTGGGATATCAACAGTCAGATGTCCGTCGTCTGTTGGGTAAAGTTTATTCTTCCAACTCGCCTAAAAGGTCGTAGTCTAAAGTGTCGTTGATGCGGACGTTATAGAATTCGCCAATCTCAAGGGGACGAGGGGATATGAAGAAGATTTTTCCGTCGATTTCGGGGGCATCGGCTGCGCTTCTGCCGAAATAACAGCGGATATAGTTATCGTAGCCCTCACAAAGTACCTCTTGCAAGGTCCCGATTTTTTCCTCGTTCTTTTCCGAAACGATTGAGAGCTGAAGCTCCATTATGTTTTCGGCGCGGTCCTGTCTCGTCTGAGGCTCAACTGCACCCTTGAATCCCGCCGCGGGTGTACCCTCCTCCTCGGAATAAGCAAAGCAACCAAGGCGGTCAAACCTTGCTTCTTTCACAAATTCGCAAAGCTCTGTGAAGTGAGCCTCACTCTCCCCGGGGAAACCGCAGAGCATGGTGGTGCGGAGGATGATGTCGGGAACGGTGGATCGTATCTTATCTACCAACGCTTTAAGACTTTCTCTGTCTCCGCTTCGATTCATAAGACGGAGAATTTCACCGTTTGCGTGTTGCATGGGTATATCTAAATAGGGCACAACCTTTTCCTCGGTGGCGATTACTTCTAAAAGCTCGTCGCTGATTCTTTCGGGATATGTATAGAGGGTGCGAATCCAATGGATGCCCTCAATTTTTGCTATCTCACGAAGCAACTGGGGGAGCAGACTTTTTCCGCCCGACAGGTCCTCGCCGTAGCGGGTGGTGTCCTGAGCCACAAGGACCAGTTCTTTTACACCCTCACTTGCCAATTTCTTGGCTTCGGCTATGCAACTTTCCATGATTCGGCTACGGAAATGTCCGCGGATAAGGGGTATAGCACAATAGGTGCAACAGTTGTCACAGCCCTCGGCAATTTTCAGGTAGGCGGTGTAGGGGGGAGTGGTGAGAATTCGGTCGCCGCCAAACTTTAGCTCATACTTTTCGCCGTAATAATTCTTGCAGTTGCCCTCCAGCGCGTTTTTAACAATTTCCACTATATCACCGTTTTTGCCGATTCCCACAACCACATCTGCCTCGGGAATCTCGCGGCTGATTTCATCGCGATAACGCTCGGCAAGACAGCCAGTTACGATAAGTGCTTTGAGTGTGCCGTCGGACTTAAATTTTGCCGCCTCAATTATGTTTTCGATAGCTTCGCTTTTGGCATCCTCGATAAAACCGCAGGTGTTGATGATTATAGCATCAGCCTCTGCCTCATTGGGGGTGATTTCAAACCCCGCGTTTTTAAGTGATGCCAACATCACCTCGGCATCCACCTGATTTTTAGGGCATCCCAAGGATACCATACCAATCTTATAATTCATACATTAATCTCCAAATTCATCCTTGCTGAAGTTTATATCCAACTCCGCCAAAACGCTCTTAATATCTCCGTAGGTGTAACCCTTGCGAATAAGCGATGCCACGGCTTTATTATATGTTTTTTCCGAATTGATGACCCCAAGGTATTTCTTTTCCACCAAGGCTTTAAGGGAAGTTTTAGGGTCGTCATCACGGGTGGATATAACCTCTTTTGCAAGGCTCATGTCAATACCTTTCGCCGCCATGTGCATTACGGCTTGATGGGGCGCGATACCTTTATCTACAATAAAATGCTCCGCCAATCTTTCGGCGTAAGCCACGTCGTTAAGCAGACCTAACTCCTGTAAACGGGCTAAAGCTCTATCGCAGACACAGTCCGAATAATCGGACTGCAGTTTTCTTCTAAGTTCTCCTGAACAATGGTCTCTGCGTGAGAGATACCACATTGCCTTTGAGAGGGCTCTGCGGTATGCCGATTCGTGGCACACCTCGCCCAGCCATTCCTCGCTCAGTTCCTTGCCCTCGGTGAGAAACAACTCCTCGGCATATTCAGTTTGTAAAAGCAGATTACCTGCGTCGTCGTGGTAAGCGTCGTCACAGGTAAAAGCTTCAGATAATTTAAGGGCGGTTAAGTGACGGCGACGGGACTCTATGGAAAGGATTATCATTATTCGTCGTCAACCGCTACATCAATGTTGATTTTAGGACTAATCTTTTTGGGAGCAGATTCCTTTTCTTCGGTGGCAGGAGGGGTTACCTTTTCGGTAACGGTCTCTGACTTTTTAGCCATCTGAGAAAGGGTGGCTTCCTGCAGTTTTTCCATAACAAGGTCGCTGATTTCCTTTGCTATTTCAGGATTCTGCTGGAGGGTAATTTTGGTGTTGTCTCTGCCTTGTCCCATGCGCTGTTCACCGTAGTAGAACCAAGCACCGCTACGCTTCATAACGCCTGTCTTTACGCCGAGGTCGATAATTTCGCCAATACGGGAAATGCCCTCGCCGTACATAATGTCGAACTCTGCCTCTTTAAAGGGAGGAGCTACCTTGTTCTTGACTACACGGGCGCGGGTGCGGTTGCCGATAACGGTGGTGCCGTCCTTAATCGCCTCCTGTTTGCGGATATCAATGCGGACACTGGCATAGAAACGGAGGGCGCGGCCGCCTGTTGTAACCTCTGGGTTGCCGTAGATTACTCCAACCTTTTCGCGAAGCTGGTTAATGAATATTGCAACACAGTTTGCTTTGGAAAGAGCGCCTGCCAATTTTCTCAGTGCTTGTGACATAAGTCGAGCGTGTAAGCCAACGTGGCTATCGCCCATGTCGCCCTCAATTTCAGCCTTGGGAACAAGAGCCGCAACCGAGTCGATAACAACTATATCTATAGCCCCTGAGCGGATGAGCTGTTCGGTGATTTCCAGAGCCTGTTCGCCTGTGTCGGGCTGAGATACCAACAGGGAGTCGATATCAACCCCTAACTTTGCGGCGTAGATGGGGTCGAGAGCGTGTTCAACGTCTATGAAAGCGGCAATACCGCCCTGTTTCTGAGCCTCGGCAACGCAATGGAGAGCAACGGTGGTCTTACCCGAAGATTCGGGACCGTAGATTTCCACAATTCTGCCCTTTGGCAGACCGCCTATACCCAAAGCCGCATCCAGAGAGAGGGAGCCTGTGGGTATGTGTTCCACATTCATCTTAACATTTTCGCCCAGACGCATAACTGCGCCCTTGCCGAAATCCTTTTCAATCTGAGAAAGAGCCGTGTTGAGGGCGCGTTCTCTGTCGTTTAATGCTTTAGTATCTTTTTCTGCCATATAAAATCAATCCTTTCGGTTAACTTACTTCATTTATATATTAATACATTTGCTGTACCAATAATCGTACTTTGGCTGGTGGATTATATTGGCTTGATTCCCGTGATAACCCTGTCTTGTCCGCCGTAGTCTTTTATGCACCTTATCTCGGTGAGCCCGTGGGTTTCGAAAAGCTTCATCACGTCATACCTTTGGTCGAAGCCAATTTCCGCCGCCAACATACCGCCACGGTTTAAAAGTGGAATCCATTTTTCACATATTACCCTGTAGAAGTGTAGCCCGTCCTCACCGCCGAAAAGGGCAGTGGTGGGCTCATGAGTTACTTCTTTCTGTAGGGCTTTCATAGCCTTTGCTGTTATATAAGGCGGATTAGACACAATAAGGTCATAGCCACCGCCCTGTGGCACCATAACATCGCCCTCTATGGGGGATACAGCCGATCGGTTAAGCTTTATGTTTTTATTTAAAAACTCCAGCGCCGCCGACTCCTTTTCTAAAGCCGACACGTTGCAGTTCGCAGTGTTTTTTTCTATTGCGATAGCAATGCAACCGCTACCTGAACAAAGGTCGATAATATTGAGATTCTGTTGGTCTCCTATGAAATCCAGCGCCGTTTCCACAAGTATTTCGGTGTCGGCGCGGGGGATTAGCACACCCTCTCCCACAATAAAGGGAAGCCCAAAAAATTCCCATTCCCCCAATAGATATTGGAGCGGATAGCCCTCGCCTCGTCTTTGGGCAAGGAAGAGGATTTTTTGCTCCTCGGGTTCCGAGAGTTTAGGATTTTGAAGCCGCAGCTCCGAAGCGGTTAAACCCAAAAGTGAGCATAGAATCTGCTCCGCTTCGAATCGGCTGTCTTCTATATCTGCTTTTTCCAAAATTTCAGCCACCGCGTGGATGGCGCCTAATGCCGTCATTTACCAGTTGTCCTCCTCGGGATTATCGGGGAGAACTGCCTTTAAGGATGCGATTGCAACCTCAATCATTGAGTCGTCGGGCTCGTTGGTGGTGAGCCTTTGCATAGCTTTCCCTGGGGCGGCTATGAGGCGGGTAAGCTTGTTGTCGTGTCTGCCGCACCATTTGAGAAGTTCATAGCCAATTCCACAGATAAAGGGTAACATAAGAATTTTAATCAGTACCCACACCGCTCTGTAGCCTGGGGTTTGCAATATGGGGAAGCACCAGGTCAGCGCAACTCCCAGAATTATGCCAACAATCAGCATGAGTATCATAAAGGAAGTACCGCAACGGGGGTGGAAGCGGCTTTGCTTACGCACATTTTCCACATTAAGCTCCAAGCCTTTTTCATAGCAGAAAATGGTTTTATGCTCGGCACCGTGGTAGCTGAACACCCTTTTTATGTCCTTCATTTTGGAGACCAGCACCATGTAAACAAGAAAAATTATCATTTTGAGAATCCCCTCAATAACCGCTTTCCAGCCTGTGAGTGCGCCCTTGATAGCGCCGTTGAGCAGGTCGAAGATGAGGGAGGGGAGATACATGAAAAGCACAATACCCAGAGCCACGCCTAAAGCCGATGCCACAACCATGACCACCGCCATGATTCTATCCCACATCTTAGCCTTTGCCTCGTCGGGGGATTCGGCGGTTTCATTAGGATTGGCGACGGTGTTTTCAGAATTCGAGTTATCCACATTTTCCGCCTCGTCTAAATCGGTAAAACCTGATTTGTCGGCGGATTTCATAAGAGCTCCGTAGCCTGTTATCATGGATTCCACAAAGTTAACAACACCGCGGATTATGGGCAGACCGAAAAAGGCGCATTTGTCTTTGAGGTGCTTTTCGGTGATGTATTCAATATCAATGCTTCCGTCGGGGATTCGCACCGCCAAAGCGGTTTTGTGGGGGCCTTTCATCATGATGCCCTCGATTACCGCCTGACCGCCTATTGACGTTTTTTTCATGCTTTCACTCCTTTTTAAGCAGAGCAAAGGAAAAACAGTTTTAGACCTTTGCTTATAAGTTATATCAGGATTCTTTCGCAATATTTATTTCGCTGGGTGCAATATCAACCTCTATGGGGATTTCCTCCTCCTGTGTCGCCACGGGCAAAACTATGGTGACGCTTGTGCCAACATTCTCCTGACTTTCAAGGAAGAGCAGACCCTTGTGTTGTTTTAAAATTTCATCGGCAACTGCAAGGCCTATACCACTGCCACGAACAGTTTTGTTTGATTTGAAGAATTTTTCCTTAACGCGGTCGATATCCTTTTCGGGAATACCCACACCTGTGTCAGCCACAATAATGCGGATAAAGCCCTCCTCAACCGAAACCTTTATATCCACAAAGCCGTCCTTTATAGTGTATTTAACGGCGTTGTCAATAATGTTAATAAACACCTGCTTGAGACGGTTGATGTCTCCAAGCACAGGGGGTAGGGTATGGGGGCGCACGATTTTTACAACGATATTTACCTGACGGGCAATTTCGTCGTACATTTCCGCCGCCTCGTCGATGATACCTGCAATGTCTATTTTAGACATGTTCACCGAAAGTCTGCCCGACTGTATGCGGGAGAAGTCTAAAAGCTCCTCAACCAGACCCTGCAAACGGTCGGCCTCGCTGAGAATAACCGATATGCCCTTTTCCACCAGTTCGTTGTCGCTACCCACCGACATTTTCGCGGTTTCGCCCCAGCCCTTGATTGCGGTGAGGGGAGTGCGAAGCTCATGGGATACAGAGGAGATAAAGTCGTTTTTCATTTCCTCGGCGGTGGAAAGCTCGGCTGCCATGTAGTTTATGGTGTCGCAAAGCTCACCGATTTCGTCCCCCTCCTTAACTTCAAGCCTTGAGCGGAAGTCACCCATGGCAATTCTGCGGGCGGTACGGGAAACCTCCTGCACAGGTACCACTATGGAGCGGTTGAAATATCTGCCCGAAAAACTGGCGAAAATCACCAACAAAACACCGAATACAACAGCGGTGAGCATAGTGACAGCAAAGCGACTGTAGACAGGTTGCATGGAAATTATCCATCTTACAGCGCCGTGGGCACCGTAGCCTGTGTCGTCCAGCATAAAGGTTTCAGCCATTATGTCGTCGCCCTCCACCGTTTCGCCGATAAAGGAGCCTGTGCCAGAGGCTGAAGCTTTGGCAATTTCATAGTCGGGCATGGCGGTGGTATCAGGCTTGAAACCGCTGGTGTCGGCAATTATATTGCCCACCTTGTCGACTATCTGCACCTGCATTTTTTCACTGTGCTCAAATTTTTCTACATATTCTCTCGCTGTGGCACCAAAATTTTCGGCGGTGGAATAGCTGAGGCCTGTGAAAAATCTGGCATAGCCGTCTGCCTGAGAACGCGCCATGTTGCAATAGTAAGAATACATAAAGAAGCCCAGAGCTACTTCGACTATGAGCACACCTGCAATTATAGAGAAAAGTATGTTTACAAGCCAGCGCCTTGTAATTCCTTTAACCTTTATAACGGTTTCCAAGATTCCACCTCCTTTTAGATATCAGATACTAGACCTGTATGTGTTCGCAAAGCCAACACCGAAATTATTCACTATTCGTTTTTCACTGCACATTATAGATGTGCTTATTCTGTCTGCCACTTATAGCCCATGCCCCAAACCGTGATAAGATGGGAGGGCTTGGAGGGGTTGTCCTCAATCTTCATACGGAGTCGGCGGATATTAACATCCACTATCTTTTCCTCGCTAAAGTAGTTTTCGCCCCATACATGGTGGAGGATATCTGTTCTGTCCAGAGCCACGTCGGGCTGGGTGAAGAAATATTCAATAATCTGGAATTCAACCTGAGTCAGTTCAATATTTCTGCCGTTTTTGTGGAGGGTACGACGGCGGAGATTAAGGGTGAATTCACCCAGAGTTATCTCATTGTCGGATTTTGCGCCAACGTGGTTTTGCATGTCTACTCGACGGTATAGACAGTCCACACGGGCGGTGAGCTCGGTGGGGCTGAAAGGCTTGGTTATGTAGTCGTCGGCTCCCATCATAAGACCGCTGATTTTGTCCATTTCCTGAGTTCTTGCCGTCAGCATGATAATACCCAGAGTCTGGGAGCGTTTTCTAAGCTCCTTACAAAGGGTAAAGCCGTCCATTTCGGGCATGGAAATATCAAGGAGAGCAATGTCAAAATCCCCTCCCGATTCGTCGAATATTCTGAGAGCTTCGGCGCCTGTACCCGCCTCCACAGTTTCGTAGCCAACCCTCTTTAAATTAATTACCTCAAACTCACGAATGGCTGTTTCGTCCTCTACAACCAGTACCCTTTTCATTCTCCGTTTCCCTCCGTAATATTTTGTGAAAAAACCGATTTTACCTTATCCTCGGTGATGTTCAGTTTGTTGTCTTTTTCGTGTATTTTGCAAAGATAAACCGACTTGTCGTTTTTGTCGATTATAAACATGTCTCTGTAGTCATTCTTATCGAAGCCATCGCGGTTTACAGCAATGAGGCTTAGCACCTTTTCTCCCAAGCCTTTTTTGGCGTTGTAGCTATAAAGGTCGATGCCGTCGTTTTCTCCTGAGTAAACACAGCTGAATTTACCCTGCCAGTCACTCTGCACCTTGATTTTATACTGCATAAGCTTGGATATCACCGATTTCTCCACTGTGTGGAGCTTTCTGTCGCGGTATTCTTTCCATTCAGTGAGGTAAAGGGCGGAGTCACTGTTACCGCCGCTGGGAAGCACCGTCATGCAGGGTATATCCAAATCTCCGTCGCCGTCTACATCACCGCAGTTAAGGGCTTGGTATCTGCCTGTTATAACATTGGCTTTGCCTCCCCCTGAAGACAGGGGTATGGAAAGTTTTCCGTTATTTATCGTAACAATTTCGGTGAAATATCCACCGTCGGCGGTGGTGGCGTCGATGTAAAGGGCGGGGGAGCCATCAATCTTTGTTTTATGAAATTTCTTAACCGCTGAAATGCTACCGCTGAGCAGGGTGTTCCCCCATTCGTAAAGCTTGTTTTCTTCGCCATAGAGCATACTGCAACGGGTTGTCTTGGTGTCGGGGTCGGTGGTGAGAATGAGAAGCTCGTTACCTTCGCCCTCTGCCACGTCATAAACGCAGAAATCGGTATATCCGCTTTCGTACATAGGAAGGAGAGAGCCACTCTTGAGGGCGAAGACGGTGAGTCTGGTTTCGGGAGCGCCGTAGATGCTCCAAGCCACCAGAACTTCCTCCGATTGGTCGCCGTTAAGGTCGGCCAATTCCACCCTTTCAATGTCGGTGCCGCCAAGACTGAAATCGCTTAGCACCCGCCATTCCTTGCTTTCGCTATCTATTACGCTCATGTGAAGCTCTGAGCCGTTTTCTGTGGTGAGGGAGTAGAAAGCCAAGGCCTCCTCTCCGCCGTCTCCGTCGGTATCTTTAACTATGAAAGCGGTGCGCCAATCCCCCGATTTGGGGCTTTTAAGGGTGAACTTTTTGCCCACGGTGGATTCCAGCGCCTCACTGATTTCTCTGAGGTTGCCCTGAGGCTCGGGAGCGCGGAGAAGGGTATCGGTTTCGCCCAGCATATAGTTGCATCCCGTTAGCAAAAAAATGCATACAGAAACGCAGATAATCATACTCAACAGACGTTTCAAACCGCACCCTCCTTTTAAAATCTTAATTTGAACATTTCTATTCAGCATTAATTATACCACAAACACTCACGGTTTGAAAAGTCTTTTTTATAGAATTTGCAAATTATTTATTTTTTATAATAAAAAGCATAAAAACTTATTACCCATTATCAACCCGAAATCCTTTGATTTCAACGGTTTTCCCAAAGTGTTGCAAAAAATTACCTAAAATTACCCCCTCCAATTATTAAATATGTGTTGCAAATTAACAAGTGTTGTTATATAATATATAGGTATTATGGGTTAGTGTGGATAACTGTAGCCTGATTAAATATGTGCGAAAGGATGGGACTCATGAAAGTTTTTCAGATTAATACCGTTTTGAACGGTAGCACGGGCAAGATTGCACGGGGTATATACGAAATAGCGAAACAAAGCGGAATAGAGGGAAAAATAGCATATTCCAGAGGTCCCGAGATGGACAACCCTGATTACATAAAAATCGGCTCAAAGCTAGGGGTTTATATACATGGTGTGTTGGCAAGAATTTTTGACTCATCAGGGCTTCACTCCCGATTTGCAACAAAGCAGTTAATTGGGGAAATAGAGAAGTTTCAGCCCGATATAATCCATCTGCACAATATCCACGGCTACTATCTTAACTACAAAATGCTTCTAAAATACATAGCCGAGAAAAACATCAAAACGGTCTACACTCTCCACGACTGCTGGAGTTTCACAGGGCATTGCGCCTATTTTGATATGGCAGGATGCGAAAAGTGGCGAACAGGGTGTCACCGTTGTCCCAATAAAAAATCCTATCCTAAAAGTTTTATCTTCGATAGGTCGAAAAAAAACTATCAGCTAAAAAAGAAGCTTTTCAAAAATGTTGAAGATCTTACTATTGTCACCCCCTCAAAGTGGTTGGCAGAGATAACAGCTGAGTCTTTTTTAGGAAACCGAGAAATAAAGGTTATTCACAACGGAATAGACCTTAATCTCTTCAAACCAACAGAATCCCACTTCAGAGAAAAACACAATTTAGGAAACAAAAAAATTCTTTTGGGCGTTGCAGGGGTTTGGGAGCCTCGAAAGGGAATGGATGATTTTCTAACCCTCAGAGAAAGATTAAGCCACGACTATGCGATAGTTTTGGTGGGGCTTACCGAAAAGCAGATAACCGAGTTGCCCGATGGTATAATTGGCATCACCCGCACCGAAAGCGCAGAGGAACTGGCGGGAATCTATACAACATCTGATATATTCGTTAACCCAACCTACGAGGATAATTTCCCAACGGTTAATCTAGAGGCATTGGCATGCGGAACCCCTGTTATTACCTACAACACAGGCGGCAGTCCCGAAAGCGTAGATGAAACCTGCGGCGGTGTGGTTGAAAAGGGTAACGTTACAGAACTGGAGAAAAAAATTATTGATGTTATGGAGCGCGAGTCTGCCATAGAAAATAAATTTATTTTAGATCAAGAAGATTGCTACGAAAAGTATTGTGACTTTTATAAAGAAAGCTGCGTTAAATAAGCGCAAGAAAGGAAGCGAATCGTGAAGGTTATAAATTTGCATCTCACGGGCTCTTATACAGAGGGCTACAGCTACCACGAAAACCTACTGACGAAATATCACCGATCATTGGGTCACGAAACATATCTGATAACCACCCCTATGACCATTGATAAAGATGGTAACCGCGTACCGATTGAGAATATGGAGTCCTATACAAATGACAATGGTGTCAGAATAATCAGACTTCCTTATTTATTCCGAAATAAAATAGCAAAAAAACTTAAATGGTATAAGAATCTTTATAAGACGCTTTGTGATATCAAACCGGATATAATCTATATGCACAACTGTCAGTCTCTGGATTCGAGAACGGTCGCTAAATATCTTAAAAAGCACCCAAATGTTGTGGCTTATGCCGATAACCATAGTGATTTTTCAAATTCAGCAAGAGGATGGTTCTCCAAAAATGTGTTGCATAAAATTTTATGGCGTTATATTGCAACCAAGGTGGAGCCATACATAACTAAATTTTATGGAGTTTTACCTGCCCGTGTGGACTTTTTAAAAGACTTATATAAGCTACCCGCAGAAAAATGTGAACTGCTTGTTATGGGTGCCGATGACCAGCTGGTTGAAGCCAACATGAAGCCCGAAATCAAAGCGGAGACACGTGAGAAATACGGCATTGCTCCCGATGACTTTCTTTTGGTGTTCGGTGGAAAGATAGATTTATTTAAGCAACAGATTCTGCTCCTTATAGATGCCGTTAACGAAATTGAAAACCCCAAATTAAAGCTTATAGTTTTCGGTCCCGTTGTGAACGAAATGAGGGAAGCTCTTGAATCCCGCGTCAGCGATAAGGTGCAGTATATAGGTTGGGTTAAATCTGAGGATTCATACCCCTTGTTTGCCGCCTGTGATTTGGCTGTTTTCCCAGGAAGACATTCGGTTTTCTGGGAGCAGGTTGCAGGGCAGGGAATCCCCTTGCTTGTGAAGCATTGGCAAGGCACCACCCATATTGACGTCGGTGGAAATGTTAAATTTCTCTATGATGATTCAAAGGACGAAATAAAATCGGCAATATTGGAAATCATGGACAATCCTCAGCTATACGCCGAAATGAAGCAGATAGCCATGGAAAAAGGAATGAAAGAATTTTCCTATCTGGATATTGCAAGAAGAAGTATTGAAGAGGTTTAAGGAATGGGCGTTTTAGCACTTTTTTCTGTATATATAAGAGAAATGTTCTTCTCTTTACTCGCCGTTTTTGGAATGGATATATCCAGCGGAAACCACATGAAGGTTTTCTATGTTCTTGTAACAGGTGTGTGTGTTGCAACCTTTGTTCATCAGACGGTATCTAAGATTCAGCTTTCAAAAAAGGAAATGGGTTTAATTTTTGCCTTTGCAATTTTGCTGGTAGCTTTTCTCTTTGTTCCAAGAATTGTCTATAGAGGCGTACCGAGTGCATATCAAGGAGCTGTGCTCACTGCATTCTCCAGTGTGCTTTCGGCATTTCTTATGGGAGTACTTGCAAGACGAGGTAACCTTATCCACGCCATGGCTGGTGCAGTACCATGGATTGTAATCTTTAACACGGTTTCTTCTTTTATGGTTGTTTTCGGCACTTCGGATACAAACACGGGAGGCTACATCAGCGACGACAGTGGCTTTGGATATCAGGGACTTTCGTATTTTATTGCCGAAACCTACGCAATGAATATTTTTTACATCAAAAACCAACATAATATTAAGAAAAACACCACCTTTTCCAAAGGGGGTTGGAACACCTTTTTCCAATGTCTGATACCGCTCCACATGCTGATGGTTATGTTGGCGGGTGGACGTGGCGCATTTGTTTTGGTGTGCATTCTTTCGGTTTACTATTTCATGATGGATTCCGCTAACGTTGGTAAAAATATCAAAAACCTTATTTTGATGACAGGCTTTATTATTGTTGTTTTTGTTTTGGCATCCACATCAAGCCTTGAATATTCAGGCTTTGACAGAATAATGTCGTTATTAAGCGGTGAAGGAGACGGCAACAGAGCCTTACTACAAGATATGGCTTGGTGGGTCTTTAACAAAAAACCCCTGACGGGAAATGGAACAGGCTCGGTTTTCCCAATCCTTAGAACATACTCTCACAACCTTTTCACCGATGTTTTGGTGGAATACGGAACAATTGGATTAATAGTAGTTGTAGTTATTGTATATTTAGCAGTAAAAAATCTTATTAGACTGGTAAAAAGCGATTCGCAGCATCATTTGATTGTTTTAATTGCAATGTGTTGCTTTACCATGGCTATGTTCAGTGGTTATTATCTTACCAATGCGCCGTTGTGGTTTGTTGTGGGCTTTGTTTTCTCAACAACCCCTGACGAAAAACCGCAAATAAAAAAACCGGTTTGCAAATATGTTAAAATCCGCAGATAGAGAGGAGATTGATTATGAAAATTGCAGTTGCAGGTACAGGCTATGTTGGACTATCTAATGCAATACTTCTGGCAAAAGACCATGAGGTTTGGGCGGTTGATATCATTCCCGAAAAGGTAGACTTGATAAACCGCGGAATTTCTCCCATTGTGGACAAGGAGATAGAGGAATATCTATCTAAAGGTGAGCTTAATCTCATCGCCACCACCGACCATGAAAAGGCGTATGAGGGTGCTGATTTTGTTATAATTTCCACCCCCACTAACTACGATCCCCAGCTTAATTATTTCGATACCTCCTCAGTGGAAAAGGTGATAGAGCTGGTGATGAAAATAAACACTTCCGCGGTTATGGTTATTAAATCCACCGTCCCAGTTGGCTTCACCCAGAGTGTCAGAGAAAAATATGATTGCGACAGAATCATATTCTCACCTGAATTTTTGAGAGAGGGACATGCTCTGTACGACAATCTTTATCCATCAAGAATTATTGTGGGAGTGCCTGATGAAAACTCCGAAATAAAGGAAAAAGCGGAGCTTTTTGCCCGATGCCTCTCGGAGGGCGCAATCAAGGGAAATATCGAAACCCTTATCTTAAAACCCACCGAGGCAGAGGCGGTTAAGCTTTTTGCCAATACATATCTCGCCCTCCGCGTATCTTTCTTCAATGAGCTTGATACATACGCCGAGGTGCGCGGACTTGACACCAAGCAGATAATCGAGGGTGTTTGTCTTGACCCCCGAATCGGCAATCATTACAACAACCCCTCTTTTGGCTATGGGGGTTACTGTCTGCCTAAAGACACAAAACAGCTGTTGGCAAACTACAACAACGTACCCAACAATATCATTGGAGCTATTGTGGATGCCAACCGCACCCGCAAGGATTTTATTGCCGAGCGTATCATTGCCAGAAACCCAAAGGTTGTGGGAATCTACAGGCTTACGATGAAAGCCAATTCCGACAATTTCCGTCAGTCGGCTATTCAGGGTGTTATGAAGCGCATCAAAGGAAAGGGAATTGAGGTTGTGGTTTATGAGCCCACTCTTCACGAAGACAGCTTCTATAATTCCCGCGTGATAAAGGATAAGGACGAATTCAAGAACATTTGCGATGTCATCATTGCTAATCGTTACAGTACTGATCTGGAAGATGTAATGGATAAGGTATATACAAGGGATTTGTATTTCAGAGATTAATTTTTACAAAGGAGTGACGAATAGTTAATGAAAACTATTGACACAAATGAGCTCAAAACTATTCAACTCAAAATTTTAGATAAGGTTGATGACTTTTGTCAGGCAAACGGAATCAATTATTTTCTAACATACGGCACCCTTATAGGCGCTGTGCGTCATAAAGGATATATCCCGTGGGATGATGATATTGATATCGGTATGCTCCGCGAGGATTACGACAAGTTCGTGGCAACCTTTAACGGATTTCATGAGGATTATACCCTCCACTCTTCGGAAGGCGAAAAGTGGTATCCCCTTCCCTTTGCAAAGGTTGGATTTAACAAAAGCGTATTGCAGGAAGAAAACGAAATGTTGAAGCAAAACATTGGAGTAAATATCGATGTTTTCCCTTTTGACAGATTGCCTTCAAATAAGCTTAGAGCTAAAATAGTAAGACTGAAAGCCAAGCTTCTTCGTAATATGATAACCCTTAAGGGAATGGTGCCAAATAAGGACCGTACCCTTACAAAAAGAATTTTGCTTAGGGTGCTGAAATTTGTCCTTCTGCCCTTTTCGGGAAGCGCCCTTGTGGGAATGCAAATAAGAAATGCGACCGCCTGTAAAGAGAAATCAAATTCAGTGGCTCCTCTGGTATGGGAATGGTGGCAGACCAACGATATAGAAACAGAAAAGCTCGAACCCTGCAAAATGGTCTTTGAGGGCAAAGAGTATCTGGCACCAGTTGGCTATGACCAATGGTTGCGGGGAAAATACGGAGACTATATGCAGCTTCCACCCGAAGAAAAAAGAGTTTCGCACCATAGATTCACCGCATACTATAAATAACACTTCAGATAAGGAATCAACCGAAATGAATTATGTATATCCCAAATTCTCAAAAATAGAATTTTTAGACCTGCGCCTTGGCGGAGCAGGACTTGGAAACCTGCTGTTTATGTATTCCAGAGCCTTTAAGTTTGCGAAGGAGAACAACTGTGAATTTATTTGGCCCACCTGGAAATCTATAAAAATTGGGACCTGGCTTCGCGGGGAAAAGGATAAGCGTTTTTATGGTGACCTATTCCGTAACAACAGCGGATACGTCGGTGGAATAAAAAAGAAATGGAAGCTTCACACCGCCAAAAAGGTAACCGAGGAAACCTTTGACTCAAAGGGTGACAATCAGGTTGTAATTTTCGATAAGTACATAATGGATTATTCTTACTTTGAAGAGTATAGAAATGAAATAAAGCAAGATTTAATCAAAAATGTTCAGAAGAAAAACCGAAAAGCTTGTGAGTTCGACGGTAGCCGCAGTATATGTGCCCACATAAGATTGGGAGATTTTCTGAAAGCGGATACAAACGCTTTGCAAAGCGGTATAAACAATATGAGCACCCCAGTGGGTTGGTATGTTGATATTATTAACCAAATACGTTCAGCCGCCCATGAGGATGTTAAAGTATATATTTTTTCCGACGGCAGGGACGAGGAGCTGAAAGAACTTCTCAGCCTTAATAACGTAGAGCGTGTAACTTTTGGCACAAGCATTGCAGACATTTTGGCTCTTTCTAATGCGAAACTGCTCATAGCTTCAGGCTCCACCTTTTCCTCCTGGGCAAGGTTTTTAGGCGGTATGACAACAATAGCATACGAGAATCAGCTCAAGTGCCACGGGCTTTGCGCGGAGGGTTGCTATGAAATAGAAGCTGCTGATCTTTTAACCGAGGAGCAGTTACTACACATTAAAAGCAAAATCTGTTAACGAAGGAGTCTGCATATATGTATTCAGAGGATTTTATAAAAGAAGAAATAAGAGATGAATTTTTGGTAGACGTTAAAAGAAAGAAAATATGGGCGGTAGAGTTGGATCTTCTTGAAAAACTTTTGTCTGTGTGCAAGAAGCACAATATAAAGGTTTCTGTTTTTGCAGGGACCTTGCTTGGCGCTGTAAGACACAAAGGCTTTATACCTTGGGACGACGATGTGGACGTATGTATGCTTCGCGAAGATTACGAAAAACTTGTAAAGATTGCTCCACAAGAGTTCCAAGAGCCCTATTTTTTCCAAACAGCAATATCCGACCCCAAACGTTTTTTTGGATATGGACGTCTCAGGAATTCCAACACAACCGGAATGATTCGAAGCCACGAAACCCCTGATTACAATAACGGTATATACGTAGATGTTTTTGTGTTGGATGATTATCCCCACAATAATATTTTCAAATGGGGACATTGGTTCATCAAACGAAAGGTTATATACAAACAGATTCAATTTTGGTTGTCAGATTATACAGAGGGATCTAAAATCAAGCGCACTGTACAAAACCTTTTTAAGAAAACTGTTAAATATGAAAAATTGGCTGAAACCTATTTCAAAAACATGGCAAGTAATAAAAACTGTGAATACGTTTCCTTTTTAAGCCATTCGGTATCTTTCATCAATCGATACAAATGCAAAAAAGAATATTTTGACGACATTGTCTATCTGCCCTTTGAACATTTGCAGGTTCCTGTCCCCTCTAAATACCACGAAATGCTCACCGAAACATATGGAGATTATATGAAATTCCCCCCTGTGGAACAAAGGGGACAGTGGCACAACGGTACCATTATTTTTGATCCTGACACACCATATAAGGAGTTTTTGAAAAGAGAGGGAAATAGCGGTGAATAAAATTTGGAATTTCTATAAAAATATGTCCCGCCCTTTAAAAGCATCACTATGGTTTATGATAAGCAGCATTATCCAGAAGGGTATTGCTATAATCACCGTTCCGCTTTTCACACGAATTCTAACCACCGACGAAATGGGTATGGTCAGCATATTCAACTCCTGGCTTACCATTGTTACGATAGTTGCCACTTTAAAGTTGGCAAGTGGCGGTTATAATAAAGCAATTATAAAATTTGATAACGAAAAGGAGAGTTACACCTCCACTTCGCTATTTTTAGCATCCCTTTCTACTTCTGTGATGTTTATTATTTATTGCTTATTCAAAGGGTATATAAACAGTTTCACAGGGATGAGTTTTACCATAACAGCGCTGTTGTTTCTGGACATATTTTTTCAAACAGCCATATCTTTTTGGTCTATTCGGCAGAGGTTTGATTATAAGTACAAGGCTGTAGTCGCAGTTTCGGTTATTTCTAATCTCTTAGGTACTCTTGTGAGTTTATTGTTGGTTATTCTATTGCCCGAAATGAGATCGGAAGCCAAAATAATAGGTCTTGTACTGCCAAGAGTTGTTTTTGGCGCACCTATATTTATAAGCATAATGTACAAGGGCAAAAAGCTGGTTTCCTTAAAGCATTGGAGATTTGCGCTCAAATACAACCTACCCCTGGTTCCCCACTATCTGTCACAGGTACTTTTCAATCAGACCGATAAAATTATGATACAAAAGCTCTGTGGCTTGAGTGAAGCGGGTATCTACTCCATCGCAAACCAGATAGCCTGGACCGTCCGACTCGTTCTTGACGCTTTGCATTCCGCACTCATGCCTTGGGCGTTCAAACGCCTTAAAGCAGAAAACCCTGAACCAATAGGAAAAAGAACCTTGCACGTGCAATGTGCGGTATGTGCAATAGGAGTTGTTTTCTCTCTATTTTCTCCGGAAATCGTTTACCTTTTCGGTGGAGATAAATATATGACAGCGGTTTATATTGTTCCGCCGATTGCCTCCAGCGCAATATTTGTAACTCTCTATACCTTCTTTGGGTATATCGAATTTTACTATGAAAAGACCAAAATAATTATGACATCTTCCATCATTGTCGCAGTGCTGAACATAGTTCTAAACGCAATATTTATACCTGTGTTTGGTTTCATTGCGGCGGCGTATACCACGTTGGCAAGCTATATTATTTACAGCTTGATACACTATTACGCAATGGCAAATATTTGCAAACACGAAAAGATTAAAAACCCTTTTGACGCAAAACTATTGTATACAATAGCCTTTGTAACAACCGCTGTGAACTTAAGTTGCATGTTGTTATATTCATACACGGTTTTCCGCTATATATTAAGCTTTGTTTTTGTTCTGGCTTCGGTGTATGTTTTCTGTAAGAAAAAGTTATATAATGTATTTTTAAAGTAAAGGAATGAAAGACTAATGCTCAAGAAGTATAAAAACCTATTCCTACAGCAGTCCTATATTGATTCCTATGATGATTATATTCGTACCATACGCGGTTCAAATCTGCCCCATTGGGACTTTTGCATAATCACCGCCTCCAACGAGGCTCAGGCAGAGGGCTATCGGGACCAGATAAACTATCGGTTAGAGCATAAGCTTTTGTGCTCCAGCACCCACTATGCCGTTATTCCCGACCCTGAGGGCAAAAGAATCGGCTCAGGCGGAGCAACCCTCAGTGTTATGAAATACATAAGAGAGCAAACGGGAAGGAACACCTTTAAGGGTCTCAAAATCCTCGTTATCCATTCGGGGGGCGACTCTAAAAGAGTGCCTCAGTATTCCGCTTGTGGAAAACTATTTTCTCCTGTGCCCCGTGAGCTACCCGCGGGCAGACGCTCCACCCTTTTTGACGAGACCATCATCGGCACCAGTGGAATTCCCTCCAGAATCTCCGACGGTATGCTGGTGTGTTCCGGTGATGTACTTCTGCTTTTCAACCCCTTGCAAATAGATTTCTATACCCGTGGTGCCGCGGCGATTTCCATTAAAGAGGATGTGGAAACGGGCAAAAACCATGGCGTATTCCTCAGAGATGACGAGGGAAATGTTGGTAGATTTTTACATAAGCAGTCGGTTGAGAACCTTAAAGCGGCGGGTGCTGTAAATGCCCAGAACAAGGTTAATATAGACACAGGCGCTGTGATTTTCGAAAGTCATCTGTTGGATGATTTGTATTCCCTTGTTGAAACAGAGGAGAATTATAATCGCTATGTAAACGACCATGTTCGCCTCAGCTTCTATGCCGATTTTCTCTACCCTCTGGCAAGTGGCTCCACCCTTGAAGAGTTTTACCGCGAAATACCTGAGGGTGAATTTTCCGATGAGCTTACCCGCTGTCGATATGAAATCTGGCAGACCATTTCAAAATATAACATGAAGCTTATGTGCTTCTCTCCCGCTTCCTTCATCCACTTCGGCACCACCGGTGAGCTGTTGCATTTGCTTACACAGGATATTGAATATTATAAATTTCTCGGTTGGAAAAATTGTGTATATTCAAATATTGAAAGCAAAAAGTTTGCCGTTTCCAACAGCTACATAAACTCCACCGCCAAAATAGGTGAGAAGACATATATAGAAGACAGTTATATCAGGGAGAATACACATATAGGCTCAGGCTGTGTTATTTCGGGTGTCACCCTTAAAAACATTACCATTCCCGACAATACCGTGCTCCACGGCTTAAAACTCCGCGACGGCAGATTCTGCGTGAGAATGTATGCCACAGGGGACAACCCCAAGGAAAACCGCTGGTTTGGCGCCCCCCTTGACTGTCCTCTCTGGATAAAACCCCTGTTCCCCGTGTGCGACAGCATAGAGGAGGCGGTTGCCGCCACCCTCAGCCGTCGTACCGATTGTGAGCTACAAAGTCTTTGCGACAGTTTTAACAATGCCGACGCAAAGGAAATTCTCCCCTGGAGACTCAAGCTCAGCGACGTGGTTATGGTGGAGAAGTTTATCGGCTGTATCGACAGGAATGTTTCCTGCGAGGAAGCCAATAAAATATTCCTCAACGGTGTCAGCGAAAGGGTAAAAAGTCTGTTGTTGGAAAAAGCAGAGAGCTCAGCATTCAGCCGTAAAATCAGAATTTATCACTATCTTTCCAGACTCTGTGACGGTGTGGAAGCGGAAAACTATTCCATTAAGTGCTTCGCGGCTCTTAGAGAGGCAATCATCGAACAGAGCGAGGACGCTATATTCTATAATCCCAACCGCCGTATTGTGAAGGATGATGTGGTTTCCAAGCTTCCCATAAGGGTTAACTGGGGAGGCGGCTGGACCGACACACCGCCTCATTGCAACGAGCACGGCGGAACTGTGCTTAATGCCGCTGTTCTTCTTGATGACGGATTCCCCATTGAAGTTATTTTAAAGCGTATCAATGAGCATAAAATAATACTCACCAGCGCTGACTATGGCTCTTACCGTGAGTTCTATGATATTGAGGAGTTGAGGGACTGCAACAGCCCCCACGACCCCTACGCTCTGCAAAAGGCTGCATTACTCGCAACGGGCATAATCCCCCGCAAGGGAGAGGAGAGTCTCGAAGAGGTGCTGGACCGTCTCGGCGGTGGTATCTATTTTTCCACACAGGTTATCAACATCCCCCGTGGCTCAGGACTCGGTACCTCCAGCATTTTGGCGGCCGCCTGTGCTAAGGGTATATATGAGATGCTGGGCGAAGAGGTAGACGAATCTGAAATTTGCAGCAGAGTGCTTCAGATGGAGCAGATGATGTCCACAGGAGGCGGTTGGCAGGACCAGATGGGCGGCCTTGTTGGCGGTATCAAAATACTCACTTCAAAGGTTGGCATTGCTCAGAATGTTGAGTGGGAGGCACTGGAGCTGAGTCAGGAAACCGTTCAGGAACTTAATGAACGCTTCTGTCTTATATATACAGGTCAGCGCAGACTCGCTCGAAATCTTTTGAGAGAGGTTATGGGCAGATATATCGGCGCGAACCCCACCTCCCTTGAGGTGCTTCGCTCCATTCAGAATATGGCGTGGCAGATGAAACGAGAGCTGGAAAACGGAAATGTAGATTCTTTTGCCCATTCTCTCACTCAGCATTGGGAGCTTTCCAAAAAACTTGACGAAGGCTGTACAAACACCTGTATCGACCAGATTTTCCTTGCCTGTGATGATATGATTGATGGTAAGATGATTTGTGGCGCAGGTGGAGGCGGATTCCTGCAGGTAATACTGAAAAAGGGTGTAACCCACGAGGAGCTACGGGAACGTTTGAGCAATGTTTTCGCCGATTCGGGCGTAGATGTCTGGAACTGCTCTTTATATATGTAATTGGAGTTATAAATGAATAAAACTATAAACTGTTTGATTGACATTATGGCGGCGGCACTGGATGCCCGTCCCTTAAATACCGATTTCGAGGGTGTGGATTTTCACACCCTGTTAAGGTTGGCGGATTTCCATAGAATCGATATCCCCATGTATTATGCTTTGCAGGGAGCTAAGGGTGTTCCCGAAAAGCTTTCCAATGAGCTCAAACACCGTCATGAGATAAACAGTTTTAAATTTGCCGTCACCGATGCCGAGACGGAATATCTCAATTCCGAATTCGAAAAGGCAGGAATTCCCTATATGCTCTTAAAGGGAAGCGTTATCCGTGAGTTTTATTCCCACCCTGATATGCGCACCAGCTGTGATGTGGATTATCTGATAAAGGATGAACATGCGAAAAAAACAGAAGAAATTATGCTCAAAAGCGGATATGACTTCACCACGCACACACAGGGAGTTGATTCTTACAAAAAGCCACCCTTCACTTCTATAGAGATTCATTACGAGCTCATGGGCGGCCATGAGGAGTTTGACTGCCTTAAATCTCTATGGGAAAACTCCGTGTCACTGGGTGTAGGAGAACAGGGCAGAAAGATGTGTCACGACGATTTTTATATTTACACAATAGTACATATTGCAAAGCATTTAACGGGCGGAGGCAGTGGCATACGACCCATAATGGATATGTACATTTACCTTAAGAATTTTGAAAAGATCCTTGATTTTGATTATATTAATAAAACCCTTGCAACTGTGGGCCTTGACACCTTAGCTCATGAGCTTAGAATTCTTTGTGAATATTGGTTTTGCGATGGTGAGCCAGACGATGTTACCCACACCCTTTCCGGCTATGTTGTGGAAAGCGGTATTTTTGGGACCCGAAGCAACGCCGAAGCACAGAGAGAGGTCTATAAAAACTCAGGAGCGAAAATTGCAAAAAGAAGAAATCGACTGAAGTCAGTATTTATCTCCTATAAAAACATGACCTTACGATATCCCTCCTTGAAAACTCCGATTTTATTGCCTGTCTATTGGGTTATCAGAGCGTTTGACGTGTTGTTTAACAAAAGTGAGAAAATCCCCATGCTTATTAAAAAGAACCTTACCGAGGTATCTCCCGAAAAGGTGGAAAAAATCCAAGAGTTATTCACCCGTCTGGGCATAATAAAAGGCTGTGATTGAACGCAGTTTGGAGCATTAAGCATTACAAAGCCTATAAAATAGACCAGCTTAAGCGCTTTTTAGCGTTTCCTCAGACTGCAATAAACAAAGTCAAGCATAATGTAGGTTTGTCAATGATGTGTTACAAAATTAGAAAACTTCGCCGTTAATAAGAAAAGCCTTTAAATAATCAGCAGGAGATTTCCAATTAAGAGGACGCATAGGAAAATTATTGTATTTTCTGTTATGTACAGAAAGTTGCTTTTTAAAATCTTCAAATGAGTAAAAAGAATGAGTAGCGTAAAAGTATTCGTTATCTTTACGATGAGAACGCTCAACTTTTCCGTTATGTCTAGGTGTGTAAGGAGCAATAAGCTTATGTCTGATGCCACACTGTTCGAGCGTACGCTCGAACAGTGTGGGTGTTGGCTTTTGGGTGTTACCTAATTGCTTTGTAAATTCCATACCATTATCTGTTTGAACACACTCTATCTTGAACGGAAATCTCTCTATTAAATGCTTTAAGAACTGTGCTGATGAATATGAACTATGCTCCTCAAAAGCCTCTAAATAGCGAAATCTAGAATACTCATCAATAGCTGTGTATTGGTAAAACTTTTGTCCTTTTGCTTCGCCCACTACGCAGGCTTCAGGCACAAACTTAACATCTATTTGCACTCTTTGACCTGGATATTGCATTTGTTCGTAAGGTTTTGGTATATACTTCGGATTCGGCGGTTTTACCGCCATTTGTCCTTGTCTTCGCAAAAGACGATATAATCCTGTTACAGAGCGTGTATATCCTCTTTGACGCAGTTTAACCCAAAATACAACTAAACCTGCATGGGTGTTTCTTTTACGCATATCTGCTATTAGTTTTAATTCTTCGCGTGTATGCTCGTTAGGATGATGATGTGGTCGGTGTGACTTATCTGCCAATGATTGCAAGGTTCCGTCATATCTTTTCTGCCAACGGTAAACATATTGACGGTTGGTTTTGTATCTGGTTGCTGCCTTTGTCACTCCATATTTCAAAGAGTATTTAATTAAGGCTTGACGATACAGCATAGTTTGTGTTACAGTTTTCATGACGAATGGTTCATCCTCCTGTACGTTTTGTCTGAGCAACTTAACTGTAACACAGGATTTTCCATTCGTCACTATTTTTTTATTCGTTACTGTAACACATCTATTGTAAACCTACAACTGCAATAAACAAAGTCAAGCATAAAAGGTTGAAAAAGTTATTGATGTGTGGTAAACTCATCTATATAAATTAGTTTTGGAGTGAACAAAATGTTTAAATATTACGACGAATTGCTGAAGCTTCTGGAGCCCTTTTTCAAAGAGGTTGGATTCACCGCACAGGACGGCGGAATCTTCCTGCGGGACGGCTTTGCTGCCAAGATAGATTATAACGAGGAAGCTTCGGTTTTAGAGCTAAAGGGAGCTAAGCCTCAGGAGGGTGAACAGTTAGATTTCATCACCCTTTCTCAATATCTTTTCGACGAGAGCCACACCCAGCGCGACCTTAAATCGGTTGCTATAGATTTCGAGGAGACCTTACGCTCCGAGTTGGGTGCAAAGAGGGCGGTTAAATCCACCGCTAAGGTCGCCATGCCCACAAAAGCGGGTGTTGGAGAAACTCCCACTATCGAGGCTTTCACCAAGGTTTTCCTTGATATATGCCCTGTCTACCGTGACGCATATAAGGAAATGATGACCGAAATCGGCTCTTTCCTTTATGTGGAATTTTATAAAAAGTACGGCGTTGAGCGTATGCTGGAGTTGGCGCGTGGTGGCAAGGAGACCGAAAAGGCACTGGGTAAATTCCTCAACTTCCTCAACAAATTCTATGTTGAGGGTGACAAGAGCGTTGTTGCAACCGTTACAACCGTTATCTTCGGCGGTGCTTTCTATAATGAGGTTGAGCTTTACAAAACTGTGGTAGAGCCAAAACTCGAGGGTTTCACTTATCTCTCAAAGGCGGCAACCGCTTCGGTGGAATATGCCTCTAAGAATAAGAAGCTTCAGGCAATTTTCCAATAAACTATAATATTAACGCAGTAATTATGAAGACCAACCCCCTCATATACTTTATGTATGTGAGGGGGATTTTTTGTGGAAACCTTTGGTATTGCGCTATGTATTATATTTGGACTTATACTCATAGTTAAGGGCGGGGATGCCTTTGTGGGCGCCGCGGGGTTCATTGCCGAGGTATCGGGCATACCGAAATTTATCGTAGGAGCCACGGTGGTAAGCCTTGCCACAACCCTCCCCGAATTGCTGGTTTCCCTCATTGCCGCCACTAAAGGGGAGACCGAAATGGCGGTGGGTAATGCTGTGGGGTCTGTGACGGCGAACATGGGACTTATTTTAAGCCTAGCCTTTATTTTAATGGTGGCGGAAATTAAGCGCCGTGAGTATTTTTTCAAATCCTTTTTGCTTATTTTGTCGGCGGTGGTAACCCTGATTTGCGGAATCAAGGGCGCCGTGACCCCGATTTTTTCGTCAGTTCTTCTCGTTATTTTTGCCCTCTTTATCTTTGACAATATCCGCGGTGGAATAGGAGCCTTGGGGGAGGGAACAGGGGAAACGGAAGCCCTCACAAAAAGAGAGCTTATAAAAAATATAGCCACCTTTATTTTCGGCGCAGCGGCTATAACCTTAGGTGCTGAGCTATTGGTGGATAAGGGCAAAATTCTGGCGGTAGATATTTTAGGGGTCAGCGAAAAGACGGTGGCGGTAACCCTTATCGCGGTGGGCACATCACTGCCCGAACTTGCCACCACCCTCACCGCTGTCTGTAAAAAGCAATTTTCCCTCACGGCTGGTAACGTAATCGGGGCTAATATAATCGACCTCACCCTTATAATGCCACTATGCTCTATAGTTTCGGGAAAGTCGTTATCAATTCACCAAAGCTTTGCCCGAGTTGACCTTGTCTGTTGTCTTGTTATGACCCTTATTGCCCTTGTACCCACCCTTATAATGAAAAAAACCAGCAGAGCCACGGGTGTCATTCTGCTGGTGATGTATGTAATATATATAGTTTTAGCAAGTGCATGACAACAAAGAGATGACAGACAGCACACATTCGTTATCTGTCATCTGACATCTGTCGTCTGTTATCGGTAAGCAGTAAGCCGAGTTCTGTCATTGGGACGACCATCTATCTCGACTGTACATTGCTGCACAGCTCCAGCCACTTTTCAAGACACGCCGGACAAGCGTATAGTCTTACTTAGTGTTGCTCCGAATAGGGTTTACAGACCCCCCATGTTACCATGGGACGTGGTGAGCTCTTACCTCGCCTTTCCACCCTTACCCAAGAAAACTTGGGCGGTATATCTCTGTTGCACTCTCCCTGAGGTTACCCTCGGCGGCCGTTAGCCGTTATTCTGTCCTGCGGAGCTCGGACTTTCCTCACATAAAAATTTATGCGCGGCCGTCAAGCTTACCGATATTTAGATGATACCACAATCGCCGCTCCATTTCAAGCGGAAAATTTCTGCATAATTCTGCATATTTATGCGAAATCACCTTGACCTTAGCACTTTAGTGTGTTAAAATACCGTTATACTTTTAAACTACAAGGTGATACAAATGTTGTTGAAAATACTAATGCTGGTGGTTTTCTTTGGTATAATGTTGGGCGTTGGCCTCTATTGCCGCAAGAATTCCACCGATGTAAACGGCTTTGTTCTGGGTGGACGCTCGGTAGGTCCTTGGCTCACCGCCTTTGCCTACGGCACCTCCTATTTCTCTGCCGTTATATTTGTCGGCTATGCGGGTCAGTTTGGCTGGAAGTTCGGTATCGCCTCCACCTGGATTGGTATTGGCAACGCCCTTCTCGGCTCACTCCTTGCATGGATTGTGCTGGGTCGTAGAACAAGGCTGATGAGTCAGCATTTAGAAAGCGCCACCATGCCAGAATTCTTTGGCAAAAGATATGTCAGCCCCGCTTTAAAAATTGCCGCGTCTTTAATAGTTTTCGTTTTCCTTATACCTTATACCGCCTCTCTTTATAACGGACTTTCCCGTCTTTTCTCCATGGCATTCCCCGGAATTGACTATTCGGTCTGCGTAATCGTTATGGCGGTGCTGACAGGTATCTATGTTATCGCGGGCGGCTATATGGCAACCGCAATAAACGACTTCATTCAGGGCATTATCATGATTGTTGGCATTGTGTTGGTAATCGGCGCTGTGCTTTCGGGTAACGGTGGATTCACCGAAGCCCTGAACGGACTTGCCGAAATCAAAACAGAGGGAACCGCCCCCGGCGCTTTCAACTCCTTCTTCGGCCCCGACCCCTTGAATCTTCTCTTTGTTGTTGTGCTTACCTCTCTGGGCACTTGGGGACTTCCCCAGATGGTGCAGAAGTTCTACGCTATCAAGAGCGAAAAGGATATCAATAAGGGCACAATCATTTCCACGGTCTTCGCCATCATTGTTGCAGGCGGTTGCTACTTCCTCGGTGGATTCGGCAGACTTTTCAGCGATAAATTGGCAGTTGATTCTGCCACAGGCATCCCCGCGGGTGGCTTTGACTCAATCATCCCAACAATGCTTGAGGGACTTCCCGATATTCTTATCGGCGTAGTTATCGTGCTGGTGCTTTCGGCATCCATGTCCACCCTCTCAAGCCTTGTTCTGGCATCCAGCTCCACCCTGACGCTCGACCTTATCAAGGACCATGTGGTTAAGAATATGAGCCAGAAAAAGCAGGTGTTCATCATGAGGGTTCTCATTGTGGTGTTCATCGTAATTTCTGCCGTAATCGCCCTCAATAAGGATAAGCTGGGCTACATTGCCGATATGATGGGCATTTCATGGGGCGCTCTTGCGGGTGCTTTCTTAGCGCCTTTCCTCTACGGCCTCTATTGGAAGAAGACCACCAAGGCTTCTGTTTGGGCAAGTTTCATTTTCGGCGCGGGAATTATGATTCTCAATATGTTCTTCCGCGGCAGCTTCCCCGCAATTCTCCAATCCCCCATCAACAGCGGTGTAATCGCAATGCTGGGCGGTCTTGTAATCGTTCCAGTTGTGAGCCTTATCAGCCCCAAACCCCAAAAAGAAACCCTGGAGGATATGTTCTCCTGCTATCAAAAACAAGTTACAGTTAAATCCAAGGAATCCTTGGGAGAATAAATTTAACACAACTAATCAGATTCAGCGCGTGAGCTTCGGCTTACGCGCTTTTTGTTGTCATAAATAATTAGAGTCGGAATATTTATTATGTAGGGGATGATGGATTGAAGCATAAACTGTTTTTGAAAAACGCGGCAATTCTCACCGCGACCTCCATAATTTTGCGCACAGTGGGTATATTTTTCAGAATATGGATGTCAAACGCCATTGGCGCCGAGGGAATGGGACTCTATCAGCTTATAATTTCGGTATATGTATTCGCATCTACCTTTGCCTCAGGGGGAATTTCCACCGCTGTGACCCGAATGGTGTCTGAACTGCCCACAAGGGGAGCGGCTGTAAGAAAGATACTGAAACGCGCCGTTATGTTCACCCTGTTCATTGCATTTATCAGCATGGCGGTGATATATTTTGGCGCTGATATAATCGGCAGATATCTCATCTGTGACATGAGGGCGGTATCCGCCATTAAAATTCTCACCTTGGGACTTCCCTTTATGGGAATTTCGGCTGTGCTGAGGGGTTATCTGTTGTCTTGGCGCAATACCTCACTTGCCAGTTTATCCCAGCTCACAGAACAACTTGTGAGAATGGCGCTTATAATTCCCTTGGTGAGCAAGGTTTCCCATCTGGGATTGGAATATTCCACAGGCGCAATACTTTTTGGTGACACCATGGCAGAGGGGGCGGGATGCCTGTTTCTATGCCTTGCCTATAAATTTGGAAAATTCCGCCCCACAAGGGACAAGGGCACACCGCAACCCGTTACCCGAAAGATGCTACATATAGCCACCCCGATTACCTTGGGGAAATACATACACACTGCTCTCAGAACGGCGGAAAATCTCCTTGTCCCCGCAAGGATTGCGGTGTTCAGCGGAAACAGGGAATCGTCTCTCGCGCAGTTTGGAATGTTAAAGGGAATGGCAATTCCCATCCTCTTTTTCCCCGCGTCCTTTCTCAATGCCTTTTCCACCCTGATGATACCCGAAATCAGCGAGTCGCGAAGTCAAGGAAAGACCCTCAGGGTGCAGACCGCCACCGAAAAGTCCATTGGTGTCACCGTAACCGTGTCAACCCTCATCGGTGGTATATTCTTTATTTGCGGAGGAGATTTGGCGACCCTGCTTTATGACTCCCGCGAAACGGGACTTCTGATAACCGCCCTCGCTCCCTTGGTCCCATTTATGTATTTAGAGAGCGTTTGCGACGGAATTCTTAAAGGGCTTGACCAACAGGGTCACTCTTTTCTCTATAGCGTAATTGATTCGCTGTCGAGATTGGCTCTTATCTGGCTGTTCCTTGACGACTACGGTATGACGGGCTTTCTCCTGATTATGGTCTACAGCAATCTGCTCACCTCTCTGCTTAACATCCGCAGACTGCTCAAGGTTACCGAGACCCCCGTAAAATATAAAAAATGGATAATCCATCCGCTTTTGTTTGTTGCTGTGGCGTGTATTCTCGGCTATCTTGCCATGTCCACCGCCGCCGCGCCGCTTCTTCGCGTGGTAATCGGGGGATGCACCACAGCAGTGGTTTATCTATGCCTCATGTTTATTTCGGGTGGGCTTAATATTTTAGATGGAATTTTTTAAATGATTGTGAGTATTTTAAAGTGGAGGTAATGTAAATGATAATCTACAGAACAAAAAAAGGGGACTCCCTATTCAGTCTGGCGCAGAGATACGGTACCACCGTGGCTGAGCTGGAACGGCTGAATAATCTGGGTAACATTAGCTATCTGCCCGAGGGGGTTGCTCTAATCATACCCTCAGAGGGGGGAGTCTATCGGGTGAAAAGGGGAGACTCTCTCTATTCAATCGCTCTGCAGTATGGACTCACCGTGGAGGAGCTTTTGAAACTTAACCCAAATCTCCGCCCACCCTACACAATCTATCCCGACCAGTATATCAATGTACCGGGGAGTCAGCCCAGCAGAACTATAGACGTAAACGGCTATTGCTACTCCTACATATCCTCTGAAAACTTAGAGATAGCCCTGCCTTATCTTACCTATCTTTCGATTTTCAGCTATAATATTATGCCCGACGGCAGACTTAGAGGCATCGACGACCAGCGTATCATAGACGCCGCAAGGGCGCAAAATGTGGCGCCTTTAATGGTGGTGGCAAATCTCAACGAGGAGGAGGCTTTTGATTCCGAACTTGCCAAACGCTTCCTCAGAAACGATGTGGCTCAGCGGAATTTTATAAATGGAATTCCAAATTATCTCAAACAAAAGGGCTATATGGGAATTAACCTTGACTTTGAATATGTCTATGCCGAAAACCGCGAGGACTATAATGTCTTTATGTGCAATCTGGGCGAGAGACTCAACCGCGAGGGGCTGATTTTAACCACCGCTTTGGCTCCCAAAAGCTCGGATAACCAATCGGGAATTCTCTTTGAGGGTCACGACTACCGCCGACTGGGGGAATGTTGCGACTGGATAATGCTCATGACCTACGACTGGGGTTATGCCGCAGGGCCACCCCTTGCGGTGTCTCCCCTTAACGAGGTGGAAAAGGTGGTACGCTATGCCACCACAGTAATACCACCCGATAAGCTTTTGCTGGGACTTCCCAATTATGCCTACGATTGGACCTTGCCCTACCGTTCGGGCACAAGGGCGAAATATCTGAAGCTTCGGGATGTTCCCCAGTATGCCGCCGACAGGGGAGCCGTGATAAAATTCGACTCCACCGCCGCCACGCCCTATTTTAACTATAGGGATGAGCGGGGCAGGGAGCATGTGGTGTGGTACGACGATGCCGAAAGCTGGAGCGCAAAGCTGAGGCTTGTAGAGGAATACGACCTGCGCGGAGTGGGTATCTGGACCATGGATAACCCCTTTATACCGGGGCTGGAAGCAATCGCCAATATGTATAATATAAGAAAAGTTTTGTAAATCAACAAAACCCACTGAGAATTCCTCTCGGTGGGTTTTAATCGGCTCTATTGATTTTTGGCGGAGAATTTGGTAGAATATGTTGTAGCTACTAAACATAGAAAGGAAGTGTCAGCGGTGACTACACCCTTAGCCGATAAAGTCCGCCCGGGAAGTATTGAGGAAATCGTGGGTCAGCGTCATCTGTTAGCAGAGGGCAAGGCTCTGAGAGCCATAATAGACAGCGGAAAAATTCCCAATATGATTTTCTACGGCCCATCGGGTGTTGGCAAGACCACCGTTGCCCGTATGATTGCCGAAAAAAGCGGAATGAGGCTCCATAAGCTCAACTGTACTACCGCATCCACCGCCGATATCAAAGAGGTGGTGTCGGAAATCGGCACCGTTGCGGGGCTTGAGGGCATCCTTTTATATTTAGATGAGATTCAGTATTTTAACAAAAAGCAACAACAGATTCTCCTTGAATATATAGAATCGGGCGCCATCACACTGGTGGCATCCACCACCGAAAACCCTTATTTTTATGTATATAACGCTATACTCTCCCGCTCCACCGTGTTTGAATTCAAACAGGTAGAGCCTACGGAAATCATCCCCGCTGTGATGAGAGCGGCAAAAATCCTCGGCGAGGAATTATCTGCCGAGGTGATACTGTCCGACGAGGTCGCGAAAAGAATTGTAACAGGTTGCGGAGGAGATGTGCGAAAGGCAATCAACGCTGTGGAGCTTTGCGCCCTTGCCACAAAAAATATTGACGGTGTGATAGAGGTCTCTCTCGATACCGCCGACCAGCTTTCCCAGAGAAGCGCCATGCGATACGACCGAGAGGGCGACGATCACTACGATATTGTGTCGGCATATCAAAAGTCTATGCGTGGCTCCGACCCCGACGCGGCTCTGCACTATCTTGCAAGACTTTTGGAAGCGGGGGATTTGCCCTCCGCCTGCCGCAGACTTATGGTCTGCGCCGCCGAGGATGTGGGCCTTGCGTATCCCCAGATATTGCCCATAGTAAACGCGGCGGTGGATATCGCCAACAAGGTGGGGCTCCCCGAGGCGCAGATACCCTTGGCAGATGCCGTCATCATGGTGGCAACCGCTCCCAAATCCAATTCGGGCCACGACGCTATTGCCGCCGCCATGGCGGATATAAGAGCGGGAAAAACGGGCCCTGTGCCAAGGCAACTCCAGAATAAGCATTTCGACGGAGAGGATGCCACGGTCAAGGGTCAGCATTATCTCTATCCCCATGTATACCCCGACCATTATGTTAAGCAGAATTATCTCCCCGAAAATCTTCGGGATGTGAAATATTATGAATACGGCGACAATAAGAACGAGCAAAGCTTCAAGGCATATTGGGACGGCATAAAGAAAAACAGAAACAAATAAACCAAGAAAAGCAGGTGTCTTAACTAAGGCACCTGCTTCGGTTTGGGGGCAGTTTTCAACCCCAACATATTTATTATAACACAAAACGACGGGAAGGTGTTAGTAGAAAATTTGGCTCAATTTTCGTGCAATTTGTCAATATACAAAACCCTTTTCCTCTGCTATAATAAAGACAACAAAAGGAAAGGAAACAGGACCAATGAACAGATTAGAACCACCTGAAAATTACCAAAAATAAACGCAAAGGGGTGAGTCCAAAGTACAGTTTAATTTGAACCTGTGAAACAAATTTATAAGAAATAGGTGAGTCCGAAAGTTTAGTTAGTTTTGTTTAAAAGTAATAACACGAAAAAGGTGATTACAATGTGGGAAAGGTTTACAAAGAATTGAATCGTTAAAAAAACACAAGCTTGATTCGGCTTTTTGGAATAGATAAGTTATAACGAAATGTTGTGATTCTGATGATTTGTAAATATAGAAACCAAACAAAATAAACTGAAAACGGTGATACCAATGATAAATGAAATAATATAGTCCGACACGGTGAGTGCTGTGTCGGACTTTTTGTATGTCTAAAGATAGGTTAGTTAAACGGGTCCTCGGGATTGTTCTCGTCGGTAATGGCTCTGACGGGTGAAGAAAAGGTCAGGGTTTCGTAAATCAGCCTGTCCTCTCCAATCTCCTCCAGTATTGCCGAAACGGTGCAGTATGCAAAGGTAATCTTCACACCCGCCCTAACAAAGGTTATGTTGAATTTGCTGTAGTCGTAGAAATCGATCATTTCTCTGTTGGGATTGGTGGCAATTCTGCGACGAATTTTAATGGTGTAGGGGCAGGGGACGTCCTCTGTTTCCTTAACCTCGGTCCTTTCTATCCAATAATTTGTTACCTGACCGAGAGGTATGGCGTTAACAAAAATAGCAAATTTGTCGGTATGCTTTGAAAAATCCATTTAAATCACCCCTTCTTTACAACGGTTTCCAGCTTTGCGGTCAGCTCTATTCCTGCTTTCAATACCAAGGCTCCCATAGAGCGGTCGTAGGTTATTTCGCCGAGGAACACCTTGATTATGTTAAGTTCGTCAATTCTGAGACAGGAATCTGCTATGACGTCGAAGGTGTTGTAACAGCTAAGGCTGGATAGACTTTTCGGCACACATATTTTAAGTGCATAGGTACATGCCGCCTTCGCGCCGTAATAGCTGTTGCCGTTGGTGTCGTTACCCTCAAAGATACCCTCTCCGTATTGAATTTCCGCGCTTTTGAGACCTATCGATACCGTTGGCTGTTCGATGGGGAATTCGGTTAGGGGTACGGGGAATATCTCCACGGTTTTTATAGAGTTGCAGTTGGTTTTAAAGTGGTTTATAAGAAAATTTGTGATTCCTGTGATGCTATTAAACATAAAGCTACACCTCGCTTGTCACACAGGGACGGAGTACCGCCCAGTTGTAGATAGGCTTGGCAAAAAGATATACAGGCTCAAAGCGTTCTACCACGAATTTCTTGGTCTCAAAGGAAAGCCTGTCGTCGGCTTTAAAGACTATATCGGCGGGGCCGAGATAGAGGAAACAGCCGTCGTCGATTCGTCCCACCTCAGAGGGCTGAAGCTCCACATAAAGCTTATTTTTATATCTCAAGGGCTGAATCATGGCGCAGGAGCGGAGGGTCTCGCCGTTGGTGACCACCGAAAAAGGAGAGCCACAATGCTCCAGTAATGCCTTTACCTTTTTTTGAATATCCATAAAACACCCTCCTATACTCCGCCGATGCTTTTGAATTTCACACCCGTTTTGAGATAGGGCGCGGCATCCGAAAGGGATAGATTAAGCAGTTCGGTTAAGGTTGCTTTGAATTTTTCGGGCTCCATATCCAATCTCACATCTCCCGCCTTAAAGGTGGAGTAATGGGTGAATTCATCGGTTATGGAAAATCTATAATATGCCAACACAGCGGCGGCAAAATACAGTTCGGGAATATTATCCACTATCATGTTGCTGTTTCGCACCCTTGACTGCAGGGAGTTTATCGCGGGAACACAGTATTTCAGCCCAGTATCGGCATCATCCACGTGGGATAGCTCTCTGAACCAGTTGAGAGTGTTTCTGCTTGGAGTGTTTTCCATTAATTTTCCTCGCTTTCTTACATTAGCTATACAGTCGGCACCCAATATTTCGGGCGCCGACCTTTTTGTGTTGATGTAAAACAGTAGTGATTCAGAGGTTAGTTAAGAGAAAGCACCTTGGAGGCATCGGTAAAGATTTTTGCGAAGCCTGATGTGGTTGTGATGGCGGCTCTCTCCAACTGACGGTCAATCAGCTTGTCGTAGTCCACTGAAACATCTCCTGCAACCACCATTTCGAGAGCGCAGCTCTTGTCAAGACCGATGAGGTTGCCCTCTTTTACCGCAGAGGAGCGAATGAACTTAGCGCCAAGGGGAGTGCCCACGTTGCCTGTACCCTGAAAGTTAATTCCGGAAAGGGGATTTTTGAACTCCTCTAAGGAGAGAAGCTTCATCATGATGTCAGGGGTGGTGATGATGGTGTTAAGGCAGTAGGGGTCAAGGTCGCTATAGAGCTTAAGCAAGTCGCTGTAGCTGAGAGTTCCTGTCTCTACTGCTTTCAGCACCTCTGCCGCATTGTTGTTGCCGTCGCCGTCGGTAAGGGTGGCAATAGCGTCCTTCATCTGCTGACGGGCAATGTATGCGCCAATCTGCTTTAAGGTAACTGTAAAGAGGTCGAGACGCTGGAAGCGGAGAGCCTCATAGGAAGCCACCAACATTCTGCCGCGCTTGTGGAGCTTAACAAGATTTTCATTTGTGCGGATGTTGGTTTCGGGGATGATAGCGCCCTCGGCAACGTCCTTAAGCTCCTTTTCCTCGTCGGTAGGCTGAGAGGTGATACTGCGATAATCCATACTGTCGATATTTGTAACGGTTGCTACAATATCCTTAAGACAGTCGGCTTCCTCCATACCGAGGCGTACCGCACGGCTCACATATTCGGGGAAGAGAGCGGCGGAGTCGGAGGTCTGGAAAAACTTCTGCACAGGGTCGGAAGCCATTCCGTTTACCTTTATGTCAAATCTTTTGAGCTGACGGTTGAATGCGTCCAAGCCCTCAAGGGATGTGCCCTTGTAGTTTTCGTCTGGGTCGAGGGATTCCAAGACCGCTGTAAAGGATTTTCCGGGCACGGCATACATGCCCTTTTCAAGTTTAAGATTTTCGTAACTCATTAATTGTTCCTCGCTTTCTTACATTAAGATTTCAACGGTGGATGCATCGGTATTGACACCGATAACGGTGATGGCTCTGCCGTCCTCTACCTGTTTGATACCGCCGTTTCCGTCGGCGGCAACCTTTGTGATACCCAATTCCGGGTCGGCGCCTGAATAGGGAAGCTGTGCATAGCCGCTAACCTGCACACCGCCGAGGGTACCCCTTGCGTTCACCAGCACACCGATAAACTCATCTCCGTCGGCGGCGGTGGCACAAACATTAGAGTCGCTCATCTTTACGGGAGCGCCCACTGTGGCGTTTTCGTCGATATAAAGTGTGATAATGCCTTCATTAAAGCCTTTGTTGCTAATCATTTATAACATCCTTTCCTAAATAACAAATTCCTGATTTTGGGTTTTGGTTTCCTGTCTTTCGCGGATAAGCTGGGGGGACAGGGGAGCGCTTTTTTCCAGCGCCTCCCCGAATGCCTTTAGGTTTGCCGCCGAAAGATTTTCGGTGATGGCGTCCAGCACCTCGGCAGAAAGCTGGGGCAACACATCAGCACAGCCCTTTAAGACCTTTGCTTTAAGCTCGGTTCTGTAGCAATCGGCGGTGACTTCCATGGCCTCATACTCAGCCTTTAGTACCGCTACCTGTGATGCCGACAGGGTGATTTCACCCTCGCCCATGCTTTTGATAATTTCCTTACCGTTCAAGATTTCCACTCCTTCCGTTTTATCCTTGTAGGACTTAATAACACCTGCCCGTCTTTGAGCAGGTACTGCAACGAAGGACCATTCATAAGCGTCGGTCGGCTCCACGAGAAGGGCATGGCATCGAGTTTTTTTGATACCTTCGCCGTAAAGCTCACCCTTTTTGTGACCGCAGTGCTCATGTCTTCGGTCGGCGCCGCAAATCGAGCAGATTTCCTTTGCCACAGAACAGCCCACGCTTACCTCTTTTAAAATACCGGCTTCAAGCCTTTCGATTAACTCTTGAGTTTTGGAGGTGCGGGGCATGTAGGCTCTGGCGGTGAGTCTCACATAGGGCTCACCGATGGAGTTGGTCTCTCCTGTTTGCTCCACGGCGCAGCTAAAGGCACGGGCAACCTGGTCACTGCTTTTCATAGAATGGTCGAAAATTCCCGTTTTGCCAACGAACATGGACTGAAATTTTTCCAGTGTTTCGGGGGTAAATTGCTCGAAGTCACGGTCTATGTCGTTGTCGCATAGCACCACCGAAAATATGTATACATCCTCGGCGGTGAGGGTCTTGCGGGAATGCAAGTTGATTAATTTTAAATCTTCATCAGTGGCGGAGATTTCGCCTAAAAATCCCTTTTGCAAAATATCAATTCCTTTCCTGATTTTCTGTAGAATTTGCCTGTGCCCTGAGGAGAGCGGCTTTGGCTTCTTCTAATTCGTCTTGTAGATTAATATCGTCCCAACAAATCTGGAAGTCACAGCTATATCCACAGGCTCTGAGTTGCCACATACAGATTCTGCGGATAACGGGATTGAGCAAAGCGCGGTAGCTTTCCAGCTCACTGGTGAGGATATCCGCCTGTTGTTGGGACATTCGCTCGGTGGTGGACCAGGAAAGACCCAGCATAAATGGGGGTATTCCTAGCTTTGCGATGACCTGTTCTAAAAGATGTCGCACAGGCACCTCGGAATCCAGCACCTGATTATCAGCGCCGATTACCTTTACGTTAACGTCACCCACCGCCACAAAATCCTTGACTCCCTCGGTGGAGCTCATGGCACGGGACCATTCCTCGGAAATTTCCGAAACCGTGTCGGAGGACAGGGTGTTTTCCAGCACCGAGCCGCTGGGCTTGTAGGTCACAGCATAGCGAAGATTTCCCACACGCTCCCAGTTAGTGCCGATAGAATTGAAGATTTTAAGGAGAATGGAGCTTACAAAGGGCAGACCTTTAAGTATGGAATTTCCCTTTGCCGATTCAGGCAGAGGATTGAGGGCGCTGAGGAGAATTCTCTCTTGATTGGCGATGGGCACAAGGTTTCCGCCCTCCCTTGTGCAGACCGTGACAGAGAGTGGGTCATAGTCGGTTAGCAGCTCAATGTTCTTGTTGTGGGCGCACCAAAGCGCCGCAATTTCGCCGTTTCTATACGGCACTATCTCTGCTACCGCTGTTCCCCAGGTGAGAAGTCTGTCAAGGTAGGCGTTTATAAATGCGTTGATTCCCGCTCCGCTGTATCCTACCTTTACATCGGCGAGAAAATTCTCCAGCATACGCTTTGCCGCCGCGTTACTGCAGGAAACATGGAAGCTTCCTATAAGCCTCACTATCTTGCTTACAGCGGCATCGATTACGGGAATCGCCTCCCGTAATGAGTCATAAAGCTCTAAGTCAGCAGTGGCAAGGGGCACATATCTTTCTAAGTGTGAGAAGGGCTGACCCTTGCTCCTTGCCGTCTGCACCGTCACGGCGGTGGGAGGCCTTTTTTCCTGTTGTTCCTTTTTTCTTTTCATAAGATTTAATCAAATCCTTTCTCTTTTTACCGACCCCACTATCCGTCCCATGCTACCGCCGAAAATCACGGTGGAAACAAAATATCTCATATCGTCCATAGCGTGGTCGTTTTCCTTTTTGGGGCAGTCCTTGGCGCCACCCTCCTCCCAACGGTAGAGACCGAACTCCCGAATTATGTCGTCACAGCCCTTGCAAATCTTGATTTTACCCGAGCCCAGAGCATCCGACACACGGCGGATGCCGTCCAGCACATCGTTTTTTGCAGGTATCACGCGATATTTCCCCTCGCGGCGGATGAGGGTTATAAATGAGGCGGCGGAGGGGTCGCAGATAACCGCGTCGATTTGTCGGTTTCCGCAAAGTCTCAAAAGGGCGTTATAATATTCGCGGTCGGTAAGCTGTTGACCCTCCCGTTTAGAATCGTAATAATACTCCTTGATTCTGTACCACACGCCCTCTTTGTATCCCCACAGCCCGAATGAGGAGGGATTGACAGTTCCGTAGTCGCAGGAGACGTAAAACCTCCCAACCCCATCAGGCACATCAACGCACTGCTTTTCGGAAAAGGCGGGGTAGACCAGCCCTTGATTTGCCACCCAGAGCCCCTTTACGTATCTTTCATAAAAGGCTCCGCTGTAGAGTCTTTCGTAGCGAGAAATCATCCGACGGGACAGGGAGGGGTTATCTTTCATTGTGAAGTGGAGATAGTATGCGTTTTTCTCCTCCGCTCTCTTTATCCATTCCTTATAGAACCAATGCTGAGGGTTGTCGGGATTGCAGTTGAACCAGAATTTTGAGCCCTCCACCGAGCATCGCGCCAATGCCTGATCAACAAAGGAGCGGGGCATAAGCGCCACCTCGTCGAGAAGCACACCGCAAAGGGTCATGCCCTGAATGAGAGATGCTGAGGATTCGTCTCTGCCTCCAAACATCCAAAGGGTTATTTTTCGGCGGTTTTTGGTAATTTCAATCTGTCCTCGGCTGGAGACTATATTGCAGTTAAAGCCTAAATCGGTGAGAATAGGGAGCATGGGACTTATTATGTTTCGTCTCAGGGAAGTGACCGTCTTGCCACACACCGCGAAGTGTCCCTCGGGAAAGGCGGAAATTCCCCAAAAGACAAAGGAGAGAAACATGCAGAGGGTCTTGCCGCTACGCACCGCCCCGTCGCAGATTATGGCATCCCGCCCTCGGTGGGGAGAGGAGGGACACCACCAGGTGAGGGCAGAGAGTTGCTTTTTTGAAAAACGTTTGAACTTCATTCCTCATCACTTCCCAATGTGGCGGCGCTTCTCTCCAGAGCCTCAAAGAAGCCCTCCTCACCGTTTTCGGCTGTAGCTTCGGCGAGTTCACCTAACTTAATCAGCGCTTTCATGCGGTCGAACAGTTTGACCTCCACTCCGTTTTTTGAATATTTGAGTTCGGAGATAAGCATCAGATCCATCTTTTCAGGCTCTAAATCGGCAATGTTTTCCGCTGTCATCAGCCGTATCACATCGCTAAGGTCGCCGAAAGCCAAGCGCCTCAGTCCCGCCTCCACTTCCCCTCGTCGGGTTTTGGGGTGGGTAAGCTCCTCTATGCGGTCTCGAATTTTAGATTTTGAAAGAAGCTTCAGTCCATCCTTTTCGGGGTGGGGGAGCCCCGCCCTTGCCGCAGCCTCTTTAGGGGAATAATGCACCGCCGAATAGAGGCAGAATAATTCTTCCTTGCCGTTCAGCCGAGTTTTGTTCTTTTTATCCGTAATTCATCACCTTTCTTTTTCCGATAATGTGGCGGTGAGCATTGGTCGGAATAATCCTGACCTGATTTTAAAGGCAGGGTTTTCACCTTTGCTTAAACTAAGTATGTCGCCGCTAAATATCCCCCTGTGTTGGATGGATTTGTTGCAGTATTTAATGCAACGGTTACAGATTTGTAACTTTATTTATGTGTAACGCGACACACAAGTGCAAAAAATAACCCCCTCGGGTCAGTACCATGAGGCACCCCGAGAGGGTTGAAAATATTTATTTTAAATTTGTTCAGGATTTACTGTCGATTATTTTTTCATATAGTGTGAGCAAGGCGTATACCAGAATGTTCATGCATATCACCGCAGGACCTGTCTGCAGACTGTAGGCGCAGGCAAAAACCAAGGCGGGGACAAAACAGACCACCGAGATTATCGCCGATGCGATAACCGTTCCGCGGAAGCTTTTCGCAATCCGCATGGCGGAAAGTGGCGGGAATATAACAAGTCCCGAAATCAGTATCGCTCCCATAAGTCGCATTCCTACCACTATTGTAACGGCGGTGAGGAGGGCTAAGAGAAGACGATAAAAGCTTACCTTTATACCGGTTGCATAGGAAAAGCTTTCGTCGAAGGTAACGGCGAAAATTTTATTGAACATAAGGCTGAATATGAGAAGCACAACAAGAGAAAGAGCTACGCTGAAAACCATATCCTTGGTGGTGATGGTAATGAGAGAAGCCGAACCGAAAAGGCTGGTACAGGCATCTCCTGCAGTGCCTCCTGTGAGATTGAAAATCAAAGTACCAACCGCCATAGAGCCCGTAGAGAAACAGGCAATAGCCGCGTCGCCGCCTATCTTGCTGTCACCTGAAATTCTCAGTAGCAGAAAAGCCGCAATCAGCACAAGGGGTATGGACAGTTCCATGGAATACCTACCGCCAAGTCCCAGTGCCGAAGCCACCGCCAATGCGGCATAGCCGACATGGGAAAGTCCGTCACCTATCATGGAGCAACGTTTAAGTACAAGGCAAACCCCAAGGAGTGAGGCGCAAAGGGAAACCATTATTCCCACTGTGAGGGCGGTGAGTATAATTTTTAAGATATCGGGATTTTCTAAAAGCATCAGCAGATTATTCATAAGCCTTACCTCCGAAATTCCCCATTTCGTAACTGTTAAAGAAATCTTTACTATCACCGAAATACAAGGGCTTGGATTTGATGTAGAGGATATGGGAGGAGTGCTTTGCCGCGGCGGAGTAGTCATGACTCACCATTATTATAGTGAGTCCGTCCTGACGGTTGAGACGGTTCAGTGTGTGGTACATCTCCTCTGCCGATTTGGAATCGAGGAAGGCGGTGGGCTCGTCTAATACGAGTATCTTTGTTGCCGCCGCCAAGGCGCGACAGAGCAGTACCCTTTGCTGTTGTCCCCCCGAAAGGGTGGAAAACGGGGAGCTTTTAAGATGTGCTATTCCCAGTTTTTCCAAAAGAGCCTCGGCCTTTTTCTCGTCCTCTTTGCTATAAAAGGAGAATACGCCCTTTTTGTTGAGAAAACCTGATATCACAATTTCGAAAACCGTGGCAGGAAAATTTTTCTGCAACTCGGTGCTTTGGGAGAGATAACCGATATCCTCTTTGGCTACGCCCTCTCCGAATTGAATAGAGCCACCGTCGATGGCTTTAAGCCCCAGAAGTCCCTTTATAAGGGTGGTTTTACCTGTGCCGTTTTCACCCAACACAAAGAGGCAATCCCCTTTATTGAGGGTAAATGATACATCCTCCAGCACCTGTCTGCCCTCGTAGGACATGCTCACATTATTAACCTGTAGCTGAGTCAAGCGCCAGCACCTCCTTTAAGGTCTCAAGGTTTTTAGTCATAAGGGAAATATAGCTTTCGCCCTCCTCCAGCTCCTCGTCGGTAACGCTATGGCAGGAGTGGAGAAGCTTTTTGTCACAGCCTGTGGCATTCATAACTGTTTTTGCAATATTGCCGTCGGCGGTTTCTGTATAAAGCACGGCGGGTGTGTTTTCGTTCTTCACAACATTGATGAGTTCATTTACCGCCGAAATTGTGGGCTCTGTGTCGGAGCTACATCCGGGCAGAGCCGACACCGCCGAAAAGCCGTATCCCCCACAAAGGTGGGAAAAGGGAAAACGGTCTGCAAAAACAAGCGTTTTACCTCTGCTATCTTTACCTAAAGCTTGAAATTCTTCATGGAGAAGATTTAATTCTTGGAGGTATTCTGTGCGGTTTTTGGTGTAGGTTTCGGTGTTTTCAGGGTCGGCATCGCATAGATTTTCGGCTATCACCTTAACTATTTCCATAACATTTTTGGGGCTTGTCCATACATGCTCATCGGTACCTTGATGGGATTCTTCCTCAGAGTGGGTGTGTTCCTCTCCCACAATGTCAAGAAGCTTTATCACACGACGCTCAGAATTAAGGGTGGCTTTCACCATCGACTCCGCCCAGGGGTCAATTTCACCGCCTATAGATATGAATATATCGCACTCTGCAACAAGGGCAATGTCCTCTAAGGTGGGCTCGTAGGTGTGGCTCTCGCCACCGACGGGCAGAAGCATTGTAATTTCGGCAGAGTCTCCCGCAACTTCTCTCACGAAATCATAAGGAGGGAAAATCGTGGCGACCACCGAAAGCTTTTCCTTTTCGGTTTTTTCGGGAGCATTATTAACTCCTCCGCATCCTGTAAGGGTAAGCGTAAGAAGTAGAAAAAGAGCTAAAAATCTTTTCATTCTGCCGCCGCCTTTCGTCTGCATTCGCCACAAAGTCCATAGAACACAGTGTTACCGATATCCACCGAGAAGTCATGGTGAGCGCTGATATGTTCTCTGATGCCCATAACGCTTTCGCATCCAACGTGCAAAAGCAGACCGCATTCGTTGCATTTCAGATGGAAATGTCCGTTGCAGTCGTGGTCGTTGCCTACATATTGATAAACCACCTGTTTGCCGTCGCGCCCTCTGAAACGGCGGATATCTCCGCTGCGAAGAAGCTGACTCATATTGCGGTAAACCGTGCTTTTTCCGATTCCCTCTCCAGACACCGCATGGGCGATTTCGTTTATGGAAAACTGGCGGTTGCGGTTGGATTTCAGAAACTCCGAAAGTATGAGCTTTTGCTTTGTATTGTATTCCTGTTTCATTTATTTTTCCTCGTTCAAATTGAGAATTGCTCTCATATTTTACATCATATCCACATTTTTGTCAACACAAGGGAAAATTATTCCTAATCTACAGTAAATATAGTAAAAAATTGATTGCATAAAACTACATGTTGTGCTATTATTTATATGTATATTTATATTCTTCGGAAGGAAGGCAAAGAGTATGAAGTGTCCGTTTTGTGGCTATATTGAAAGTAAGGTTATAGATTCCCGTCCCACGGAGGAAAGCGAAAAAATCCGCAGAAGACGAGAATGCATGAAATGTCAAAAAAGATTTACAACCTACGAGGTGGTAGAAAGTCTGCCTTTGCTGGTTGTTAAAAAGGACAAGACTCGCGAGGAATTCGACCGCGCCAAGCTTCTTAAAGGTATGCGTCATGCCTGTGAAAAGCGCCCTGTTTCCATCGAAACCCTTGAGCGCATGATAGATGAAATTGAAACCAGTCTGCAAAACACTCTGGACCGCGAGGTTACTTCAACCCGTATAGGTGAGTTGGCAATGGAGAAGTTAAAGGATGTAGACGAAGTGGCTTATGTGCGCTTCGCCTCGGTCTACCGCCAGTTCAAGGACATCAACACATTTATGGAAGAACTGAATAAATTGCTTAAATAGATTTAAGCAATTTATAGTGAAGAGTGAAAAGTGAAAAATGAAGATGTTCGGTGTTCGCCTCGCGAACGGATATATATTCCGTTCCGCTATGGGGAACACATACATATCTATCATCTAATATCTAACATCTAATATCTAACATCTAATATCTTAACGGAGTGTAATTATGGATTATAAAAAACTGGCAGAATTGTGTCTGCCTGATGTAACAAAAACCCCCGATTATTACGAGGAGATGTACCCCGCCCGTCAGCTACCCGAGGGCGCTAAGGTAACAAGAATTGCCCCCAGCCCCACAGGTTATCTTCATTTGGGCACCCTATTTGCCGCCTTGGTAAACCGCATATGCGCCACTTCTACAGGCGGTGTGTTCTTCACCAGAATTGAGGATACCGACAAAAAGCGTGAAATTGAGGGCGGTATAGAGGATATTATCGACGGCCTCGGCAGATTCGGAATCACCATCGACGAGGGATTCTACAGCGGAACTTTAGAAAAGGGTGAATACGGTCCCTATCAGCAGAGCCACCGCGCCGAGATTTACAGAACCTACGCCAAGGCTTTAATGGAGCAGGGTCTTTGCTATCCTTGCTTCTGTACCGCTGAGGATTTAGAGGCTGTTAGAACCCGTCAGGAAGCCGACAAAATCCGCACAGGCTACCACGGTGAATTTGCAAAATGCCGAAACCTTTCTTTAGAGGATTGCGAAAAATTGATTGCCGAGGGTAAGCCCTTTGTTGTGCGACTCAAATCTCCGGGGGATGAAAGCCGTAAAATCACTTTTGACGACGGAGTTAAGGGCAAAATTGAAATGCCCGAAAACGATGAGGATTTTGTTATCCTTAAATCCGACGGAATCCCCACCTACCATTTTGCCCACGCCATCGACGACCACCTTATGCACACCAATTTAGTCATGCGTGGTGATGAGTGGATTTCCTCGGTGCCAAAGCACATTCAGCTTTTCAGAATTTTAGGCTTCAAGCCTCCCAAATATGCCCATCTCTCTCCCATAATGAAGAGTGAGAACGGCGCAAAACGCAAAATTTCCAAGCGCAAAGACCCTGAAGCCGCTGTGCATTTCTTTGCCGAGCAGGGATTTACCGCCGACAGCGTTATAGAATATTTAATGACCATCGCCAACTCCGACTTTGAGGATTGGCGCAGAGCCAACCCAACCGAAGATTATCGCAAATTTAAGTTTAATCTTAAAAAGATGAGCGTGTCGGGCGCCCTTTTTGACTGGGACAAGCTGATTGATGTTAGCAAGGGTGTTGTGTCAAAGCTTAGCGGAAAGCAGGTTGTTGATTACTTGCTCAGTTGGTCGGAGGAATTTGATAAGGAATTCAACGAGCTACTGTCCCGCGACCCCGAATATGCCCTGTCGGTGTTCTCTATCGACCGCGATGTGCCCAAGCCCCGTAAGGATATAGCCAAATGGGACGAGGCAAAGAAATACGCAGAGTATTTCTATGATGAGCTTTACACCCCGTGCTATGATATCCCCGAAAAAATCAACCCCGCCGATGCCGCCGCGGCGCTGGAAAAGTATATAACTGTATACGACCCCGCCGACGACAGACAGGAATGGTTTAATAAAATCAAGGGCATTTGTCCCGAACTTGGCTTTGCTGCAGAAACCAAGGAATATAAAGCCAACCCCGAAGCCTTTAAGGGCAGCGCGGGAGATATCAGCACAGTTATCCGTGTTGCAGTTACGGGCAGACAAAACACCCCCGACCTTTGCAGTATAATGCAGGTGCTGGGCAAGGATAGAGTTATTGCCAGAATAACCGCTGCGATAGAGCATTTTAAGAATATTTAAGGAGCATCCAAATGGACGAAAAATTGACATTGGTAGAGGAAACCCCCTCCAATTTTATTCACGAATTTATAGATGAAGATTTAAAAGAAGGGGTCTATGATCACGTACAGACCCGTTTTCCCCCCGAGCCCAACGGATATCTGCATATCGGCCATGCAAAGGCAATCTGCATAGATTTTGGCACAGCCGAAAAATACGGCGGTAAATGCAATCTCCGTCTCGACGACACCAACCCCACCAAGGAGGATGTGGAATATGTTGAGGCAATCAAGGAGGACATTCAGTGGCTGGGATTCCAGTGGGATAATGTTTATTTCGCTTCCGACTATTTTGATTTTATCTACGAGTGCGCCGTGAAGCTCATAGAAAAAGGTCTCGCCTATGTAGACGACCTCAGCGGTGACCAAATCAGAGAATACCGCGGCACCCTCACCGAGGCAGGTAAGGAAAGCCCCTACAGAAACCGTGGTATAGAGGAAAACCTTGACCTTTTCCGCAGAATGACCGAGGGTGAGTTCGACGAGGGTACTCGTTGTCTTCGCGCAAAAATTGACATGGCATCTCCTAATATGAACATGCGCGACCCTGTTATCTACAGAATCATGAAAGCCACCCACCATCGCACAGGGGATAAATGGTGCGTATATCCAATGTACGATTTCGCCCATCCTCTTTCCGATACCCGAGAGGGCGTTACTCATTCTCTTTGTTCCTTGGAGTTTGAGAATCACCGTCCCCTTTACGATTGGTTCTTGGAGAAGCTGGAGCTTCCCAACCCCTCCCGTCAGATTGAGTTTGCGAGACTTAATCTCAACTACACCCTCACCAGTAAGCGCAAGTGCCTAAAACTGGTTGAAGACGGTCTGGTTTCGGGCTGGGATGACCCTCGCATGGCAACCATCTGCGGTATGCGCCGTCGCGGCTTCCCACCTGAGGCAATTCGCGAATTTACCGATAGAATCGGTGTTTCCAAGGCATACAGCGTTGTCGATTTCGCTCTGCTTGAATCCTGTGTTCGTGATTATCTTAACACTAATGCCGACCGCGCCATGGCGGTGCTTCGCCCCTTAAAGGTTATTGTGGACAACTATCCTGAGGGCGTAACCGAGGAGATAGCGGTTGATATCAATCCTAACAAACCTGAGCTGGGCAAACGCACTGTATATTTCAGCCGTGAGCTTTATATTGAATCGGACGACTTTGCTCTCGAACCTCCACCCAAATACTTCAGACTTTGCCCCCAGAAAGAGGTGCGTCTAAAAGGCGCATATTTCGTTAAATTCGCAAGTGTTGACACCGATGAAAACGGCAATATTACCGCCGTTCATGTGACCTACGACCCCGAATCCAAGGGAGGCGAATCCCCCGACGGCAGAAAGGTTAAGGGTACTCTCCATTGGGTGAGCGCAGGACATTGCCTTAATGCAACGGTTAATCTTTACGACCGACTCTTCAATGTGGAAAACCCCTCCGACGAAGAGGGTGTGCAGAGCTTTGCCGACAACCTCAACCCCGAATCCTTGGTGGTTTTGGATAACTGCAAGGTAGAGGATTATATGAAAGATACCAAGGTTGGCGATACATTCCAGTTCATGCGACAGGGTTATTTCTGCATAGATGTGAATTCCACCCCCGACAACCTGATTTTCAACAGAACGGTTGCACTTAAGGATTCTTTCGCAAAAAAGAAATAATGTTATTACGGCACCCTCTTTAGCGGTGCCGTAAATTTCAAGGAGATTTATATGAAACTTCGTGAAATATACGATTATATTGATTCCTTTGCCCCTTTCCAAACTCAGGCAGATTTTGACAACGCGGGTTTCCTTGTGGGGGACCCCGAGGAGGAGTTTAAGGGCGGTGTTGTGGCGCTTGATGTGACAAGTGGCGCTATTGAATATGCAAAATCCATAGGTGCCAATCTAATTGTCAGCCATCACCCCGTGATTTTCGACCCGTTGAAAGGGGTTACGGCCAATAGCCTTGTGTATAAGCTGATTAAAAGCGGAATCTCGGTTATTTCCGCCCACACTAATTTAGACAGAGCCAAGGGCGGTATTAATGATAAGTTATGTGAGCTTTTAGGACTCCAAAACATTGAGGGTGTTCTGCCCGACAGAGAGGTTTTTGAAGCCCGTGTAGGAGAACTCCAAGAGGAGTTGACCCCCGATGAATTTGGAAATCTGCTCTCCAACATCTTTTGTGGCACAGGTATAAAATATGTCTGTGGCGAAAAGAATATTAAACGGGTAGGTGTCTGTTCGGGAGCGGGTGGAAGTCTGCTGTCAGATATGGCGACTCTCGGTGTGGATGCCTTTGTCACCGCCGATGTGAAACACAATGTGTTCTTAGAGGCGGCAGAGCTGGGAATTTCCCTCTATGACTGCGGCCACTATGCCACCGAGGATATCATAGTCCACCCCATGAAAGAGAAACTTGACGGAAAATTCGGCAGTTTTTCGGAGTATCACAGCGATATAATTAAATCTGTGCTGTATTTCGAGGAGTAATCACCGTTTTGAGGAGTTGTGTGGCTTGACGGTTTTCGAAAGGATATATAATGTAGTGTCGCAAGTTCCAAAGGGAAAAGTGGCAACCTATGGGCAGATAGCCCTGTTGGCTGGTAATCCCCGATGGGCAAGGGTTGTGGGATATGCGTTGCATATGAATCCTGACCCTGCCGTGATACCCTGTCACCGCATTGTAAACCGAGATGGAAGACTCGCCCCCTCCTTTGCCTTTGGCGGAGAGGATGCACAGCGTCAGCTACTTAAAAACGAGGGCGTAACCTTTACCCCCGAGGGTATGGTCAACCTGAAACTTCATCAATGGAATGTATAAAAATCATTTAACGCGATGTATATTTAAAAGCTTTATACATCGCGTTTTGCTATTTATCCAAAGACAAGCCTTGTTTTCATGGCGTTAGGTGAATTTTTATACAAATATCATAAACATCCCTTGACAGATTGAGGTTTTGGTGGTTAAATATAGGTGTACAATATTTTTGTTTTAGGAGGAAAACATAAATGAAAAAGCTTATGTCAATTTTAATGGTTTTAGCTCTCGCAGTTTCCTGTTTTGCAGGTTGCGCTTCTAAGGGTAAGACCATAGCATCCGCAGACGATCTTCCCGGCGCTCGTATCGGCGTTCAGCTCGGCACCACCGGCGACATCTACGCTTCCGATTACGAGGAAGATGGCTCCGAAATCAAGCGCTTCAGCAAGGGCGCAGACGCTGTTATGGCTCTCGCTTCCGGCAAACTTGATTGCGTTATCATCGACAACGAACCCGCCAAGGCTTTCGTAGCCGCTAACGAGGGACTCAAGATTCTTGAAGATCCTTTCGAGGTTGAGGACTACGCTATTGCTTTCGCTAAGGAAAACACTAAGCTCCAGAAGGAAGTAAACGGCGCTCTTAAAGACCTTGTTGCAGACGGTACTGTTGAGTCTATCATCAAGAACTTCATCGGCGACGACACCAAGGGCAAGTCTCCCTATGTTTCTCCCGCAGATGTAAAGGCTACCAAAGGCACCCTCAAGATGGGCACAAACGCTGCTTTCGAGCCCTATGAGTATGTTGAAGACGGCAAGGTTGTAGGTATCGACGCTTCTATTGCTCAGGCTATCTGCGACAAGCTTGGCTACAAGCTGGAAATCAAGGATATGGAATTCGATTCTCTCCTCACCGCTGTTAGCACAGGCAAGGTAGATTTCGTTATGGCTGGTATGACCGTTACTGAAGAAAGACTCCAAGAGGTTAACTTCAGCGATCCTTACACCACCGCTACTCAGGTTATCATCGTTAAGGAATAATTTTTAGCGATACATAAATCTGTATTGAGTTGGAGCTGTTTCGAGGTATCCCCTCAAACAGCTCCATTTTACACTAAACTTAGGAGTAAATTACATGCTTTCTTTTTTTCAAGAAACCTTTCCCGATTTATATAATAGCTTTGAGAAAACCTTTGTAACCGAGAATCGCGGACTCCAGCTTTTGAAGGGCTTGGGTGTGACCTTGGAAATCACCCTGTTTGCCACAATACTCGGCATAATCTTAGGCGTGGTTGTCGCCATTGTCCGCTCTACCTACGACAATAATCTGCAGGGCAAAAAATGCCGCACTCTTTGGGATGTTATTCTGAAGATACTGAATAGCATTTGCAATGTTTACATAACCGTTATCCGCGGCACCCCTGTTGTTATCCAGTTGATGATTATCTACTATGTAATCCTCGCCGCAATGGACGACGGAACTGTTGCCGCAATCATAGCTTTTGGTATCAACTCAGGCGCCTATGTTGCGGAAATTGTTCGTTCGGGCATTATGTCAATCGACAAGGGACAGTTTGAGGCTGGTCGTTCGCTGGGTCTTAACTATGCCCAGACCATGACAAGCATCATTCTCCCTCAGGCTTTCAAGAACATATTGCCGGCTCTCGGCAACGAGTTCATCGTTCTGCTGAAAGAAACTTCTGTTTCGGGTTATGTAACGGTTTGCGACATAACCTATGTTGGTAACCTGATTCGTTCCAGAACTTACGAGGCGCTTTTCCCTCTGCTCACCGTTGCGGTTATCTATCTTGTAATCGTTCTAGCGCTGAGCTATGGACTTAAATGCTTTGAAAGGAGGCTGCGTAAGAGTGATCACTAATCAAACAATCATCAAAACCGAAAACCTTCTCAAAAGCTTCGACGGGGTAGAAGTGCTAAAGGGCATCTCCACCGAAATCAAAAAGGGCGAGGTTGTGGTTGTTATCGGACCTTCAGGTTGCGGTAAATCCACATTCCTGCGTTGCCTTAACCTTTTGGAGGAGCCAACAGGCGGCAGTATAGTTTTCGACGGTGTGGAAATTACCGACCCAAAGGTGGATATAAACCGCCACAGAGCCCGAATGGGCATGGTTTTCCAGCAGTTCAACCTTTTCCACAATATGAACATTCTCAAGAACATGACCTTGGCACCCATAAAGATTCTTAAGAAATCCCGCGAAGAAGCCGAGAAAAAGGCTATGGAGCTTCTCGAAATGGTAGGACTTGCCGATAGAGTCGACGCCTATCCCTCCCAGCTTTCGGGCGGACAGAAGCAACGCGTTGCCATAGTCCGCGCACTTTGCATGGAGCCCGAGGTAATGCTTTTTGACGAGCCTACTTCCGCCCTCGACCCCGAAATGGTTGGCGAGGTGCTTCAGGTTATGAAAAGCCTTGCCGAAAGTGGCATGACAATGGTTGTGGTAACCCACGAAATGGGCTTCGCCCGTGAGGTTGCCGACCGAGTGCTTTTCTTCGGTGACGGAGTTATCGAGGAGGAGGGCGCCCCTGACGAGCTCTTCAACAACCCCAAAACCGAACGCGCAAAGCAGTTCCTTAAATGCATTCTTTAAGATTTATAAAAATAAAACTCCCCGACAAGGGGAGTTTTTTATGTGTAATTGCTATCTATCGGGGTGGGAATATCCTTTCTTTATCCCTAATAAATAGTCGGCAGAAATCTTAAAAAAATTACATAGAGCCACAATATCATCTATACTTGGCTCATATTTGCCACATTCTATATAGGATATTTTTCGTTGCGTCATATTAACAGCCTTGCCAAGTTGAGTTTGATTAATGTTAATTCCCTCGCGAAGACTCCTAATTTTTTCTCCAAAATTCAAAAGCATTATTACCACCAATAATAATTTAGCATAGACGTAAACTTTCTATTGACATTTAGACGCAAAACGTCTATAATAGTTTTGTCAGCAAATGACAAAATAATACTTTTAGGAGTGTAAGAAAATGAAATTTTGCGAAAAATGCGGAAATGAAATTTTAGAGGAAGCAGTGGTTTGTCCCAAATGCGGATGTTCCGTTCAGAAAGAGACACAGGTTGTTGCAGTGCCCAAGAGCGCAAAAACCGCACAGATATTTGGTATATTGAGCATACTTTTATTAGCCCCCTTTGGCATACCCGCTATCATACTTGCAAACAAGAGCAAGGCAGAAACTGGCGGTGTAATGTGCAAACAGGCAAAAGCAGGATTTGTGTGCGGGATCATTGGTTTATGCTGGTGGGGAATTTCTTTGTTAATGCTTTTGGGTGGCATGTAATATGAGATTCTGTAGTCACTGCGGAAAAGAAATTGTCGACGAGGCTGTTATATGTCTTAATTGTGGATGCAAGACCCACAATAAAGCAGTTTTCACACCTAATAATACAACCGTAGTAAACGAGAATGCAGTCGTATGTGAAGATGGAGAGTCTCAGCTTGCTATGTGGTCGAAAATATGCGGAATAATAAGCTTTTTTGTAGGTTGGTTTGCCTTGGGAATAACAGCAATTGTTTTAGCCTGTATTAGTAAGGATGAAACGAACGGTGTAATGAATTCTTCGGCAAAGACGGGATATGTCTGCGGCATTATATCTACAGTATTGTCCTTTGTGTTGTTTATTATATTAATAGCTGTTTTGACCGCGTTATCTATTTGATTTACTGAGAGGTAATTAAGATGAAGTATTGCACTCATTGTGGCAAAGAACTTTTAGACGATGCAATCGTTTGCGTTGGTTGTGGATGTGCAACAGAGAATAGTAATTCTCCGTCAGCCCAGATTCCTGCAGAGAATTTGGTTAATACATATGCTACGCGAACAAAAACAAACGGGATTATATGGATAGTGATAGGCGCTGTACAGGTGGCGCTTGGCTTAACGCTTGATTGGACGTTACTGATAGTTGCGGCGCTAAACATCGTATCGTCTATACAGGACCTGGATTTTAGTAAAAAGGTGTTGCAAAATCCTGTTGGCATTGTAGCACGGGAAAAACCGCTGACAGGCCCAATAATAACTTTGGCTTACAATCTGATTTTTGGCGGGATAATTGGTGTTGCCGGCTCAATTTACCATCTTCTTGCAGTAAGAAATTATGTTATGCAAAACGAGGCTGCTTTTTTAGAAATAGAAGGCTCGCCGGAATCTGAATAATTAAAAAGGCTGTCTCAGCGAGACAGCCTTTTGCTATATATTGTAGATAACATACCCAAAAGAGGGGAGGGTGATTTCGGTGTTTCCCTCGGCGTTTCCAAAGATTGGGGTGATACCCTCGAATTCCTTTGGTAGAGTGAGAGTTTGGGAATAATCGGCAGTGTTTACAGCCACAAGAGTTTTGCTATTTTCATTCTCTCTCAAGTAGGCAATCAGTCCTTTTTCGGCTTTCAGAAAGTAGATGCTACCGTCGCTGAGGGCGGGGGAGCTTTTTCTCATAGAGCCTAAGGCTTTGTAGAAATTAAGCAGTTCAAGATTTTCGTTTCCCCAAGGGTAACAGCCGCGGCAGAACGGGTCGCCGTAGCCCTCCATACCCGCCTCGTCACCATAGTAAAGAGAGGGTACGCCCGGGAGAGTATATTGCAAAACTGCGGCGCATTTGAGCCGTTTGATACCGTTCAGGTATTCTGCAAGGCTTAGCCTTGTTACCGATTGAATTTCCCTGTCTCCGCCGTCAGCCCCAGTGCTTCCCAAAAGGGTGAGAATTCTCGGGGTGTCGTGGGTGCCGATGTGATTCATCAGCAGGTGGAGTGCGGGGAGGGGATAGTTTTCGCAAATCTCTAAAACCGCCTCGGCAAACTCCCCACCGTTGCCCCATTTTACGAAGTTAATTATGGCATTGCTAAAGGGATAATTCATAACCGAATCCAGCTGGTCTCCGAGGAGATAGCGGCGACGCTGAGAGTAGCTTACCTTATTTGTGGCGTCCTCCCACACCTCACCCAAAATAAAGGCGTCGGGTTTTTCGGTTTTAACAGCTTTTCTTAGCCTATCCAAGAAAATGTCAGGGAGCTCGTCGGCAACATCAAGCCGCCAACCCTCTGCGCCAAGCCTTAGCCAACGTCTTGCAATTCCATTTTCTCCGCATATATAATCGAGAAATCCCTCGTCGTCCTCGTTAACCTCCGGCAGGGTGTCAATGCCCCACCAGCTATGGTAATCGTCGGGCCAGTTTTTAAATTTATACCAGCTGTAAAAGGGGGAGTAGGGGCTCTCATGAGCCCCCACACCGCCGTATTTTTTATAGCGGTCGAAATATCGGCTGTCGTCTCCCGTGTGGGAGAAAACGCCGTCCAAAATAATGTGAATTCCCCGTTTTTTAGCTTCATTACAAAGCTTTTTAAAATCCTTTTCGTCTCCCAGCATAGGGTCGATTTTCTCATAGTCCGCAGTGTTGTAGCGGTGGTTGGACATGGAGAAAAATATCGGATTAAGATATATACAGCTAACTCCCAGACTTTGTAGGTAGGGGAGTTTTTTGATTATACCCTTGAGATTTCCGCCGAAAAAGTCGTTGCCCAGCACCTGTTTTTCGCCTTTTTTCCATCGGTGTTCAGGCTTTTCTCCCCAGTTGGCTTTTATAAATCTTTCGGGGAATTTTTTGGGGTCGGGTTTTCGATCTCGGTGGAAGCGGTCGGGAAAAATCTGATATATAAGCCCACCTCTCAACCAATCGGGGGTGGAATAGGATTTATCGTATACCGTCAGTTGCCATCTGCCACCGCCACCCACGCGTCCCAGAGAGTGGGCGCCACGGTTGATATAGTAGCTGTGAAACTCGGTCTTATAGGAAAAGGCATACCAATAAAGCCCCACCTCGGGGGAAATTTCCACCGAGTAGTAAAGGCTATCGTTTTCCTTATATTTGAAGTGCATTTCGTGAGCCACATCCTCCGCCTCACCGTCGCGGCGAATGAGAAGATATGCATAACAAACTCCAGAGTTTTCGGGCAATCTCAGGCGAAAGGTGAGCTTCTCACCCGAGATAGCGGCACCAAAAGGGGATTTGTACAGAGGATTTCTCGAATCAAAATTTATAAAGTCCAGTATTTTCACCACACTGATTTAAAATTTAGGGGTTGCAACCTAAAGGCACAACCCCCGTATTAATTATTTTATTATGGATTTTGCGTTCCAAATTTTCTTTGCGTAATCGTCTATTGAGCGGTCGGCGGCGAAAATACCCGCCTTTGCAATATTAACCAAGGACATTTCCTGCCAACGGGCGGAATCGCCATAGAGAGCATCCGCTTTACCCTTTGCGTTCACATAGTCGGCATAGTCGGCAAGAGCCATGTAACTGTCGTGATGACGAAGCATATTGGCAATAACATCGCCGTTCTGCAGCTTGGTCTCGATGAAGTCAATAACCGCGCGAAGCTCGGGATTGTTGATATAGAGCTCATAAGGGTTATAGCCTGTTGCTTTGAGGCGGTTTACCTCGGGAGTCTCCATGCCGAAGATGATGATGTTATCGTCGCCCACAGCCTCGTGAATTTCCACATTTGCGCCGTCCTCTGTTCCAAGGGTAATAGCGCCGTTCAGCATCATTTTCATGTTACCTGTACCACTTGCCTCGGTACCTGCCAAGGAAATCTGTTCGCTGATATCGGCAGCAGGTATCATAAGCTCGGCGAGGGTTACGCGATAGTCCTCCATAAAGAGGATTTTCATCTTATCCTTAACATCGGGGTCATTTTCCAGTAGCTTCTGCATACTGTAAATCATGCTGATAATCTGCTTTGCAAGTAGATAACCAGGCGCTGCCTTTGCTCCAAAAATATAGGTTTTGGGGGTAAAAGGCATGTTGGGGTTGGCTTTGAGTCTCAGATATTCTGTAACGATATTGAGGAGATTCAGATGCTGACGCTTGTATTCGTGAAGACGCTTGACCTGCATATCCACAATGGAGTCGGGGTCGATTTCTACTCCGTACTCCGCTTTTGTGTATTTGGAAAGACGGATTTTGTTTTGCCTTTTGATTGCCTTGAGAGTTTCTTTTACGGCAGAGTCATCGCGATATTGCAAAAGATTTTCCAGCTTTTTGGCATCATATTTGAATTCGTCGCCGATAAGCTCGGTGATGAATTTAGAAAGCTCGGGGTTTGCCTGACAAAGCCAACGACGATGGGCAATGCCGTTGGTAACGTTGGTGAATTTTTCGGGCTCTAGCTTATAGTAATCGCGGAAAAGGTCATCCTTTAAAATCTCGCTGTGTAGTCTTGACACACCATTTACATTGTGGCAGGTGATGGTGCAAAGGTTTGCCATCTTCACCACTCCATCTTCTATGATTGCGGTGCGGTAGATAAGGTCGGCGTCTCCTGTTTTCATCCAGGTTTCGTGGCGGTAGCGGTTGTCGATTTCCTTAACTATATCGTAGATTCTCGGAAGTCTCTGGCGGAACAGGTCAACCTGCCAACATTCCAGAGCCTCTTTCATAACTGTATGGTTGGTGTAGGCAGTGGTGCGCTTAACGATATCCCAAGCCTTATCCCAAGAATAGCCACATTCATCGAGAAGATGGCGCATAAGCTCTGGGATTACCAAGGCGGGGTGGGTGTCGTTAATGTGGATAGCCGCCTTTTCGGGAAGATTGTCCAGAGTTCCGTATTTTCTAAGGTGGCGGTTGAGAATATCCTGAATGGAAGCAGACACCAAGAAATACTGCTGACGGAGACGGAGAGATTTACCCTCTATGTGGTTATCCTCGGGGTAGAGCACCTTGCTGATAACTTCGCTGGTTGCCTGTCTTTCAAGGGCTCGGACATAGTCACCTTGATTGAAAGCCGCCATGTCTATCGAGGGGGATTCGGCGCTCCAAAGCCTGAGAGCATTTACCGCCTTGCCATCGCGACCCGCAACCATCAAATCGTAGGGCATAGCCTTAACTGGGATGTAGTCTCTATGTTCAATAGAATGGTAGCCCTCGTGCCAGGCTTCCTCTATCCAGCCGTCGAAACGCACTTCAACCGCGCTTCCTGGCTTCTGCTCCAGCCAAACGCTTCCGCCAGGGAGCCAGAAATCGGGCATTTCGGTCTGCCAACCGTCAATTAATTTCTGACGGAAAATACCAAACTCGTATTTTATGCAGTAGCCCATGGCGGGGTAACCGCCCGAGGTGAGTCCGTCTAAGAAACAGGCGGCAAGACGACCGAGGCCACCGTTGCCAAGACCCGCGTCGGGCTCAAGCTCATATAAATTTTCAATCTTCACACCGAAGCTTTTTAGGGCAGCGGTCATTGTTTTTTCGAGTCCTAAGTTAAAAACGGTGTTTTTAAAGGTGCGTCCCATAAGGAATTCCATGCTGAGGTAATAAACCTGTTTGGCCTCCTTTTCCCCTGTTTTTTTGCGAAAGACTTGCCTGTCTTCTCGCATAAGGTCCATAAGCACAAGCGCCGAGGCTTTATAGAAAAAGTCGTCGGAAGCTTGGTCGGGGGAAACGCCGAAGTTGTGGGAGAGCTTTTGCTCAATAAGGGCAGAAAGCTCACGAGTGGTTAATTTTTTCATAAAAAGGTCCTCCTAATTCCAAAAAGCAGAAATAACCGCTCCAGACCCGCCAAACGGCAAATGATAAAGGGCGTTGGCAAATCTCCCAAGGCAGCCCGCCTAGGGTGGAATAAATAAAATTAATGCCGAATTTTACTTCAAAAATTCGGCAAATTTGCGCTATTATTCTATAGTATCTGCGATGGCTTCTTCCTGAGGCTCGTCAAGGCTTTCAGCTTCTTCACAGTCACATTCGATGTAGAATTTCTCCTCGTCCTTTTTTGCCATAAGCTTTTTTACAAGCACAATGACACCTGTGATAGCAGCAGCAGCGGTTACAACCGCACCTATGGCAATCAGAATCTTTTTTATATTTCCTTCTTTAAACAATTCTCAATACCGCCTCTCTCTTTACTATTATACATATTTTACCTTATTTTTATGCAAATGTCAACTATATATGGTGTGAATAAACCTACCACAAATTACATTTTGTGGTTATATATAGAAAATTTTTAGGTGAAGAACTCGAGGGGATAGAAATAAACAAACAATGCGACGACAGAAGCGTAGCCACTGTCGTCGTTGCGCTTTTTACATAAATGGTGCGAAGATGTGGAGTATGAATTGTTTGGCTTTGAGCCACAAAGGTCGCTTTGCCCATTTCTCGGGGATCATTTCCTCCGATATCTCCATTGTGTGGACAAGGTTTTCCTTTATTTCGGGCACCGCAGGTGTGGAGCACATCCACACACCGCACTCAAAGTGGAAGTTAAAGGAACGATAGTCCATGTTCACGGTGCCTACTGTGGCATAGAGGTCGTCTACACAGAAAAGCTTGGAATGGATAAAGCCTGGGGTGTATTCGTAAATTCTGACCCCAGCCTCTAAAAGCTGGGAGTAGTGATATTGAGTGACAGGATGCACATACCATTTATCTGGGATATGAGGGCAGATTATGCGGATGTCCACACCTGATTTCGCCGCCCGTTCCAACGCGTCAATCATGGTGTTGTCGATAATCAGATAGGGGGTTGCGATGTAGATATAATCCCTTGCTGAATTAATCATCTGCAGATAAAGACCCTCTGCGGTGCGATGGTCGTCGAAGGGTCCGTCGCAATAGGGTTGAACAAATCCCGCCGCCAGTTCCAGAGGTTTTTCCTGTAGGTAATCCTGGGCTTTTAAGAGGGGTTTATTGTTTGTGAAGTTCCACATAGCCACAAACATGGCTGTAAAGCTACGCACAGCCTCACCATGGAGCCTTATTCCGCAGTCCATCCAGTGGCCGTGGAGGGTGATGCGGTTAATGTATTCATCGGCAATGTTGAAGCCCCCCGTATAGGCGATTTCACCGTCGATAACAATAATCTTTCGGTGGTTGCGGTTGTTGAGGAAGATGTTGGAGGAGGGTTTTATGGGATTGAAAACCGAAACCTTAATGCCATTTTTCTTAAGATTTTCCACGAATCCCTTATATTGGCGGTTGGCTGACCCAAAGTCGTCGAAGATAATCCGCACTTCAACCCCCTCTGCCAGTTTACGTTTAAGAACGGTGTAGATTTCTTCCCACATGAAGCCTTCGGCAAGAATAAAGAATTCAAGGAAAATATATTTTTCCGCCCTCTCCAGATCCTTTAAAATTGCGGCAAATACCGCCTCTCCCGAAGGGTAGAACTCTGACTCTGTGGCGTTATAAAGAGGATAACCGCTGTCGCCGTAGAGATAGTGGGATTGCTTTTCTCCCATCAGCACGTGACTTGCCAACTGGGAAACCGTGTCCTCATTTTTAGGCAAGAGTTTCAGCACTTCATTTTCGAAGGCACAGTATCTCTTTTTCAGATATGGGAGCACACGGTTGCCGCCAAAGGTAAAATAAAAAAGCCAACCCGCGCCAAAGGGAATGAGCAAAATGAACGCAACCCACATTATTTTGTAGCTGGGATTTCCGCGGCGGTTTACGATGTAGATAACACAGCAAATGCTGAGAAATTCGAACAAAACATAAAACCTGTAGGAGTTTTGGAACACATAATGAGCAAAGTAAAAGGTTAGACCCACCTGCATCAGCAGTAGCAGGGCTGTTACAATAAAGCGTCGCGGTATCTTATGTCCGCGTTTTACGCCTCGTTCTGCCATTGTTATCCCTCCTTTATGTTTTTTAGGAATTTTTACCTTGTAATTATACTCCAACATTCTAACATATTTTTTAACAATTTGCAAATTTTCCATGATAATATTGACAATTTAGCTGTAAAGTGTATAATAATTAACGTGTTAACTATTAACTAATTAACTTTTTTTGAGGGAGGAATAAGCTTGGAAAAGCCACGTGATGCAGTTCACAGCTTTATCTGCACCCACCGTATGCACCGAAGAACGGTGGATAACGCTGTGGTCAGCGCGGGAATTGAGCTCCACAGAAGCCAGCACATGCTGTTGGTTCATCTTCAGAGGAGGGGCGACTATTTTTCGCAAAAAGAATTGGCAGCGCATTTGGGTATAAGCCCTGCAGCCTTAGCGGTTAAAATAAAAAAGCTTGAAAGCGATGGATTTATTATCCGCAAAAAGGCAAAAAAGGACAGCCGTATAAATGCTGTCAGCATCACCGAAAAGGGTAAAGAAATTCTTGATAAAACCCACAAGCTTTTTGCAGGTATCGATAAGCGCATGATATCGGGTATTGACGAAGCAGAGCTGAAGATTTTTGAAAAATGCCTTGATAAAATGAGGAAAAATCTGCAGGATGTCCACGATAACCCCAAGATTTTAGAGGAGGAATCTACCGATGAAATGGTCTAAATATATAAAACCCTATCTGCCTTATTTTATACTGGGTCCCCTTTGTATGATAGTTGAGGTGGTAGGCGAAGTGCTTATGCCGAAGTTTCTGGCGATGATTGTGGACTACGGCTTGGGTCAGGCTCCCATAGATGAGGCTCCCGCCACGGTACAGTGGTTACTCAAAAATGTTGATGCCCCCGCTTATATTATTGCCATAATGGTGGCAATGGTAATCACCGCAATTCTTATGATGATTGGCGGTGTAGGTGGCGCATATTTTGGCGGTAAGGCGGCGGTTAACTTTGCCGCGGACCTCAGAGCCGATGTTTATCGTAAGGTGCAGACCTTCTCCTTTGCTAACATAGACAAATTTTCAACAGGCTCCTTGGTAACAAGGCTTACCAACGACATAACCCAGTTACAGAACTTTGTGAATATGCTACTGAGAATGTGTCTGCGCTCACCTGGTATGATGATAGGCGCATTGATTATGGCGCTAACTTTAAGTCCAAGGCTCACAATAGTTTTAGCCGTAACCATACCCTTGCTTATTGCCTCTCTGGGTTTTGTTGTGTCCAGAGGTTTCCCAAGGTTTTCTAAAATGCAGGAAAAAATTGACGCCCTTAACTCCACCGTTCAGGAGAGTATAACCAATGTACGGGTTGTGAAATCCTTTGTTCGCGAGGAGCGGGAAAAGGAGAAATTCACCACCGCCAACGGAAATCTTAAAAAGGCGGGGTTGGGTGCGATGGGCACCATGATTTTTATAAACCCTGTTATGACCTTTTTTATGAATGTCACCACCATACTTGTTGTGTGGTTTGGCGGAAACATGGTGGTAGGCTCCACCCTTTCCTCAGGTGACCTTATCGCATTTATCACCTACATCAACCAGATTCTTTTCTCTCTTATGATGATAACCATGATGTTTGTTATGTTCTCTCGCGCCCTCGCCAGTGGCAAACGTGTCCGCGAGGTGCTCACCGAGGAGGTTGACATAACCGACGGAATTTTAAGCGAGGAACAGCGCTCCGCCACCGTTACCAAGGGCGAAATCGAATTTAGAAACGTGGGCTTCCGTTATTATAAAAACAGCGAGGACGAGGTACTGAAAAACATCAGTCTCAAAATTCCCGCTAATTCAACCGTTGGGATTATCGGCTCCACAGGATGCGGTAAAACCACCCTTGTGTCCTTGATTCCAAGACTCTACGACCCAGACATGGGAGAGGTGCTTATTGACGGCAAGAATGTTAAGGATTATTCCCTATATAATCTCCGCGAGGGAGTGGGGATGGTGCTCCAGAAGAATGTACTTTTTTCGGGATCTATTGAGGATAACCTTAGATGGGGTAACAATGACGCCACAGAGCAGGAACTTTACACCGCCGCGACTCACGCTCAAGCGGATAAGTTTGTAAGAGATTTCACCGAGGGCTACGCTACCGACCTGGGTCAGGGTGGCTCCAATGTTTCGGGCGGACAGAAGCAGAGACTTTGTATTGCCAGAGCGCTACTTAAAAAACCAAAAATTATCATTCTCGACGACTCTACCAGCGCAGTTGACACCGCCACCGAGGCGCAGATTCGACGAGCCTTCCGTGAGGAACTTGCCGATTCCACCAAGATTATCATAGCCCAGCGCATTTCTTCGGTTATGGATGCCGATATGATAGTGGTTATGGATGACGGAAACATCACAGGCGTTGGCACCCACGACCAGCTTATGAATTCCAACGAAGAATATAGAGAAATCTACTATTCGCAAAACGAGAAAAAGGAGGCGTAACTAAGTAATGGCAAGAAGTTTAGATGAATTAAGAAAACAATATGCCAGAGCGGTTAAGCCTCAAGGGGGCGGACACGGACCTATGGGGGGAGGGCCCCGCAGACACGGACCACCCCAAAAAGGAAAGCCAAAAAATACAAAACAGACCATACTGCGTATGCTCTCTTATGTGAAGCCCTATAAAGTTCATCTGATAATAGTGGCGGTTTGTATGCTTCTCACCAGCGCATCCTCACTGGCAGGATCCATGCTTCTGCGACCTATTATAAATAACATCGCATCCGCAAATACAGGTGCCACAGAGCGTCTCGGCTATCTCGCAGGTATGTTGGCGGTGCTGGGCTCGGTTTACCTTGTGGGCGTTTTCACCAATTATTTTCAGTCGAAGATTATGCTTAAGGTCTCTCAGGGTGCTTCAGAAAAAATAAGAAACGACCTTTTCTGCAAACTCCAGACCCTGCCTGTGCGTTTCTTTGACACCAATACAACGGGTGAGACCATGAGCCGTTTCACCAACGATGTTGACAATATCGACATGATGCTTAACAACTCGTTGGTAAGCGCGGTGTCGGGCATTATCACAATTGTCAGTACCTTTATCGCAATGCTCAGCATGAACATCTGGCTCACCCTTATCACGGTGGTGTTCATTCCGCTGTTTATCAGAGGCGGTGGAGCTATTGCCAAGGCTTCATCTAAATACTACGGCGGTCAGCAGTCGGCTCTCGGCGCTGTTAACGGATATATTGAGGAGTCGGTAACGGGTCAGAAGGTGGTTAAGGTATTTAACCATGAGGATACCTGTGTTGAGGAATTTTCCCTGCTAAACGATGACCTGAGGGGTAAGCAGTTCAAGGCGCTGTTCTACGGCGGAATTATGGGTCCTGTTATGGGTAACACTTCTCAGATAAGCTATGCCGTCACAGCGGGTGTTGGCGGACTTCTGTGCATATTCGCAGGATTCGATATCGGCGGACTTTCGGTGTTTGTGAACTTCTCCCGCCATTTTTCTATGCCGATAAATATGTTGGCTCAGCAAACCTCCACAGTGTTCTCCGCTTTGGCAGGTGCCGAGCGCGTCTTTAATATAATGGATATGGACCCTGAGTCTCCCGATTCTGAGAATGCCGACCCCATGGAAAACATGCAGGGTATGGTAGAATTCCGCGATGTAACCTTTGGCTACAATCCCGACAAGGTTATTCTTAAAAACATTTCTCTTTATGCAAAACCCGGTCAAAAAATAGCCTTTGTTGGTTCAACAGGTGCGGGTAAAACCACCGTCACCAATCTGCTCAACCGCTTTTACGACATTGATTCGGGCGAAATCACAATAGACGGCGTAAGTATCAAGGATATAAAGAGGGATGTTCTGAGGAAGAATATCGCAATGGTCTTGCAGGACACCCACCTTTTCACAGGCACGGTTATGGAAAATATCCGCTACGGCAGACTTGATGCCACTGATGATGAGGTTATCGAGGCGGCAAAAACCGCCAGTGCCCATAGTTTTATCATGAGGCTCGACAAGGGCTATGATACCATGATTACAGGCGACGGCGCCAACCTTTCTCAGGGTCAGCGTCAGCTTCTCAATATCGCACGTGCCGCAATTTCAAAAGCACCGATATTGGTGCTTGATGAAGCCACCAGTTCGGTTGACACAAGGACAGAGCGCCACATCGAGCACGGCATGGATAGGCTCATGAAAAACCGCACCACTTTTGTTATAGCCCACCGTCTCTCCACCGTTAGAAACGCCAATGCCATAATGGTGCTGGAGCAGGGTGAAATCATTGAGCGCGGCGACCATGATGATTTACTCTCCCAAAAAGGCAGATACTATGAGCTATACACAGGCAAAAAGGAATTAGATTAAAAAGATTCAATAAATCACTATACCCCCTATCGGATAGCCCAAGTGTTCTTAAGGACACTTGGGCTATCCGATAGGGGGTATTATTCTTAGTTAGTATATATGCTTTTTATATTTTATACCGTCACCTTGAAATCTACCCGACATTTAGGGCAGGTGCAGGTGTGCTTACCCTTTTTGCGGGGGAGCTTTATGGTGGCTCGGCAGTTAGGACAGGTGCGGTAAACATGGGTCTTGCGGTTGCGCCATTTTTCCTTTTGTAAATTAAACTTAGCCGTTACTTTGTTTTTAATCTCATAGTATTTCTGATTTTCCTGTCTGCGTTTATAGTGGTTTCTCGAAAGAGTTCGGAAGAAGAAAAGAAACATAACCCCAAGGGTGAGAAGATAAACTACAAGATAGATTAAAACTGTTCCCGGTATCCTTCTCAAAATAGAGCTTACAATCAGCAGAATGAAATATAAAACAAAAAGAAATTTATTAAGCCCGTCGGTGCCGTAGCGCCCGTACATAAAGCGCTCTATAGCGGTTCTGATTCTGTACCACATATCCTTTGCCCTCCATAGGTGGTAAAATTTGTATATATATTATATACCCTATTTCTAAATAAATTTCAAGATTTTGGTGAACTATTTATTAATTCTCGGTTGCCCAAGAGGATTTATTGTGGTATACTTAATATATACGAAAGGTTAGGGGTAGTCAAATGAAAGCAGATACCGTAAAATGCATACAGGAATGTAAGCTTATAGTTAATATGAAAGGCTTTTCCGCCGACATGCTTCTCTATTCTGTGGAGGCGTTGATAAAGGGCGGAATCAAGGCTGTGGAAATTCCTTTTGTTCCAAATTCCTCAGAGGAAGAGGAGAGGGAGTGTCTTCTCAAAATTGCGGCTCTCAAAAAATGCTTCGGCAAGGATATAAAGGTGGGAGCTGGAAATGTTTTCTCCGACCGACTTGTAAAACTCGCCAAGGGCGCAGGTGCCGATTTCATCTCGGCTCCCAATGTGAAGCGAGAGGTTTTGGAAAGAGCGGCGGCTGTTGGAGTTATGGCGATAGCAGGGGGCTACACCATCTCCGAAATCGTAGACGCTGCGGATATGGGCGCGGATTTTGTGGCACTTTATCCCTCAAACTGCTCTCTTGAATATGCCTCGGCAATCAGCGAAGCCCTGCCTCATATAAAGATTATGGCTTCGGGCGGAGTGGATTTCAACGACATTCTGCCTCTCAGCAAGGCGGGTATTAAATACTTTACCGTCGGCGGAAGTCTTGCTAATGTAACATTGGCAGAAAAGCAGGAATACGGCATCATGGAAATGGAAGCCAAGCGGTATGTTGAGTTGATATCAAAACTATAATACATTAAAAAAGGTTGACCTGATTTAAAGGTCAACCTTTTTTTACTTTACATTTTTATTGAGAATTTTATATCCGTCATTATGGGTGTTGGATATGTAGATGGTGTTGCCGCTAACGCACCAATGTTCATTAGACGGGTCAGAATAATCGTTTAGGTTGGTATTCCAATAGTAGGTAGTGTTGTCTACAATCAATTTTTTACCCTCTATTCGCCAACAGTATTTCGTGCCCTTATCAGAGGATTGATATACCGAGCTTTTAACCGTTACAAATCCGTCGTTGGTAAAGTAATATGTGTCTCCGGTTGCATCCCCCGAAATAGAACTGGCTATCCAAATTCCTCTTATGTTTATTTTTGGTTGGAATACAAGTGTTTTAAGTCCTAAGTAGGCGCCTACAAAAGCAAATAACAGCGCGATGGTGGGCAAAGCAACACGCAAAAAGCGGTTTTTATGCTTCCTGCGGTGGCGACGATTGCTACCGTGACGATCGGAGCGGGGCAGACTGTGGGGCTTATAAAATTCATTAGCATTGTTGTCGTACGCCTTGTTTGGATTTTCATAAACCGTGTCTTTTTCGAAGACCTCAAAATAGGGAGAGGAATAAGCCGAGGAAGGCTTTTTTATTACAGTTTTTACAGTGTTGTTTTTGTTAAGCGCCCCGCAAAAAGGGCAAAAAGCATGGGAGGGCGATAATTTCTCGCCACATTTATCACATTGCATGGGTGTGGGCATCCTTTCAAGAAGCTATTTACGGTCATAAACCTCGCAGTTTATAGAGGTGCTCTGACCGATGTAAAGATTATTCTTTGTTACAAACCAGTATTTTTTAGCGGTTTTAGAGGACTCGTTGTAGTAGTTTTCGTAGTCGGGGTCCCATTTGTATTTTATATGGCTGTCGATAACCAGCGTTTTGTTTGGTGTAACATACCACGAAAAGCTTTTTTTGGCATCGTAGCCCTTGGAGGTGGTGTAGGTTTTTGTGCCGGTACCATCCTCATTAAAGACATAGCTTTCCTCATATTTCTCGCCTGAGTAGGCTCCCGTGCGAGCGCGGCTCCATTCACCCTGAGCCTTTTCCTCTGGGGAAAGAAAGAAACCGTTGAGGCTTAATATTAACAGAGTGGCAATGACTATCACAATCGTTGGAATGATAATCAAGGTGAGCCGAATTAAAGGTTTCCCGCTGCTGACTTTATTTTTCATGGCTATTTTGTGTATACGTAGTAGCCCGTTTCGGAAGCGGTGGAGCTTAGGTAAAGCTTGTCTCCCTTAACGCACCAATTATATTCGTTGGCGGAAAGATTGTAGCTTGAAAAATCGGGGTTCCATATATATCTGATGCAGCTGGTATTACTCCAGAGCAAAATAAGTTCATTGTCCTCGGTGACATACCAATCAAAAGCGGCTTCTCCTGCGGGTTTGTTGAGATTCTGGGAGTTGTAGGTGTTGGTACCACCCTTTGAAGTGAAGGTGTAAACCACGGTGTCGGTGTCAGATGTTGAGAAATTATCCCTGACCCAAGTGCCCTTGAGCTTAGCTTCGGTGCTTCCTACGGTTTGGGTAACTGCAAAGAAGACCGCAAAGACAATGGCTAAAACTGCCAGTAACACAGCAATTAAAACCGTTCTGCGTTTTGGACTACCAACCTTTCCTTCGCCTTGTACCCTCTCTATTAGGGGCTGACCGCATTCGCAACAGAATTTGGCGCTTTCCTGATTTTCAGTTCCACAATAGGTACAATTCATAGTTCTTCCTCCAGTTTGCTTATACTCCATTTCATTATATCATTTATGCTTTCGGGTTTCAAGAATAATTTTAAGAAAAATATTTTATATAAATGAGGTATTGAACTCCCCGAAAAATGTGGTAAAATAAATATGATCAAAGAAAAGAGGACTTTATAATGAAAGTATCACCCTCGGTGCTGACAGCCGATTATCTTAATCTTACGGAAAAGTTGGCAGAATTCCAAAAGGCAAATACTGATTTTATCCATATAGATGTAATGGACGGTATGTTTGTGCCGAACATTTCTTTTGGTGTGCCTGTGATAAAATCTATTGCCGCCCATACCGACTTGCCCTTGGATATACATTTAATGATAGAAAACCCCAGCAGGTATATAAAGGACTTCGCGCCTTATGCTCATTTCCTCAATATACACTTCGAGGCAGAGAGCGACCCTGAGGCGGTATTGAAGGAAATTCGAGCCCTTGGATGCCGACCTGCAATAACAATCAAACCCGCAACAAAACCCTCGGAAATATTCCATTTATTGCCATTAGTCGATATGGTGCTGGTAATGTCGGTGGAGCCTGGTTTTGGCGGTCAGTCCTTTATTTCTTCGGCATTAGATAAGCTCAGAGAGTTAAAGGCTGAGTCTGAGCGTCAGGGATTGGAGATAGAGTTGGAAGTAGATGGCGGAATAACCGCCGAAACCGCCCGTCTTTGCGCCCGAGCGGGAGCAACAATACTTGTTTCGGGCAACTTCCTTTTTAATCAGGAGGATACAGTGTCCGCTGTTGAATTTCTCAAGAGCCTCGGCTGATTTTCGAGCCGATTTCTTCTATAGCATTTTCACCCGTGAGAGCCTTTCCGTGCTCACGGGTGTATTTTTTAATAGCTTCCCCCATAAAGCAGTGGTGAGAAAACTCCTTGACTTTATGGAGAGTCATTATATCGTCTGTGCCATAGACGGTAAGCAGAAAACTATCCTCTATGTTGTATACACGGCTGGGCAGAGATCTTGTGTTTTCGCTTTTGTAAAGTATGTTTATGGCTTCCAGCAGTCCGTCGCCCTCTTTGAAAACATAATTAAAGCATCCGTTTTCCGAGTCGTTTTGTTTGAGTCTCAGCCTTTTTGTTGGTGTTCTTTCCTCCAAGGGGGTGAAATAAAGAATACCTCCTCCGCTCACGTTGGGATAGGCTTCGATAAGGAGCCGTCGGTGATTGAGATTTTTGCCCAGCCTGTATGCCGCAAGTTTGAAAACCGCTCTGAGCAGTAGCCTTGTGTCGGGGTCGGAGCAGTCTATTCTCTGCAAGGATACCCCTAATTCCTTAACGTCAGCCGATGTGAGCACAACCTTTATTCTGCCGCTGTCTTCGGGAACTACCGTCATAAGTCATGACCTCCTTTAACTCCCTTGGGCGGAAAACCCTTTCTTAATTATTATATTACGACCCTATTTGTCCCTGTGCAAGAGGGAAAGCATGGATGTAAAAAATATGCAGACACTTCCTATATAACAATGGAAAAATTCACATCTTGAAAAAACCTGCCGTAGAGAATATAATAAAAGCAGAGACCACCGCATAATAATTTTAAAGTAGATGCGGTATTAATCCGTTTTATGTATATTAAGGGGGAGTCAACATGAAAAAACCCGTATTTAAGGGCGCGGCAACTGCGCTGATAACTCCGTTCAAAACCGACGGCTCGGTGGATTTTGTCGCTTTGGAAAGACTTATCAACTGGCAGATAGAGGAGGGTATAAACGGTCTTGTAATCTGCGGTACCACAGGTGAAAAAGCCACCCTTAACGACGACGAGCACTGCGACGTACTGAGAGCCGCAGTGAAATTTGCCTCAGGCAGAGTGCCTGTAATTGCAGGAACAGGCTCCAACGACACAGCCCACGCTGTGTGGATGACCAAAGAAGCCTGTGATATAGGCTGTGATGCAGTGTTGGTCTGCACACCTTACTACAATAAAACTACCCAAGAGGGATTGGTGGAGATGTACCGCGTGATCGCCAATGCATCTTCGGTGCCTGTGATTGTATATAATGTTCCATCCAGAACCGGTGTGGCAATCGAGCCCGAAACCTATAAGGCGATAGCCGACCATCCTATGATATACGGCATCAAGGAAGCCAACGGAGACATTTCAAAAATTGCTAAGACTTTGAATTTAGTGGGGGACACCTTGGCTATGTATTCGGGCAACGACGACCAGACCGTACCTATAATGAGTCTGGGCGGAATAGGGGTTATTTCGGTGCTTTCAAATGTTTGCCCTAAGGTTACCGTGGAGCTCACAAATCTGGCTTTAGAGGGTAAATTCAAAGAGGCGGCAGAGCTACAACTGAAGTTGGTTCCATTTATAAACGCCCTGTTCAGCGAGGTAAACCCAATTCCTGTAAAGGCGGCTATGCATGAGATTGGCTTCTGCGAAAACAAGCTCAGACTACCCCTTGTTCCCATGAGTCAGCCAAAGTTCCAGAAAATGCAGGATATCATGAAAGAGTTTGGAATTATCTAAAATTATGTCATTTAAACCTATATGGTTTGCGTCCCGATTATGGCTTTGTGCCAACAATCGGGGCGGTTTTTTGTGCAAAAATGATAATTGCTCTTGTAGTTAAAATATTGTATAATAAAGATGTATAATTGGGCATGTGCCCCAAAATTTAATATGGAGGAAGAATTATGCTTATACACGCCAAAAGATTGTTAGCGCTAATTATCACCGTGGCAATATTAGTTTCGGTTTTCTCATTTCCTGCATCGGCAGTAGAGGGAGACGACGAATATATTGAAATTACCACAGCCGACGACCTTTTAGAAATTGAGGAGAACTACGAAGGTAAATACAGATTGATGAACGACATCCAGCTGGTGGATGATTTTGCTCCTATTGGCAGCAGCGATTCTCAGGAAAGGTTCAAGGGCGTTTTTGACGGAAATGGATATACAATATCTAATCTTAACATTGTTCCCCCCAAAAAAACTGAAGGTACTACATACGGCGGACTTTTTGCATATATCAGCGGAGGTACAGTTAAGAATCTCATAATTGAAAATGCTTCTGCCGAGGTGGGAGACTTTGAGTATCTCAGACTGGGCACTATAGCAGGTAATATTTCAAACGGTGAAATATCAAACTGCTATGTTAGCGGAGCTTTAGAGGTCACAACAGGACAGGTCTATGCCAGAGTAGGCGGTGTGGTGGGTTATGCTACATCAACAACTATTAGCAATACAATCTCCGATGTAGATTTAACATTTGAGGGTACAATCTCCGGAGCAAATCTGGGCGGAATTGTAGCTGACTCCACAGGTAACATTATCGCATGCGGTAATGAAGGAGATATCACCGGTATTGGCACCGGCAATGATACAGGAGTGATCATAGGCGGTATAGTGGCTGTGTCGAAATCCGTCGCAACCGCCATAACCAATTCCATAAACCGCGGAACCCTTAACGCCGAAACCAAAGCCACTGCCATTGCAGGTGGTATTATAGGCGAGGGCGAGGCTCAGACCACCTTGAGAAATAATCTTAGCGTAGCTTCGGTTTCCGCCTCTTCCAGCTTCCATTCAGCCTTTAACCCCGACATGGCTACAATCACTTCGGGTGCAATCGCGGGAAGCTTTGAGGGCGATAGTACAGATAACTATTATCTCAGCTCTGCAAACAGCAAAGCGGTCGGCAAGGGGGCTGTTACCGCCGACACCAAAACCGTGGCTCAGCTTCGCGATATTTCCAAAACCAACGACTATTGGTGCAGTGCCCCTGAGGATACAGCTACTCCTTGGTTTATCGCATGGCACGACCATGAGTATGAATGGGTTACTGTAGTTCAGCCAACATGTTATCAACCTGGTGAAGAGCAAGAAAATTGCACTTGGATTGGTTGTAACTATACAAGGGGAAGCAATTCCATCGACCCCACAGGTAAACACAATGTTGATTGGATAATCGATGAAATTGCTACCTGCTACAAGACAGGCACTAAGCATAAAGGTTGTCTCACCAAGGGATGTGTCTACAGAGAGGGAGACGACGAAACAATCCCTCTTGAAGAACACACTTGGGATTGGGTAATCGACACCCCCGTTACTTGTTATCAAGACGGCGTTAAGCATGAAGAATGCACCAACGATGGTTGTGACGGAGTACGTAACGAAAACACCGCTATAACTGACAGACCTGACCACTCTTGGGACTGGGTAATCGACGAGCCGGGCAACTGCGGAAAAGCAGGTAAGAAGCACGAGGAGTGTAAGGCTGAAGGTTGTACTGCCAGAAGAAGCGAAAATACTGAAATAAAACCCACAGGTAACCACAATTATTCCAAGGCAACTTGTACCGCACCCAAGACCTGTAAGGTATGTAAAGCCACAGATGGCAAGGCAT
>JAZQKX010000037.1:0-1922 GCA_045542355.1 Acutalibacteraceae bacterium
GATTGTCTTCCTAAGACCGCTTGGCCTCCGACTTCCAAAGACAACGCCAGGCGAAACGGCATCGAAAATGCGGAATTTTTCTGCGGTGATGCAGGTGCTGCGGCGCTGGAACTGGAGCGCAAAGGCATCAAGGCGGATGTGGTGGTGGTCGACCCGCCTCGCAAGGGCCTGAATGCGGACACCATCGAAGCCCTCGCCCGCTTCGCTCCCCGCAGAATCGTCTATATCTCCTGCGACCCGGCGACCCTCGCCCGGGATGTGGCGCTGCTGAAAGCGCGCGGCTATACCCTAAAAAACGCCATGGCGGCAGATTTGTTCCCAAGATGTAGTCATGTGGAATCCATTGTTTGTTTAAGTAGGAAAGAGGTCAGCGACTATCTGCGCATCTCCGTGAATACAGAGGACTTGGAGACCGATGCTGGCAGGATTTACAGCAACGATGATATCAAGCAGTATATCGAGGAGAAATACGGCTTCAAGGTTCACTCTGCATACATTGGACAGGTTCGTGAGACGCTGGGCATCCGTGAGCATGAAAACCACAATGATAGCCACACCAGCCCCCGAAAGCCTTGTGTCTGCCCCGAAGAAAAGGAAGCAGCCATCATGGAAGCACTGAAGCACTTTGGCTTTATCTCTTGAATATCTGGAAGCAAAAGGACGGCACCCATTACGGGTGCCGTCCTTATCTGTTCGACAAATTGGAATTTATCTCTTGGTTAGTTTTTTGCACCAAGTCCATTTTCCACATTTCGTGCACTTGAGCAATCTTCTGGTTGGCGTTTGCATCAACACTGCAATCTCTTTATAGTTAGGAACAAACATATGTTGACAGTTCTTACATTCATAATACCCTGTCTCTGCCTTAAATTTAAGAGCAATCATGCAAGGAATGATAAACAGTATAACAGACACGATTATTAAAAATTCTTGGAATCCACATTCAGGGATAAGAAGTGATATTAAGCTCATCAGGCAAATAAGTGCTGTCAGGCTGGTTGCGATAATCACATAAGCAGAATGCAGTAGTCGTTTATGATACCTTTCCTCATTTTTTGCCATCTGAAAAATCAGTTCATTTAATTGTTCATCCTTGTGTTCTATCTCAATCATCTCCCCACACAATAATTCATTTACCTTGATTCCAAGAATATCACAAAGGTCGAGCATAATATCGGAATCGGGCATTGCTTTGCCTGTCTCCCATTTGGATATAGCTCTGTCGGTTATATCCAATTTTTCTGCCAACTGTGCTTGTGTAAGATTTTGCTTTTTTCTGCACTCGGCAATAAACTTTCCTATTTTGATTTGGTCCATAGGCTACCTCCTTTTGCTTTGATTGTAGCGCCTTTTAAGGAAAATAACACGAACCAATGGTTGAAAGGGGAGACATCAACCATTAGTAGAGTGAAAATCAACCGTCAAATTCAAGTTTATCTAACTGTATTATACTAAAAAATGTGAATTTTCCAACCAAGCAAAAAACTTATGAGGAAAATCCCTTTTTCTCCTTATTCGCTCATACTTTTATTGACCTTGCAAAAGGAATATAAAATAAGTAAAGGAGAATAAAATAATGGCAAAATCTAAAAAACCTGAACAGGCGATATTTTACCAAAACTTTAAGGGGGCAATTTATGGCGGAACCCCTGAACAGGTCAAGAACCTGATGACCGCTTTTTGTCATTATGCTTTTGACGGTGTTGACAATCCAACCGTAGCACCTGACATTGCAATGACCTTTGGAATGATGAAAGCATCCGTGGATGCTGACCGCAAGCATTATCAAGAGGTCTGCGAACAAAACCGCATTAATGCTTTGAAGAAGACCGGACTAACAATCTCAGGTTATGTGCAACATGTATTGGATGCAGGCGAATATATAACATTCACAGTTGATGATGAAGAATATCGCTTCGCAC
>JAZQKX010000038.1:0-2809 GCA_045542355.1 Acutalibacteraceae bacterium
TGCTTAATCGAATAGGGGACAAGAGATAAGCGTAAGCCTCTTGGAATGGTTGAGCTTATTTACGAATAATCGGCATCTGTAAAGCGAATCGAATGACTTCTTTACTTTTGCGCCGGTTTCTTTGACGAGAAATACCACTTCGTACATACTTCACCTCATGCAACAAGGTGAATGATAGCGAAACGAAGTCCTTTCAAAAACCATGCCGGAGCATAGAAGATGTTGGCAAAAACCATGCCAACCTTGCACTGTCCAACGACAAAGTGCTTCAGCATTTCCTCGACCGTATACATCATTGCGGTCAAGAAATTGAAAACGAGATAGATGCACAAAACGATGATTCCGAGAACCTGTAAAAACATAGCGTTTACTCCCTTTCTATTTCAACAATAATGGATAAGTTCATTTTCATTACTACACCCCGTACCCAATCCGTTCTCAAACCTCGAATCATTTGGATGGTATGTACCATAGAACTTGTTGCAGATTTCGTCGGCATTGTAATACGGGGCGTAATAATCAAAACTCACTCAATGGGGCTTCAGTTTGAAACCAACAAACCAAGCCTCATCGGTGCGGTCGAATGAAGCCGGTTTCCTGTTTTCGCCTTAATAGCCATAAAGAAACCTCCTCTGGAAAATCCCGCGCTCTGCATTTTTCATACGGGCTTGCGACACGTCAATGGCTGCATTACGGAGGCACTGGCTCCCACCTCATTTACCGCCGCATAAGCCTTTAGAAACGGCGTACCAGTGCATATTTAGAAAGGAATGGAGGAAAATGGAAAGAATGGCTAACACATTTTAGACTCAGATAGTGGCATAAGCAGTGTGACCACTACCCCATTTCACGAGGACATTCGGGCAAAACTTATTACCGACGATTGTGACTCCGTCAGAGCACCGGGCGATATGCTTCCCGTCCTCATGTGAAAAACTCACTTTAGAACCGGAGCGTTTTGCAAGCCCTTTTACTCGTTCTTTGAAAACATCATAGGACATATGAAAAACTCCTTTATGTAGTGAATTGGGAGCGGGGCTGCCACAAGGGAGCCGATAGCCAATCCTTGTGGACTTACTGCCAAACGCATCCGCAGACAGATGGAAAACCACCGGTTTCGCCGTGATTACGGCTCATCAGTGCGGCTCTGAGCGAGCCTTACCATCCCTTAGCGTTATAACGCCAACGAACATTGAGAAAACGATAGTGGAAAAGGCACTCAATTACCGATTTCACGACTTCTGAAAAACTTTCGACTACCTCACCCGTTGTGGATGAGAGCCAGCGATACTTATTCTGCAAAACTTTCACCTCTTTCGGGGATTAGAAAAGCCGCTGACGAGCACCATCAGCGGCTTAACTATCCTATTCAGATATTCAGCTATCCTTTTTGGTCTTGAAATCGACCTCATAGGTCTTACCGGTTACGATACGGTGACAAACCTCAGCGAGGAAATTTCTGAAATACCGGTGATTTGCACAGGTTACAGTCAACGCCTTGCGATTCTTCTTGGAATAGACGGACAGCAGGAAGTTGACATCATGGCTGGTTGCCTTGTAGTCTTCGCCGAGCATAGCGGTAACTACGGTCTGCAGGGTTTTGAGCAGGTTGGTCTTGCTGGTGGGATTCTTGCCCATATCGAACTCGCGGGCAATCTCACTCATAGCATAACTGTCATTGACAGCTTTGGGGTCGATACCGAGGTCAACGCACTTCTGCGCAGTCAGCAGGAAATTCATCTTCTGCGCGATATGCGACCAGTTTTCATCGGCACCGATTTTACCGCAATACTTGTGCAGTTTGAGCAGGTCGATAGCTCTTTCCTTATCCACAATGGTGCGGACAGGAACCTTGTCATCACCCTTCTGCTCGTCTTTTACTCCGATAGTAACATACATCAGAGTTGTGACAGCAGTGAGCATAGGATTTTCAGTGTTCTTGCAATCCTCAAAACACATATCACGGACGGTTGCGGTGTACTCATTGACCTTTTCGGTCAGGGCGGTATCAGCTTTGCTTGCGTCCTCATACTTGCCATTCTGGATTGCGTCATTGTAATCCTTGACAAGGGCTTCGGCTTCAGAGCGCAACTGTACCAATTTGGCGGTGTTTTCTTCTCTGGTCATAATTAAATGCCCCTTTCACAGATATTAGGTGATAACAGGTTTATCACTCATTAAAACCGCAGAACTTTTTTACGGCTCTGCGGCTTGGTATGAATGATAAACTCAATCGAATGACAGCGGCTCTGCACTCATACCCCTTGGCGAACACTCTATCCCATAGGTGGCAAATGCAGTATTCATCGCTGTGCGTGTCATTCCTAACACTCACCCGATTAGCGTGGATTTTCGATTTTAGTTTCGCAATACTCAATCAAATTAGACTTTCATACCTATATGCCCTCATCACCGGCTCCTCGGAGCACTACACCCTTGGGTGGATAACTTGGACGATATTACTAATCCTCAATGACCTTTTTTGTATAGCCATCAGTTATGCAAGCCGCACTTAGGTTCATAGGCACAAACCTCTGGGGATTTTCACAATCTCGAACCGTGAGCTTAATTCTCACGCACCAGCGACGCCCCGTCAGATTCGGGGATACTCGGAAATGTTCTAACACCGTTTCCGTGGCGTTTTGTTCTTGCTACTCAAAGGAAGCGGCGAACATCTTCGCTTGTATTCCCATAGCAAAAACTACAACGGCAAACTTGCCGCTTTGGGCGGGGTCTTGCCCTGCACCCTTAACCGCAAGGGGTACACCCTGTCAGCGGCGGGGGTCTGCGGGGTCTTGCCCTGCACCCT
>JAZQKX010000039.1:0-2985 GCA_045542355.1 Acutalibacteraceae bacterium
GGAGAATTGCAGAATTACCGCGCAAAGGTCAATTACTATATCCGCCAGCATATGGACAATGCGGTTATTGCAAAATTACACACCAATAAGCCGTTGACAACTGCAGATATTACAGAACTGGAAAAAATCCTGTGGTCTGAGCTGGGCACAAAGGAGGAATATCAGCAGGAGTACAAGGACAAGCCCCTCGGGGAACTTGTCCGTGAAATTGTTGGTTTGGATATCAACTCGGCGAAAGAAGCATTTGCCAAGTACCTAAACGATGTGAACCTTGATGACAGACAAATTTACTTTGTGAACCAAATCATCAATTACATTGTTCAGAATGGTATGATGAAGAACTTTGCCGTAATGCAGGAAGCACCCTTCACCAATAAGGGTACTCTGGATGATGTCTTCACCGACACCGTGATATGGATGGATATTATGAAGATTATTAAGTCCATCAATGCCAACGCTTTGGCAGCATAGAAACCTCATAACGAGTAAAAAGAACGGTCACGATTGTGGCCGTTCTTTTTATAGCGGTATTGCAAAATTCGGTACGAATATTCTATCCAGAAATCAGCGGTTGCTCTTTTCGAACTCCTTGATAATGCCCATAACCAGATTGGCCTGCTCGTCGGTCAGACCGCTGAAATCAAACTTCTGCGCTTTTTCGTTACCCAAGAGCCAGTCGGTGCTGACCTTAAACAAACTTGCTAATTTCAGAAGATTGTCATAGCTGGGTTGGCGCAGGTCGTTTTCGTAAGAACTAATAACAGTTTTGGTTACGCCGATTTGTCCAGCCACTTGCGCCTGTGTCAGATTTTCTGCCAACCGAAGACTTTTTATTTTCTTGCCTAAGTTCACCATGTGTGTTCACCTCTTACAGATAGTTTACCCACAAAGTTTCATCAAATGGTTTATTCGGTAAACAGATTGTGGACTTTTGCGACAGATAGTGATATAATCTTCACGAAAATATTTTATAAAATTTTTTCAAAAATATAAAACCCTGTGGCAATCTCATTCCCCTTTGTGGATGTAAAGGGGAAACCCAAAACAAAAATAGAGGAGATTATCACTATGAAGAAACTGATTGCTGCCCTTTTAGCACTGACACTGCTTCTCAGTTTGTCCGCTTGCGGAAACAACGAAAACCAGAGCATGGAAGCGCCCATTACCGAAACAACTGCACCCGTTGTTGACCAGACCACTGGTGACAGTACTGACAGCACCGAGAGTATTCCCAATGTAACTGTTTCCGAAGAAACGCAACCTGCCACAAAGCCTGAGGCAACCCAACCCACAGAAACAACACCTACCGAATCGACGCCTGCGGAAACAAAACCCGACACCCAGCCCACAACACCGTCCACCCCTTCTGGAATGACACCCACTGAGCCTAAACCCACCGAGCCGAAGCCCACGGAACCGAAACCCACGGAGCCGAAACCTACGGACGGCAATCACGAGCATGATTACGGGTACAGAAAAGAGAAGACCTACACCTACTGCACTGAATCAGGGTACGAATATCTTTACTGTTCCTGTGGTAAGTACCTGATGGGCAAACATAATCCGCAAAACCACTCTTACTCCCGAAAGGTTATTTCCCAAGCGACCCACGACAAAGAGGGTCAGGCAGAGTTGTCCTGTCTTTGGTGTCCCTACACCACCACAGAAGTTATTCCCAAGGTAAATGTCCCATACTTTGTTGGCTTTGAGATTGTGAGTGTTGAAAGACCCAATGCATATTATTTAAGCAACGGGCAGGATTTGCTGACCCGCCTTTACGGAAAGAACCAGGCATTCCAAAAGGGTGACAGCCTTGTTCTGAAAGTGGTTATGTCTGACGGCGGCAACGATTTTGAATTAAAGAATTATATCCCCCGCTGTACTTGCACCAAAGACGGCAACTTGATTTATGTTGCATTCGATGCAGATTATCCCAGCGTAATGAGCGAAGCATCTGTTACCATTGAAGTAAGCAACAAAGATGGCGAAAAGAAGTATCAAGGCCTCATCTTCCATATTTGGGGTGAGGAACAGAGCCTCGGTATATCCTCTAATTGCACCACTGAATTGCGGGTGTATGCAAAACGGCTGGGTATGCAATGGGTCAGCAACGGTACCGATTTTGTCGAGAAATATAATGGTGGTTACACATGGAAAGACGAATCCCTGTCCGTAACGGGTTGTACAATCAAAGGCACAGATGACCTGATTCCTGTAACTGGAAACCCAGACTGGATTGAAGAGGCCATTCATCTTTTGGACACCTACGCAAGTATGGGATTTACAAAGATAAACTTTAGTGTTTATGGTGGCGCGTTTACCACACTGGCTGAATAATAAATAACATCGATTGCAGAAGATAAAGGGAGACCTATAATATGTCTGATTTTATGGATTGGTTTTTTGACAACGGGATTCCGATACTGTTGTATTTGTTCGTTGCGTTATTGCTTGTTGCAATATATAAATGTTTTAAACTCAATGTGTATTTGCGGTTAGTACGTAATAATCCTTGTCAGGAAACAGCAGAAAAGTTATTGCAACAATTGCGTAAGATGCGCTGGTTTCACAATATTCGGCTGAATGGTGTGCAATTTATGCCCTACAGCCTTATGCGGAATGTATTTAATCATCACATCAATCATAGCCCCAATATTTCAACGGAACTGAAAGCAGCAATATGGGATAGTATGGACCAATTGAGAGTCCACAGTCTTGACCGTGTTATGCATGTACAGAGTGCTGAAGAAGCAAAAGCGGCAGCCAGAGCATTTGGCAGTGGTGGCGAAGACAATGTATGGCATAATTTGAAATCCCTGCCCGATTTAGGTGGTTATGATGTGTACCGCACTGTCAGATTGGCAGGTATGGCGAATAACAACGAAATTGATGCGGTTGTTGTGGCAGAAAACGGCGGTGTTTTTCTTTTGGAAGTCAAATCCCTGGGTGGCAAAAGAAATGATAAGGGAATAAAAGTTGTTTCTT
>JAZQKX010000040.1:0-3014 GCA_045542355.1 Acutalibacteraceae bacterium
GGTCGGGGGTCTTGGTTTCCTTCTTGGGGGCGTTCTCGTAGTCGATGCGCTCCTGAACGGCGGCATCGAGGTCGAAAGCCTTGACAGAGCCGGTCTTGTTGTCCTCGGTCGCCTTGACGGTGGCTTCAAAGACAACATACACAGGCTTGCCGTTCTCGTCCTTCACGCCAGTGTCGAAAGCAAAGCCGTTCTTCTTGGAGGTGCGGACGGGGATGACCTTGTCACCCATGGCGGCACGGAAAGCGGACAGGGCAACTTCGTTGGCGGCAACACGGATTTCAGACTTCATATAGTTTCCTTTCTGCTTTTTAGGTGGTCGCTTCACCTTTCGTGTTCCTCTCTTGGGAACATCTTTATTGTACCACACCTTGTGGGGTTTGTCAAGGGGTTTTTGGTACATTTTTTTTTCGAGTTTCTCGCAACCCCTACTATCCACCGAAGCGGTTCGTGGGTTCTTCCCTCTCCCCTTGACACTATTGATTATACCACAGGGTGTTTGGTTTGTCAAGAGGCTTTGAGAAATTTTTTTGAGGATTTTTTCAAGGTTTGGGGTCGCATCCTCTAAACCCTTGCCTTGACTCTTGCCCCTGACACTTACTATTATACTCGGATTTTAGAAAAAGTCAACCTTTTATATTAGACGTTTAACGTCTAAAAGAATTGCGACACTTTAGCAGACTAAAGTGCCTCCCATTTAGATTTTAGTTGTGAAACTATAAGTGCCTTCACGGGTGTATTTCCTCTGATACGTTCCTCTGTAAATCACATTGCCATCAATACGAATAGTGAAGGGCTTGTCATTATATCGAGGGATAATGCGCTCTACCTTATATTCCTTACCGATTTCCGCACCCAAGTTAAGGCAAGCCAGCAAAATTTCCGCTTCAATTGCGCTATCCGCAAGAGCGGTGTGCGCTTCCACGAAAGTTTCATCGTGCGTAATATAGCGGTAAAGGGCTTCGGCGGTTCCGCTATAATTATCGCTGTCAGTAAAGAGTCCGTGCTGTTCGCAAAACTCCTTATAATCGGCGGTATTGGTAATAAATTCACTTACCATACCACGAATATCAAGCACGGGGATTTCGTCAAGGGGGTTGTTGGTATGATACCATTCAGCGTTGAAAGTGAAAACTTTGTCATCAAAAGGGGCATTGTAAGCATAGGCATATTGTACTTTATGCTCACGCATATCTCTTGCCATGTCACGCATCACATAGCCCCACTTATCCATAACAGTTTTACGGGAGCGCATTGCGGAAACGTACAGAGGGCGCTTTTCTGCGTAGTAAGCAGTAGAGAATAGCATAGGATTATGCCATACCTGTTCGATAACATAATCCTTCTTGCATACGATAGCAAGAGAATCAGTATCAAAGATTATATAGCCAACATTGTAGCAGAAGGGCTTATCAATAGAAACCGTTTCAGTATCGAATACCATTACCATAGCCATAGAGAATACCGCCTTTCTTGTTTGGGTTCAGGTAGATTATATCACAGAATAGACGGCAAGTCAAGAGGAAAATATGATAAATATTTCACAAGCAGCGGTCTGTCTTAGACGTTTAACGTCTAAGTAAGAAAGAGGGCGTTAGCCCTCAAGGATTTTCATGATACGGAGCAGTTCGCTGTGCTCTGCATCAAAGTTAAGCCATCGTTCATCGTTGCGACTGTAATAATAGCGTCCGGCAGTAGGCTTATTCATGCGCCAATCGTCCGGATAACACAGACCAACTTCGCGCAGATACTTGTAAATAAGTTCTGCTTCATCATTGTCGGCAACTACCATGTAATCGCAATATTCCGTGTCAGTAAGCCATTCTTCTGTGGTCATGTGATCGCCGTTTTCATCAAAGAAAAGGCTTCCAGTAAGTTTCTGTTTCAGTTCGTACAGTTCGCACTCATCTTCATTTTCAAAACGAGTACCATCATCGGAAAAATATACGACTTTCATAGGGGTCTCCTTTCTTAATACAGAGAAGCCACTTTGCGTGACTGGGCTTCACGTTCAGCAATTGCAATACGCTCTTCCCATTCAAGGCGGCGGAGTTTGCGTTCTTCAAACTTGCGTAGAAGGGTAAGAAAGAAATACACAATACGAATTGCATTATATGTATCAACTTGTTTATATTCTACACGGCAGAAGGTATGACCGTTTTCATGGGCATAGCACTTCATAAAATGAGAACAGGCATTTTTTGCGCCCATTTTGGTATGGCAAATGCCAATAAGGGTGGAGGGGTTGTTGCGGTTATCATGCTTATAGATAGCGTACATTATGTTTCCTTCTTAATGGCACAAAGAGCAATTACAATCTTCGTAAGGACAATCGCCATCAACTTCGCAGGGAGCAAGGGTTTCAAACTCAATATCAGGCTCACGTTCTGCGAACCAATCTTCGGCAAGAGCCTTTGCCTGTTCGGGGGTATAGAGGGAAGAATCAAATTCGTAGGTGGCGGTGTCGGTAAGGGTGATGCGATACTTCATGGAGGATACTTCCTTTCCTTGGTTGGTAAGATTATTATACAGTAAAAAAAAGTTTTTGTCAAGTTTTAATTTAGACGTTTAACGTCTGAATGTCTAATAAAAATGGGGAGGATTACTCCTCCTCACCCATGGGAATGTCGATAATCGGGAGTGCGCCGTTGCCACCCATCATGTAAGTGGGAAGCTGACCAGACCAGTTCTGTGCGTATTCATACGCTACAACTTCATCGGTAATTGCGGCGGCAAGAGCGGCGGTAGCCTCGGCTTCCTTCTGCCCCTTATAGGCGATAGCATCGGCTTCAAGCTGAGCAACTTCAAAGTCTGCCTGAGCCTTTACCTTTGCGGCTTCGGCTTCTGCCTCGGCGTTAATCTTGCGAATAGCCGCATCATTTTCTGCCTGAATCTTCGCACGTTCTGCCTGCTGACGGGCACGCTCGGTTTCCATTTGCTGCTGGGTCTTGTCACGGAGGGCTTCCTGTTCAGCAACCTGCTTGGCTTCGATAGCATTGGTGTAAGCATCGGAGAAA
>JAZQKX010000041.1:0-1755 GCA_045542355.1 Acutalibacteraceae bacterium
TGGGACTGTGAGCCACACATATACGCTATGGAGGATGTGATTATTTTTTGTCCCGTAATACAGCCCCCCTTATCCCCTCTTACTCCTGGACTGTTTTTTCCTCCACATATTCCAGTAAGTCCCCAGGCTGACATTCCAGGAGCCGACACAGGATTTCTATGTTGTCCAGGCAAGACCCTTTCCAGAGCGCAACTTTTGGAGGGTGGATTCGCTCATAATCTTCTGCTTGCGAATGGCGTAGGTGGTGATTCCCTTTTCTTTGAGTGCGCCCAGCACATCAATCTTAAACTGTAAAGGCATAATGGTTAGTCCTTTCCTATGATAACAGTATTATACCACATCTATACACGAAATCAAGTGTATAATTTAACTATATATAAACACTATTTTTCGTGTATATTGCTAATAGACAATACACGATATATCGTGTATAATGTTCTTGTAGTTAAGGACAGCCCAATTTCAACACCGCCTGTTGTAAGTCCTTAAAGAACACAAAGGAGCGGTGGCAGCCGGAAAGACGGCAAACATCAAAATTAAAGGAGATAACCCAAATGTCTAAAATTGAACTGCTCGCCAAGATCGAACTGCTTAACAAATACGAGGCTATGATTGAGGAACTGAAAGCGGAAGCCGATACCGTCCGCAACTCCATCAAGGCTGAGATGGATGCCAGAGAGGTGGAAGAACTGATTGCGGGTCAGTACACCATCCGCTGGACTTCTGTTCTGTCCAACCGCTTCGACAGCACTTCCTTCAAAAAGGTTCTGCCTGACCTCTACAAGGCTTATACGAAGCAGGTCAGCAGTCGTCGCTTCACCATCACAGCATAAGGGGCGGGGCAACAGCCCCGCCAACCAAAAGGAGAGATAGTCATGGATTATGGATATTCCAGATGTAGCACCAACGAAACTAAACAGGACATCAATCGCCAAGTGCGGGAACTGAAAGCTGCGGGAGCTGAGCAGATTTTCGTGGAGTATGAGCATGGCGATGCCAAGGTCAAGAGCCAGCAACAGGCAATGTTTGCGGAAGCCAAGGAAGGAGATACCATCATTGTATTAGAAGTTTCTCGCCTTGCCAGAAGCACACAACAACTCTGTGAAATCATCGACCTTGTGCGGGAGAAGCACCTGCGGTTGGTCATCGTTGGCTCCATCACTCTGGATTGTCGCAATGGTCAGGCTGACCCCATGAGCGAAGCATTTCTCCAGATGGCAGGTGTATTCAGCCAGTTGGAACTGGCGATGATTAGAGCGAGAGTGCGGTCTGGCATGGAAAACGCCAGAGCCAAAGGGCGACATATCGGCCGACCGCAGGTGAGCAAAGAGGACATCCCTTCCACCTTCCTTCGCCACTACCCCGCCTACAAGAGCAAGCAGTTGAATGTGTCGGAACTCGCAAGGGTCTGCGACATCAGCAGAACCACCGCATACAAATACATTGGACTTTTGGAAGTATAAGAAATTGGAGCGGACTTGTGTCCGCTCCATAGTTGTTATTTTACAATTTGAATGTCTGCCAAGTCAAGATAGTATTCGATACCATCAAAAGTGAAGCTGATGAAACCCATCACATAGCCAAAGGTTTCAACAGATGCGTCAAAATCATCATAGCTGTTGCCAGCAACATTTACCAAGCATTTGACTGTTTCATTTGCGGGAAATGTGCCTACCAGAGTTCCGCTATCATCTATATTGAAATATTCATAGAAAATACTACTTCCCTGACTTATGCTGTTTCCATGTGTAACCC
>JAZQKX010000042.1:0-90092 GCA_045542355.1 Acutalibacteraceae bacterium
AGACCTCCTTGATATTTTAGTTGTGTGGTCGGCAAACCACTTCTACTATACCAAGGAGCTTTTTTATTGTCTACTCTACTCCTCGCTAAAAGCTATTTCTTTGCCCCCTGTAGAACAGGGGGTTCTCTTTGTCACAGACAATAGAAAAAGCACATCCTATGAATAACTACCATAGGATGTGCTTTTGGTTAAGGGTCGTTTTCCCTGTTTTTTAATATTCGTAGCCGTTATTATCTGCAGTTTCTGTGGTACCGGTAACATATCCGTCGGTGTAGTCTACGTCAACTTCTACGCCCACTCCATTGTTTTTATTGAAGATCTTGGAAGTAATGTTGTTGCTGTAGTATACCTGCTCGTCACCTTCGAAGATAACGTATGCACGGGCATAACGCATGGTTTCTTTCTCGTTCTGGATGTGTCCGTAGGTAACCATGAAGTCGGCGCCTACGCCGGGAACTACACCATGTTCATATTCTCTCTTAGCTTTAGTTATACCATCCATTGTGAAGTTAACTTCATAATGGCCATATTCGGTAACTATGTCATATGTAGTCTTTGTGGTATAGATGAAGCCAATTTCCTGGATTTTCTTACCAGCTGTATTAACATGAGCAAAGGTTACATAGCTGTTGTCATTAGTGTTGGCGACGGCAACATCGTTTATGATGGTAACGCTGGGCTCGGTAACCTCGCCAAGACATGCGACAAAGTCCATGTCACATGCTACGTATGCAGTAAAGGAGGTTCCGTTTGAGAATACTTCCTCGTTTAGAGTCCAGTGTCCAGCAAGAAGATCTGTACCGATTACCTTGGTATCGAAAGGAAGCTGTGCGGAATAGGGTTCTTCGCCTTCCTTGATGTAATCAATGGTAACATTGTAGGTGAAGCTTCCGTCATCAATCTTTTTATAGGTTGCCTTTAAGGTGGTCTCTGCTATGATTTCTTCTGTAAGATTATCATCCCATCTGAAGAACTCATAGCCATAGACAGTGGGAAGAGCGGCTTCAGCAGCTGCGAGATCCTCGTCGGAAATAAATGAACCGCTTGCTACAATTGCTTCGTAAACAGGATTGTCAACTTTATCTACGAAGACTACAGTCACTGCTGAACATGCAGTACAGTGTCTTGGTTTATATTCTTCGTCTGTATTCCAAGCATGACCTTCAGCAGGGATTTCTACCTGAGCGGTGAGGATTTCACCACAATCAGAACACTTAACACCATCGGTGAGACCTGCTTCTGTACAGGTTGCTTTTTTGCCAGGAATGATTTCCTCTGTGTGGCCGAGAGCGTCAACAGGTACGGTTTCTCTGGAGAGTACAGTCTTACAGGTGATACAATATACAACGCTGTCATAAGAGCCCGGGTTTTCACAATCGGAATCTACTTCGTTTTCTTTAACAGCTTCGCCTTCTGTGTGACCCAAAGCGGAAATTTCTTCCTGAGGGGTAATAGTTTCCTGACATACAGAACACTGGACACCATCGGTGAGACCTGCTTCTGTACAGGTTGCTTCTTTGCCAGGAACGGTTTTCTCTGTGTGACCCAAAGCGGAAATTTCTTCCTGAGGAATAAGAGTTTCCTGACATACAGAACACTTGGCACCATCGGTGAGACCTGCTTCTGTACAGGTTGCAGCTTTACCAGGAACGGTTTCCTCTGTGTGACCTGCTACGTATGTAAAGGTTGCAGAAGATGCCGTTTCGTTCTCGTAGGGAACATCAGCAACATTTACATCTACAACGCAGATTTCTACTGTCATTTCACCAGAAGCAACGGTTTCATCAGCATTTACAGAGAGGGTAAGAATATGATATTTGCCGTCATCGTTGGGTGTAGCGATTTCTGTAAGAGTTTTAAATTCGTCACCGCTTTCAAGAAAAACGATATTATTAGCAATGTTTTCATGTAAGTTCCAACGTTCGGTTATTAATGGAGAAGTAACGCTATTAATGGTAAATCCCTCAGGTGCGTTGATTTTCAGCTGGATTCCTAATATATCTTCATAGCCATCGGGGACCTCGAACATAACCTTAATATCATTATTTTTGCAGTTTGCATCACCATCTAAGGTAACAGAATGAACAAAGGGAGATACGGTTGTATCTTTAGCATCGTTGGTAGCAAAAGCAAAAATGGAGGTTGAGATAGTGCTTGACAGCATAATAACCGTAAGAACCATCGCGATTATTTTCTTCATAAAAACATTCCTCTCTCAAGTATTATTTACAATAACTGTATTATAACACAATAATTATATACCATTAAAATTCTATTGTCAATATGAAATAATATCAAAAATCTAATAAAATTTATATGATTTTTAGCTTTATGTTCTCTTGAAAGTGTATAACGACATATCAAGTTCGTTCTATACCTACTTTTTTTAATATGAAAATTACATATTCATTGGGATATACTGACTTCTGCCGAAGAAATAACTATATTTCGCTCTCCCCTTTTTACTATTAATCTGCAGGAGCTGTCAATATCAACCGCAGTGGCGAAATAAGATTCCGAAACGGTGGTTACTTTTATCTTTTTACCTAATATAAAATAGCGTGTGCGAAGCTGCTCGATAAAGCTTGGAGTATTTGTTGTGTATAAATCTTTTTCAAGATTATTCAGTATTTCTGCAACAAGCATATTTTTAGAAACATTTGCGCCTGTCTCTTTTTCCAGATTAGTGGCTATGTCGTCTAAATCCGCACCTAATACTACATCATCAACATTTAGTCCAATACCAATTATAACACTTTTTAAATTGTTTTGAGAATCATTAACAGCTTCACAAAGAATACCGCAAACTTTTTTATCACCCAGAAAAACGTCGTTTACCCATTTGATTTTAGGCTCAAGTGCAGTTACGGATTCAATAGCCTTACACACAGAAAGTGCAACACAAGATGTTATTTTACCTGGATCAAATTTATCGGGAGTTGTGTTATATAATAATGACATATAAATACCGCCGATGGGTGACAAAAAAGTTTTGCCCCTTCTTCCTCTGCCTCCTGTTTGTTGCTCAGAAATTACAACGGTTCCATCTTTAACGTCGTATGAATTTTTTAGGTAAGAGTTAGTGGAATCCACCGAGCCTAAGCAGATTATATTTTCAGCAAATTTAGTTGAGTTAAGAAGTTCTTTTATACTGTCTGCATTTGTATACATATATTACCACCTACGGGTTAATAATATCATCTGTTGCTAAGTTAGTCAAGTTACATATAATATAAAAGTTACTCCTTGACAAAAGGTATTTTAACATATATAATGGATACATTATTAGGTCGGTGCATACCGACCTGTTTATTTGAAAGGAACTAATTATTATGGCTAAGCAAATAGTTGTTACCCCCGAAGGTCTTAAGAAATTAGAGGATGAACTCAATTATCTCAAGACCACTGCCCGCGCTGATGTTGCGGAAAAAATTAAGGTTGCCCGTGGCTTTGGTGACCTCTCTGAAAACAGCGAATATGATGAAGCCAAAAACGAACAGGCTAAGATTGAAGCCCGTATAACCGATCTTGAGGTTATGCTTAAATCCGTGAAGGTTATTAGTGATAGTGAAATCACCAATGATAAAGTTATGCTAGGAGTCAGCGTTAAGGTGCACGACGAGCAAAAGGATAAGGATTTTACTTGGAAAATCGTTGGCACAGCAGAAGCCGATGCCACTAAGGGTATGATTTCCGACGAGTCACCCATCGGCAAAGCCCTCATGGGTCATACAATCGGCGAAATAGTTGTTGCCGAAGCTCCCAGAGGAGAAATGAAGTTTAAAATCGTTGAAATTAACAGATAAGTCAAAATTTTAGGAGTGTTACAAATGGCAGACGAAAAGAATGTCAACATACCACAGGCGCCTACTGCCGAAGAACTTAACCAGATTCTCAAGGTTCGTCGTGAAAAACTCGCCGAGCTTCAAGCTTCGGGCAACGACCCTTTTGAGATTACAAAATACGATCAGACACACCATAGCTTGGATATCAAAGATAATTATGAAGCTCTTGAAGGGCAAACAGTTTCTATAGCTGGAAGAATGATGTCTAAACGTATTATGGGCAAGGCTTCTTTCTGCAATGTCCAGGACCTCAAAGGCGGTATTCAGTGTTACGTAGCGAGAGATTCTCTCGGTGAAGATGAATACAAAAAATTCAAGAAGTTTGACATAGGCGATATTATCGGCGTTGTGGGTACTGTGTTCAAAACCAAGACCGGTGAAATATCTATTCATGCCGAAAAGATAACTCTTCTCACCAAGAGCCTTCAGGTGCTTCCTGAAAAATTCCACGGTCTTACCAACACCGACATTAGATATCGTCAAAGATACACCGACCTTATCATGAACAGCGAAGCTAAAGATACCTTCATCAAGCGTTCTCGTATCATCAGTTCCATCAGAAAGTATCTCGATGGTCTTGGCTTTATGGAAGTGGAAACTCCTATGCTGGTTTCCAATGCCGGAGGTGCTGCAGCCCGTCCTTTTGAAACCCACTTCAACGCTCTTGACGAGGATTTCAAGCTCCGAATCTCCCTTGAACTTTACTTAAAGAGACTTATCGTTGGCGGCCTTGAAAAGGTTTACGAAATTGGCAGAGTATTCCGCAATGAAGGTCTCGACACCCGCCACAACCCCGAATTCACGCTCATGGAATTGTATCAGGCATATACAGACTACAACGGCATGATGGATCTCACAGAAAATATGTTCCGCCACGTGGCGAAAGAAGTGCTTGGCACAACCACCATCGTTTACAACGGCATTGAAATGGATCTCGGAAAACCTTTCGAGCGCATCACAATGACCGATGCTGTTAAGAAGTACGCAGGCGTTGACTTTAACGAAATACACACCGACGAAGAAGCAAAGGCTGTTGCTAAGGAGCATCATGTTGAATTTGAAGATCGCCACAAAAAGGGTGATATTCTTGCGCTTTTCTTTGAGGAGTTTGCTGAGGAGCATCTTATTCAGCCTACCTTTGTTACCGACCATCCCATTGAAATATCTCCTCTTACAAAAAAGAAGCCCGACAACCCCGAGCTTGTTGAACGCTTTGAGATGTTTATGAATGGTTGGGAAATGTGTAATGCATATTCTGAGCTCAACGACCCTATCGACCAAAGAGAGCGATTCAAGGCTCAAGAGGAGCTTTTTGCACAAGGTGATGAGGAAGCGAACCGCACTGATGAAGACTTTATGAACGCTCTTGAGATCGGTATGCCTCCAACGGGCGGCATCGGCTACGGTATCGACCGTATGTGTATGCTTTTCACCGACTCTCAGGCTATACGCGACGTTCTGCTCTTCCCCACGATGAAACCGTTAGATTAAGAAAACCCTTTATTTATGCAGGTTTTCAGGGTGTTGATGGGTCGTGAAAATCGTATTTATCCCCTATTTACCCCAAACATTTTTATAATTTACCGAAAGGCATCACATTTCTGTGATGCCTTTTCTATGTTTTAGTCGCTTGAAATTAAATCTTTCCTATCGTTCTTATCATAGAATCCAAATTAATAAAAGTTATATTATGGCAACAGGAAATAACAAAAACTTAGACAAACTAATGAACAAGATAAATACCGAGACAGGTAGAAGTGATGCCGAAGAGATTTTGAGATTACAAGCACAAAGGCAATTAAAGAGCGAACATAAAAAGGTATCGCAAATGACCGATTTTGAAAAATAGTTATTTGCTGAAATGGAGCAAAAGACTGTTGAGAAATATGATATGTATAGGAAAGGTAAGTTGAGGCAAGATAATTTATTATGGTTAAAAACGTTGTGCTTTGTGTGGGTAAGAAAATTTACAAAAAAGCAAGATGGGGTAAGATATTTGTGTGAGGTTTTTATAGCCTTTTAATACTCCCCACGATGAAACGCTGGAATAAGAGAATGCCATGAAATAGTGGTATTACAGAGTTTTCGATGACCTAAAAAACCAATTCATGACAAATTAAGACACCCTATAACCGTCACAAGGGCCGTAGGGTGCATTAATCCTATCAAAAATTTAGTTATATTAGAAATTTATATTTTAAAAATAGAGAACAAATGAGCAAACTTAAAAGTCTGCACAAATTTATTGCAGACCCTTTATAACGCTTGAAAAAATATTATTATTATGTTATATTCTAATTGTTATAATTTATGAGTGTGGTGTATTAACGATGAAATACAAAGACCGCGAACATTACGACGGCACTAAGGATTGGAAAAACTACTATTGGTTTTACTACAAATGGCACATGTTAGCAGCCTTGTTTCTTGCAGTAACTATTTTCATATGTACCGCACAATGCGCCATGAGAGTAGAGCCAGATTACTACGTGCTTTTCTACTCTGACGGCTACATAATGGATACGATATTGGATGAAATAACCACCGAGCTTTGTGAATTCAGTGAGGACACCAACGGCGACGACAAGGTTAAAGTACAAGCCATCAACTGTAGTTATTCGTCAAAGGATTCCATTAGCAAAACCACCGCTCATCAAAAAGCCGTTTTGCAAATGCAGGAAACAGGCGCATGTATATGGGTGCTGGATGATTCGGGTGTAGAAACATATCACTCAGCGGAAAACGTAAATTTATTTGCGAAACTTAGAGTTTTCAATCAACAGGATAACCACGCAATAAAAGTCAATGAGCTTAAATGCTTTGATATTCTTGGAGAAGCGGCTGGTAAGGACCATGATTACTATGTGTTCTGTCGCAAGGACAAAGACGGAAAAACCGCCGAAATCGGCGAAAAGGTTATAAACAAAATTCTTAAATAATAGATGCGATGGCTAAGGTTTCTCTCAGCTTTTTATAGATAGGAGCTATATCGCTTTCGGGCAAGGGATTCTTTCCGTAGCCACATTCGAAAGTAAAGCCAGGTCGTTTGAATACAGCGCAAAACCAATCCTTAAATCCGCCGCAAGAGGACAGATAATCAGGGCGGCTTAAGGTATAGCCCGATGTCATTGCGAAGATTTCTGCCATTCTTTCCTCAGTGCGGTTTTTATGCTTATAACCGTAATATATCTCCTCGCCCTGAGTGTGCAAGGCTATAACATGGATCGGATTAATAAGTCGACAAAGGGTGCAAAGCGCCATAGTCTCTGGCTCACTCATTGGAGAACTACCGCCGTACCTTCCAATGCTCGGCGCATCTATTCCAAAAGACTTTTCAATCTCTCGAAGTTCCCCCCAATCGGCATCGAAATTGTGGTTTATATCCACTCCTCTGCCATTGGCTTTCCAAACCCCGAAATCTCCGTTGCACAGCTTTATTATCCAGTCTTCCTCGCTGCCGTTAAGCGCGATTTCACAACCGTCGGGGTTAAGCATTGGCACAAAGTAAAGGCTTCGGGTATTCAATGCCAGATTCATATCTATACCACAAAATTCAGAGCCACGCATTAGATGATGACACATATCCTCAATGAATCTTAATATTATAGATGTAGTTATATATTCGTTTCCGTGGACCGTTGCTACAAACAGCACACTCTCACGCGAATCACCTGTTTTAAGACAGTATATCTTCCTCCCGTCACCGCTGACACCTATGGGTATTCGAGAAAGTAGTCCACGATAGTTACAGCACAGTTTTTTAATAACACTGTCACATTCGTCATATCCGTAAAACTTAAAACGAGTTATGGTTTCCATAAAATTCACCCAATTAATTTGTATGTAAAAAGGAGTATTATAATGAATTTAGAAGAAAAGAAATTAAGAGAAGAATATATATTCAAAGGTAAGATAATAAAGGTTCGGGTGGACGATGCCGAAGTGCCCGACGGCACAGTTCACACGCGGGAAGTTGTGGAGCATAACGGCGGAGTCTGCATAGTTCCTGTGACCGATAAAAATGAGATAATCACCGTCAAACAGTTCAGATATCCATATATGGAAGTTGTTAAAGAAATTCCCGCCGGAAAACGAGACGGCGATGAGGAGCCACTAACCTGCGGAATAAGAGAACTAAAGGAAGAAACAGGTTGCACTGCCGAAAGGTTCCAATTTTTAGGTGAGCTTTACCCCAGTCCCGGCTACTGCGGTGAGATTATATACATGTATGCCGCATTTGGTCTCGACTACGGCGACACCGACCCCGACGAGGATGAGTTTTTGCTTGTTGAAAAAACGCCTATAAAAGATTTAGTTGACGAAATTATGAGCGGTAAAATCAAGGATGCAAAAACCCAAGCGGCGGTACTAAAGACATACTTGCTTTTAAAACAAAAGAACGAGCTATAAATTTCATCATAGCTCGTTTTAATTATGCTTTGAAGCTGTTAATGTCGAATTCCTGAAACGTATCACCATGGAGGGAGACGATTGATTTAAAGCCGATTTCATTGGCAATTTTTAATGATTCCGCGAAGTAGCAGTCAAGGTGATTTTTATTGTGGCAATCACTATTAAGAATAATTTTTCCGCCCCTTTTGTATATCATTTTAAGAATATCAACAGAAGGGTAAATGCCGTGGTCTATACCACGGGCAATGGCGCCTGTGTTAATTTCAAAAGGCTTGTCGTATGGTATCAGGGCATCCACAGCCGCTTCGGCAAGTTTTAAATATTGGGGAGTAATCTCCATTTTAAGATTGTTGAAATATTTTGAAATTAAGTCAAAGTGACCAATAATGTCGCAATCGGTTTTATCAACCACGTGGGCTTCGGTTTCAAAAAAAGACTTACAGCACCTTATATTGTCACCATCAAATGCATCAATAAGGCGTTTTAGATGCTCAGGAGAAGAATCCACAGGGTAGTAAATTCCATCTTTTAACACATAATGCACCGAGCCAACAACATATTGAAAATCATCATTGCTCTCGTCTGAGTAATAGTCATTTTCAACGCCAAGGTAGATGTTGATTCTATCCTTGTATTTATCCTTAGCGTCGTTGACTGCCTTAATATAAGCGGCGGTTCCCTCTTTTGTCATGCAATAGCTGGAATCAAAGCTTGTGAATCCATGACCAGAAAAGCCGAGGTGTGTGAAGCCTTTGGATATAGCCTCCTGCACCATTTCCTCAACAGTATTCGAGCCGTCGCAAAACATAGAGTGGGTATGAAAATTAGATTTAATCATTACCAGTCATTTTCTCCTGCTTAACCTTGTGGTCAATAACATGGCGGGAACCAAGCTCTCGGTGAATATCCTCCAGTGTTATTCCCTTTTCCACCATAAGCACCATAACATGATAGGCAAGGTCGGCAATTTCGTAGATAGCTTCGGGCTTATCGTCTGCCTTTGCGGCGATAATTACTTCGGTACATTCCTCGCCAATCTTTTTGAGAATTTTATCTGTACCCTTTTCGAAGAGATATGTGGTATAAGAGCCCTCAGGAAGGGTATCCTTTCTGCCCTGCAAAAGCTCATAAAGACCCTCTAAGGAAAATTCTGTTTTGTCCTCGCTCTGCCACACGGGGTTATGGAAACAGGAATCCTCGCCTAAATGACAGGCGGGTCCATCCTTCTCCACCACAACGGTTAAGGCGTCGTAGTCGCAGTCGGCGGTAATTGATACAATATGCTGGTAATTACCACTGGTTTCACCCTTTAGCCAAAGTTCATTGCGTGAGCGACTGTAGAAACAGGTCATACCTTTTTCCATTGAAATCTTAAGGCTTTCCTTGTTCATATATGCAACGGTCAATACCTTCTTGGTGATTGAATCCACAACCACAGCGGGTATAAGACCCTTTTCGTCAAATTTAAGCTTTTCTATATCCAACATATTTTACAACCTCACATTTATATTATTCTTTTTCAGTTCCGCTTTCAAATCGGGAATTGCCACCTCTCCGAAATGGAAAATTGAGGCGGCAAGACCCGCGTCAATTTCGGGAATTTTTTGGAACAAATCGATAAAATCCCTGATCCCCCCAGCGCCACCAGAGGCAATCACAGGCACATTAACCGCTTCTCTGACAGCCTTGAGCATCTCGATATCGAAGCCCTGTTTCACTCCGTCGGTGTCGATGGAATTAACCACAACCTCACCGGCGCCCATATCCACACAGTGCTTTATCCAAGAGATACCCTCCATGCCGGTATCCTCTCTGCCACCCTTTGCAAACACATGGAACTCACCGTTCACACGCTTTATATCGGCAGAAATAACAACACATTGGTCTCCGTAGATTTTCGCGGCTTCCTCGATAAGTTTTGGATTTCTGATAGCACCTGAATTTACGCTAACCTTATCGGCTCCGCATTTCAGCACTCGGTCAAAATCCTCAACCGTATTGATTCCGCCACCAACGGTTAGGGGAATGAATATATGTGAGGCAACCTCGGTGAGAATATCGGTGAATAATTTCCGTTCCTCAAAGGATGCAGTTATATCGTAGAACACCAGCTCGTCTGCTCCGTTGTCACTATATAGCTTAGCTAACTCGACAGGAGAAGAAACATCATTAAGTCCCTTGAAATTAGTTCCTTTAACTACCCTGCCGTTTTTTACATCCAGGCAAGGTATAATTCTCTTGGTAATCATTTAGCCACCTCTATTGCGGTTTTTAAATCAATAGCGCCAATGTAATATGCTTTACCGACAATAGCGGCATAAAGGTCAAGTGTACGCAGAGCAACAATGTCCTCGATGCTTGACACACCACCAGAAGCCACGATATCCATACTGAATTTTTCACTAAGCTCACGGTAAAGCTGTCGGTTGGTACCCTGCATTGCCCCGTCCTTGGAAACATCTGTGCAGATAACAGTCTTTACGCCCAAGCCACTGAGATATTTGAAGAAATCCTGACAGGCGATGTTGGACTTCTCCACCCAGCCCTTGATGGCAACAAATCCATCCTTTATGTCGGCGCCAACTGCGATGAAATCTCCATATTTTTCGATTGCTTCTTTTAAAAATGTCTCGTCTTCAACGGCGGCAGTGCCTAAAATAACACGGCTGACTCCGATTTCGCGGTATTTTTCCACGATTTCCATAGAACGAATACCGCCACCTATCTCAACCTTGAGCCCTGTGTTCTTAACTATTTCCTCTACCACATGAAGATTCGGGGTAGTGCCGTTTTTAGCGCCCTCTAAATCCACCATATGGATATACTTGGCTCCTGCCATTTCAAACTCTTTTGCAATTTCTAAGGGGTTGTTGCTGTATATCGTCATGTTATCATAGTCGCCTTTAAGAAGACGAACAGCGCAACCTTTATATAAATCTATTGCGGGAAAAATCAGCATTTCAAATTATACTCCTATCTCGTTAAATCCGCGCAGAATGTTAAGTCCTACCTCTCCGCTCTTTTCAGGGTGGAATTGACAACCGTATACATTGCCGCTCCAAACCGCGGCGGTGAAATTAATTCCGTACTCCGCAGATGCAGCTGTAGCCTCAGATATTTCCGCAAAGTAAGAATGTACGAAATACACATGGTCGCCGCTGTCTATATACCTAAAAATCGGACAATTATCGGCAGTTTTAATTGCATTCCAGCCAATGTGGGGAACCTTTAAAGAGTCAACAATTCTGCCCTTAAAGGGAATAACTGAGCCTTTTATAAGTCCTAATCCCCCATGCTCACCGTATTCGTAGCTTTTATCGAACAGAAGTTGCATACCGAGGCAGATACCCATAAGAGGCTTACCCTTTGCTACCTCATCTAAAACAACCTTATCCATTCCGCTGTCTCTCAGTTTTTTTGCCGCATCGCGGAAAGCCCCTACGCCTGGTAAAATCAGCTTGTTCGCCGACCTGATAACATCAATATCATTAGTTACCACCGCATCCGCGCCGATAGCCTTGAAAGATGAAACAAGGGAAAATAGATTGCCGACTCCATAGTCAATAATTGCTATCATTACAGAACTCCTTTGGTGGAGGGAATTGTATCCCCTGCCCTTTTATCCATTTCAACCGCAGCGCGCATGGACCTTGCCACTGATTTATATGTACCCTCAATGATATGATGGGTGTTTGTTCCGTCAAGGGATTTTATATGCAAGGTGATGTTGGCGTTTCGTACAAATCCCTCAAAGAATTCCTCAACAAGCTCGGTGTCAAAATCTCCTACTCTGGCTTTGAGATTATCCAAAGAATAGGACAAATGGCATCTGCCTGAAATATCTACAGCCGAAAGTATGAGCGCTTCGTCCATAGGGAGGATTGTGCTACCATAGCGGTTGATTCCGCGCATTTCACCTAATGCCTCACGAAAAGCGAGACCCAGACAAATGCCGATATCCTCCACTGTGTGGTGATAGTCCACGTCTATGTCCCCTTTACATTTAACCTCCAAGTCAAACATACCGTGACGGGCAAAAAGGGTTAGCATATGGTTTAAAAATCCACACCCTGTATCAATTAAAGATTTACCGCTACCATCAAGATTAAGTTTAAGACCGATATCTGTCTCTGCGGTTTTTCTGTTAATTTCTGCAGTTCTCATTTGCTACCTCCGATTATATTTTTAAGTTCTGATATGAGACTTTCCATTTCATCCCTACTACCTATTGTAATTCGATTGAATTCGCAGATTCGGGGATTAGAGAAATGTCTCACTAAAAATCCATTCTGCTTTAATTTTAAATACAGTTCCTCGCCACCGAGTTTTTCGTGCTTAGCAAACACAAAATTGGCTATTGATGGCAACACCTTGAAGCCAAGCTTCTCCAATTCCGTGACTGTGTATTCTCGGGTTTCGATAATTTTTTCACAATTTTTTATATAATAGCTGTCTTCATTTAATGCCGCAACACCTGCCGCTTGGGTCAAGCGGTTTACGTTATAAGGATTAGTGGAATTCTTGATAAGCTCTAAATCCTTAATGATATCTCTTGATGCAAAGCAATAACCCAAACGGGCACCCGCCATGCTACGGGATTTGGAAAAGGTTCGACAAACCAATAGATTTTTATATTTATTTATAAGCTTATAGCAAGATTTACCTCCGAAATCAATGTAGGCTTCGTCTACAACCACCACATTGTCTGGATTCGAAGCAATGATTTTTTCAATATCTTCTTCGCTCAAAGTCATGCCTGTTGGAGCGTTCGGATTGGCTATAACATTAAACTTACCATTACCAACATAATCCTCGGGGTTAATGGAAAAATCCTCGCTAAGCAGAATCTCACTGTAATCAATGCCATAAAGTTTACAAAAAACATTATAAAAGCCATAGGTAATATCAGGAAACATTGCTCCCTTTTGTTTTCCATAGAGCATAAATGCAAAGTTCAATATCTCGTCAGATCCGTTTGATACAAAAATGTTTTCCTTATCAACCCCATAAATTTCGGCTAATTTCACCCTCAATGCATTGCAATCAGGGTCACAATAAAGTCTAAGCTTTTCCGCCTCGTCGCAATTCATTGTGTCTAAAACGGATTTCGATGGCGGATAGGGAGATTCGTTAGTGTTAAGTTTGATATAACTTTTATCTTGAGGCTGTTCACCAGGTACGTATTCCTTTAATTCCGAGAATCTTGAATCTCTGAATCTACTCACGGTCTTCACCCTCTAATCTTATGGTAGCGCTTTTGGCATGGGCGGTAAGCCCCTCCTTTTCTGCAAAGAAGGCAACATCCTCTGCAACATTAAAAAGCGCATCCTTGGTATAATAAGTAAACTGTGATTTTTTAACAAAATCATCAACCGACAAAGGACTGGAAAAACGTGCAGTACCACTTGTTGGTAAAGTGTGGTTAGGTCCAGCATAGTAATCTCCCAGAGCCTCGGGGCAATAGCGTCCCATAAATATGCTACCGGCGTTCTTGATGCTGTCAAGATAATCGAAAGGATTGTCGACACAAAGTTCAAGGTGTTCAGGCGCAATTTCATTGGCAATATCTATTGCCAACATCAAATCCTCTGCTACTATGATTTTACCGTTGTTATCAATAGAAACCCTTGCGATTTCCTCTCGTGAAAGCTGAGGAATCTGCTCCTCAAGAGCATCACTAACTGCATTGGCAAACTCCATGGAGTCGGTAACCAGCACTGCACTTGCATTTTTATCGTGCTCAGCCTGAGATAACAGGTCAGCCGCTACAAACTGAGGATTACTCTTTCCGTCTGCAACCACAAGGATTTCGCTGGGACCTGCTATCATATCTATAGATACAAGTCCAAATACCTGACGTTTAGCTTCAGCAACAAAAGCGTTACCAGGGCCAACAATTTTATCAACCTTAGGAACGGTTTCAGTACCATAGCTTAAAGCCGCTACAGCCTGTGCGCCGCCAACCTTGAAAATTCTGTCAACACCCGCAATTTCTGCGGCGGCGAGAATAACGGGATTTACCTTGCCCTCAGCATTCGGCGGAGTGACAATGCAAATTTCCTTGCACCCTGCAATTTTTGCGGGAATGCTGTCCATCAAGACAGTGGAGGGATAAGCCGCAGTTCCACCTGGCACATAAAGACCAACCTTTTCGATAGGGGTAATTTTCTGACCAGTTACAATTCCGCTTTTCTCATTAAGTACAAAGCTGTTTCTAACCTGGCATTTATGATATTCTCTTATGTTTTCAGCGGCGGTGCGGAGTATCTCCAAAAAACGTGGCTCAACAGTATTAAAAGCCTCGTCAATTTCCTCGCGGGTCACCTCTAAGCTTTTGAGCTCTGCTTTATCAAACTTACGGCAATAGTTAAATAAAGCTTGGTCACCGTTTAGCCTTACATCATTTATAATATCGGCAACAATGCCAGATACATCCTGTTCTGCAGTGCCACGAGCGAATATTTCATCACGGGAAACCTCGCTGTAATTCAATATTTTAATCATTTTTATTCCTCACTAATCCAGACAAAGATTCGTAAATCTTATCTATTTTCTCCTGCTTGAACTTATAGGAAGATTTGTTTGCTATAAGCCTTGCGCTGATTGGCACAATATCCTCTATGGGTTCAAGATTATTTTCATAAAGGGTTTTACCAGTTTCGACTATATCTACAATAACGTCAGAAAGCCCCAAAATAGGTGCTATTTCTATTGAGCCGTTAAGGTGGATAATATCTATATCTCTGCCCTTCTGAGCATAAAAATCTCTTGCTATTTTTGAAAACTTGGTTGCAACCTTGAGAGTTTTGGCGGTGTTATCACGAAAATCTTTAGGTGCAGCTACAGCCATTCGACAAATACCAAGATGTAGGTCGAGAAGCTCATATACATCGGGGGAATATTCCAACAGAATGTCCTTTCCTGCCACACCTATATCGGCGGCTCCCCTTTCCACATATATGGCAACATCTGATGGCTTTACCCAAAAGTAACGTATACCAACCTCGCTGTTTTCAAATATCAGCTTTCTGCCCGGGTCGTGTATTTGGGGGCAAGGAAAACCTGAGTTTTCAAACATTTCCAATACCTTTTCGCCTAATCTACCCTTAGGCAGTGCAACGTTAATTGTATTCATATTACTCTGCCCCCTCTAAATCGTCGAAACTTATGAGCTTTCGATATCTATAATTCTTAGGCACTTTTCCAAGAACAATAACACGGCTTCCGTCGGATGATAGCCTATTCACATACTTTAGCAGTTTTTCGGGTGAAGCCCCCTGCGTTTTAAGCAATACCACATCTACATCGTATTCTTCTAAATCGTTACCGTAGCGCTCCAACATATCGAGATATACGGCGAATCCTATAGCACCGGAATTCTTGCCCATTTTTGCAGCAAGTTTATCGTATTGTCCACCAGATAAAACCGCCTGTGGAATACCATTGATATATCCTTTGAACACAATACCGCTATAGTATTTCATATCGCTTACTATTGAGAAATCAATATTCACTCTTTTGAGCATTCCCGCCTGTTCTAAAGCGTACATTACAGCTCCAAATTCGTTGAGAGCATTCATGACCTCAGGATTTTTAGCGAAAAGCGCAAAGGTATTGCTTACCTCTTTATAGCTTTTATAGTTGTGGGTAAGCTTAGTGCAGACATCGGCGGCTGTAGTGGATATACATCCGCTTTCCATCAGTGAAATTATACCATCAGCGTTCTTAGATTGCACACACTCTAAAACCTTAGACTGAGCCTCCCCGTCAATATCACAGGCAGAAAACAAAGCCGCAATAAGACCAGCGTGGGAAACATCCAAAATATAGTCCTCATCAATCAGCCCAAGGCTTTTTACTGCCAAGCTGACGACCTCACAAATATCATAGGTGCATATATCACCAATACATTCGAGGCCTGTCTGAGTTATCTCCTTATAGGAACCTGAGCCCTCAGCAATTCTGTAAACACTTTCGTCATAATACACCTTAGTTACAAAGCCCTCGAAATCCTTAGTGTTTTTGATTATAGAAAGAGTGACATCAGGCTTCAAAGCCATTAATTTGCCTGTGGTATCGGTAAAGGTGATTACTCCGTTGGAAACCAAGGAATGCATATTTCTTACATAAAAATCATATTCCTCAAATTTGCTCATTTTAAACTGAGAGTATCCAAAGCCTGAATAGAGTTCACGGAGGGCATATATAGCCTTTTCTTCATTTTTGAGGAGTTTACTGTTCAGCATTATTCTCCCCCTCTATTCTGTCGATGGCAAGTTTATAACCACCGTCTCCGTAGTTGATGCATTTACTTACTCTGCAGATAGTTGCTGTGCTTGCGCCTGTAATTTTATTGATATCTGCGTAGCTTTTTCCAAGACAGAGATTACGAGCAACATCAAAGCGTTGAGATATCGCCTCGATTTCCTGAATTGTACAAGCATCTTCAAAAAAGCTATAACACTCATCTATGGTTTTTAGAGAAAGTATGGCTTCAAACAGCTTGTCAACTGTATCCTTTTTAAATTTATGCATGATTTTTTACACTCCATAAAAATTGATATATAGCATTTTAGCACACTAAAGCGCTAAAGTCAATAGAAAAAGCCCCGTTTTTTCGCAAAACGGGGCAAATATTTATGAAATATTGTTTAGAAAAGATGCACTTTGAAAATTAGTGCGGCAAATACAATGGAAACCATTGAAAGAAGCTTGATAAGAATGTTGATTGCAGGACCAGAAGTATCCTTGAAGGGGTCACCAACAGTGTCACCCACAACGGCAGCCTTATGACAATCACTACCCTTACCGCCGTGCACACCACCTTCGATATGCTTCTTTGCGTTATCCCATGCGCCACCAGAGTTAGACATGAAAATTGCAATGAGGAAACCTGTTGCTGTAGCACCTGCCAAGAGACCTACAACGCCCTGATAACCAAGGACTAAACCTGTAACAACGGGTGTAACTATTGCAACTATAGTGGGAAGGATCATCTCGCGAAGACTTGAGCGGGTACAAAGATCAACACAGGAAGCGTAATCGGGGTCAGCGTTACCATCCATAAGGCCTGTAATTTCCTTAAACTGACGGCGAACCTCACGAACTACCGATTGAGCAGCTTTGCCAACTGACTCCATTGTGAATGCGGCAAATACAAAAGGCAAACATGCGCCAATGAAAAGTCCAACCAAAACTACAGGATTCATTATGTCAAAGGAATCAACAACCGCTTCCCCTGCTTTTGCGGCAACCTCTTTGATTTTATCAATATATGAAGCAACAAGAGCCAAGGCTGTGAGTGCGGCTGAGCCGATTGCGAATCCTTTACCTGTTGCGGCAGTGGTGTTGCCTAAAGCATCAAGAGCGTCTGTTCTTTCTCGAACGCTGGGGTCAAGACCAGCCATTTCAGCAATACCGCCTGCATTATCAGCTACAGGACCGTAAGCGTCTGTGGCAAGAGTGATGCCCAAAGTAGATAGCATACCAACCGCGGCGAGGGCAATACCATAAAGACCCTTTGCGGCATCGGGGGATGTTATGGAACCACTAGCGACAAAGAAAGAAACAAGAATACATACACCAACAATAATAATGGGAAGTATGGTGGAAAGCATACCAAGACTGATGCCACCGATTATAATTGTTGCAGAGCCTGTTTCACTGGTGTCAGCGAGTTTCTTGGTGGGCTTGTAAGTATCTGATGTATAGTATTCGGTAGCCTTACCAATCAGCACACCGGCAAGAAGTCCCGCAACTATGGGGATATAAAACTTGATATCTCCTAAAACGAAATAGGTCAAAGGCAGAGCAACCACAGCGATAAGTATTGCACTGAAGTTTGTACCGCGACTCAACGCCTTGAGAAGTAGTTTCTGCTCGGTGTTCTCCCCTGTTCTTACTAGGAAAGAGCCGATGATAGATGCTAATATACCAAAGGCAGCCATAATCATAGGAAGTGCCATAGCGTTGAAGTTCTGGAACGCAGTCACACCTAAAGCACAAGCAGAAATTATAGAGCCAACATAGGACTCATATAAATCGGCACCCATACCTGCAACGTCACCAACGTTATCACCAACGTTATCGGCGATAACAGCAGGGTTACGGGGATCATCTTCGGGAATTCCTGCTTCAACCTTACCAACGAGGTCGGCGCCTACGTCGGCAGCTTTAGTGAATATACCGCCGCCAACACGGGCAAAGAGAGCCATCGAAGAAGCACCCATACCAAAGGTAAGCATAGCGCTTGTGATAGAAGTGGCATCTAACTTAAATATAAACTTCAGAATAATAAACCAGACAGAAATGTCCAGAAGACCTAAGCCTACAACCGTGAAGCCCATAACTGAACCCGCAGAGAAAGCAACGCGGAGACCTTTATTAAGTCCGTCGATACAGGCATTAGCGGTACGGGCATTAGCAGCAGTGGCAATTTTCATGCCGACAAATCCCGAAAGTCCTGAGAAAAATCCACCAGTTACGAATGCGAAAGGTACAAACCAAGTAAGCAATCCGAATGCCGCCATAACGCAGAGAACAACGAACATACAAATAAAGAAAACAGAAACAACTGTATACTGTCTTCTTAAATACGCATTTGCGCCCTCGCGAATAGAAGCTGATATTTTCTTCATTCGGTCAGTACCCTCGGAAAACTTCATTACCTTTTTTGCAGTAAATATTGCAAACAGCAATGCAATTATAGAACCAGCCAATACAAGAAATGGCATATAGGTTTCTATGAATTTTTCCATTTAAACTCCTCCTGAACTAATAAAAGTTTAAAAAATTTTGTAAATATTATAATATAATACAAAAATGCTGTTGTCAAGTAATTTACAATAAAAAGTTATTTAATGATAATACCAATCGCTTTTAATAAATTATTGAATTAAATAAATCTCAGAATAACATTAATAAAAAAGACCCTGAGAACTATTGTACTCAGGGTTTGGAGCGGATTACGAGGCTCGAACTCGCTACCTCCACCTTGGCAAGGTGGCGCTCTACCAGATGAGCTAAATCCGCAGATATAAAATTGGCGACCTGGATGGGACTCGAACCCACGACCTCTAGCGTGACAGGCTAGCGTTCTAACCAGCTGAACTACCAGGCCATAAAAATGGTGGGAACAATAGGGCTCGAACCTATGACCCTCTGCTTGTAAGGCAGATGCTCTCCCAGCTGAGCTATGCTCCCACACCGAGCGCACCCTTAACGGTGCCTATATATACTACCACAAGGGGAAAAGGATGTCAAGAGATTTTTTTGATTTTTCATAACTTTTTTATTGTACTGTTTACAAGGCGAAATGTGGTGATATAATTTGTTAAGTAAAGTATGTGTTAGTATGTATTATCGCTTTTCAATATATGACTGCATACTTTTTTTGAAATACATAAACGATAAAAGATATTCATCTATATTTGAGAATCCTTTTTTGAAAATGTTCAAATGTTTGAACGATACATACGGAGCTTATATTTACGATTCAAAAACGAATTTTATTACTACGATAATAATCTTGTAATCAACAATCATCCCTTTTGCGATATTTCAGATAAAACAAACAATATTATCAAAAAAGATTTTTGCGAAGTGATGATTCATGAACAGTACTTCTATGAATCATTCTTTGGTTATCAACCTGACTTTTATGATAAACTCAAGCTTGTTGTACAAATACTCACCGAAAACGGCAAAAAAGCTATTTGTCTTAACGAATTAATAAAAGCTTAATATTTTACATTTACATACCAGACAGTATATGATAGAATAATTGAGAGAATCGGGGGTGAATTAAATGGCAGAAATATTGGAAATAATTATGATTCTCAGCTTTGGAGCCTCATGGCCTATGAATGTGATAAAATCCTACAAAGCTCGTACAGCTAAGGGTAAAAGCATCGCTTTCCTTTGCCTTATCTTTTTTGGATACATAGCTGGAATTGCTTCAAAATTCACAAACACCGTATACATGGCGCAGTTTTCACAAAAATGGTATGTGTTGTTCTTCTATTTCCTTAATCTCATAATGGTTGGAATAGATATCATTCTCTACATACGCAACAAACATTTAGACAAAAAGGCGGAACAATAAAATGAAAATCATTGAAAGTATTCCCTATTGCCAAGACGCTGTCACAAGACAACAACTGGACATCTATCTACCCGACTGCGATGAATTTGATGTATTTGTATACATCCATGGCGGTGGTATTGAAGCGGGTAGTAATGCTGACTGTAAACATTTCGCAGATATGCTCACGGAAAATGGCATTGCAGTTGTGGGTCTTAACTACAGACTGTACCCCACTGCCTCCTATCCCGACTTTATTAAGGATTGTGCCGCAGGTGTTGCCTGGGCAAAGAAAAACATGGTAAACTACGGCAAAGTCAACCGCTTCTTTGTTGGCGGAAGCTCGGCGGGTGGATATATTTCCATGATGCTTTGCTTTGACAAGCGATGGTTAGCACCCTATCACATCGCACCAGAATCCATCGACGGATATATCCATGACGCGGGACAACCCACATGTCACTTCAATGTTTTAAGAGAGCGTGGCATTGATTCAAGGAAAGTTATAATCGACGACTCCGCTCCCCTTTATCACATCGGCACAGCCGAAAAGTTAGCCCCCATGCTGTTTATTGTATCTGATAACGATATGGAAAACAGATATGAACAAACCATGCTCACTATATCTACGCTGAAGCATTTCAGATATGATATGGATAAGGTAGAACATAAGGTTATGAACGGAAAGCACTGTGCTTATGTTGACAGAATTGACGAGGACGGAAAATCCGCATTTGGAAAAATACTCCTTGAATACATAACAAAGTTCAGAAACTGAGTTAAAATGTGTTGATAGCCACCGCGCACCTATTGGGTGCGGTGGCTATTAGTTTATCTGAGAATATATAGTCCTGCAGCAGAAGTTGAATAGTCCTCAGGCTGTGCGAGGTGCTTATTCCAGCCGTAATAAAACAGCGACCCCATCTGCTGCAAAAAGTTTTGCATATCCCAATATATAAAGTTGCTCATTAATTCCTTGCGAACGAAGGGCAAAAGGATTTTTTCGATTTCGCCGCTAACAGTATCGGCATATTCTTCTGCAATACCTCTAATCTCAGCACTTATGATGTTACGGATTTCATTATATATTTCACGCTTGATTATCGGGAACTGAACCAAAAGCTTATTGTATTCTTTTTTTAGCAAGCCGTTCTTCAGTAAGTCTGCCGCAATTACTTCTTCGTGAACAGATAGCGGTTTTGACGGATTTTCAGAAAGAGCAACAAGTAAAGAAATGTTATTTCCATCAACCCATTTATCCCTTCCAATACGCCAGACGTCACCATCATCACAGTCAGCCGCAAAAGGCTCAATCTCTTGGTCGTTGACAAATTCGAGCCGACCGTATTCAGTAGTGGTAAAGTGCTGATGGAGATTTGACCATCCCCTTTCTCTCAGCATTTCGTAGGCAGAATAATCATACTTTTCGTCTGCAAGTGTATACTGCATTGTCAGGCGATATTTTCTTTCGGCTTCATTCTTAATCTTTTGGTTATATTTATCTGTATAACGCTTTGTTCCAATAATACCGAACAAATCACCTGCCATAACATACAAAATCCACATCAGATAATCGTAATCAAATTTATTTCCGTAGAAATCAAGTGATACGATTTTATCTTTTAAACTTAAAAGCATATTACTGATTTTCTCGGCAAAACCTTTGTCGTGAAATACATTGCATGAATAAAGACGTGCGTTTATATATGCTTCCCTTGGAAACACACAATAATTTGCAATATATCTACCCTTAGAGGGAGAAACAATCAAACTGTTGTTTATCATTCTTTCTATAATTTCTTCGAGATAAACAGGTGCTACTCCCATCTCATCTGCAATTTCATTTATGTTTTTCGCTTCACTTCTACAAATAACCATAATCTGCGGACAGATTTTAGAACTATTCATCAGATTGGTAGCCTTCATTGCCGAATATCCCCAAAACCAACTAACATCAGCAAGAGCGTAAGCAGATTTCCCAATGTTTTTCATACAATCAAACCTTTCTTTTAGATTTCTCTTTGCATCGAAAAGTCGCCGCTTGACCGTTCCATCAGGAATTGAAAGATCCTTCGCAATCCCCTTTACAGTTTGTTCTTTTAAGTAAAATCGTACTATGATTTCACGGTGAATCCCGGCGAGCCTTGATAGCGAAAAGTTAAGCCTTGAAATATCCTCGGCGTTTATGATACTTTCAATCGGCTGAAGTATTTCAGACGCCATACCGCCTGCCGTTTCTATGGGCAAAGCAGAATTTTGCCTGCTTGAAACATAGTCAGCATATTTGTTGCGTGCCATCTTCCAATACCAAGAATGAAAGTTTATAAACTGCTTGCCTCCGGCAATAGCTCGCAAAGCTTCATAGAGTATATCCTGCGACAAGTCCTTTGCGGCTTCACTATCCGAAATTCGCTTTACGCAGAAAAGATATGTAGCTTCGATAAGCTCGCTTGTGATTAATTCATTCATAGACTTTACCTCTTGCAAATCGATTTACACTTAATGAGTCCTGAAAATCTAAAAAAGGTTCGGTGGTTTTATTCATGTGGCTGTAATTTTTCAATAGGAATCCAAATCTCCATATATCTTTTAGTGTGATCTGCATCAAAATACAGTTTATTGATTTGCGGATGATCGGATATTATATATTCAGTGGTAGGTATCCATTGAGAAACAATCTTTTTCATAAGCGGAAGCCATTCATCGTCAGGTGATTCGCACCGATTAGTTTCGAAAACTGCGTATAAATGATCGGAAACTGTGACCCTTTCCAAGCCTTCATCTAATGCTTGTGAATCGGCTTCAACAGCAATGAAATGAGTGAATTTATCGTCTATAAAATCCAAATAAATATCATACCAAATACAATTGTCGTTTCTTATTTCTTTCAGCCTACGTTGTATACTCCGGCTCGACAACCAATGCTTTCTTGTTGATTCATAAGTGTTTTCCACATTAGTCGGACTTCCTTCGCATACCGCTTTATGACCCAATAGGACGAAGGATGGTTTGTTTTCAATTCTGTAATTCATAATACTGCCGCCTTCCAAAGAAAATTCAAGAACAAGGCGAGAAAAGGACTTAAGATTGCTACCGTTGTTTCGAGCCTGCGACGGTAATATACCATGGAATTTCTGAAAAGCTTTCGCAAAGCTGTCTGGACTTTCATAGCCATACTTCAGCGCCACGTCAATAACCTTTGAATCACTTGAGGCAAGTTCCGTGCCTGCAAGTGATAGCCTGCGATTCCGTATGTACTCCCCTATGGTAAAACCACAAAGGATACTAAACACGCGTTGAAAGTGATAGCTTGATGAAAAGCTATGCGCTGCGACCATATCATAATCGATCGTATTAGTCAGATTATCTTCGATATAGTCAATAGCCTTTTGTAAACCAATGATCCAGTCCATACAAATCCTCCTTGTCTACCTATATTTTATCAAAAGGTGTTTAATACTTCCCGATATTATGTGCGGAGTATAATCGGGTAGAATCGGTATCAAATTTTATTATAAGAAATAAAGTTCGTTTTTTCAAGTTATAACAGGATAATAAAACAGCCCAACCTCCATAAATGAAGTTGTGCTGTATATCATTTTTTTTATTTTATTTCGCTGATGTCGTAGGGTGTGGTCTGGTAAACAAAATAGTTAAGCCAGTTGGAATAAAGCAGATTGGAATGACCGCGCCAGGAAACGACGGGCGATTTTTTTGGGTCATCGTCGGGAAAATAGTTTTTAGGTATTTCAATAGGTTTGCCTTCACCTACATCGCGAAGATACTCATCGCGGAGGGTGTTGGCATCGTATTCCGAATGACCTGTGATAAATATCTGTTTACCGTTTTTGGTGGAGATAGCGTAGACACCTGCCTCTTTGGAAGAAGCAAGAATCTTAAGTTCCTTGTGTTCCTTTATATCCTCAATTCTCACGGTTGTATGGCGGGAGTGAGGTACCATAAACTTATCGTCGAAACCACGGAGCAACATGGAGCGTTTATAATCCGCCTTATGCTCGAAAACGCCGAAGAGCTTTTTCTCCAATGGGTATTTATCAATGCCGAAATGGTAGTAAAGACCTGCCTGTGCGCCCCAGCAGATGTGGAAGGTGGAATGAACGTGGGTTTTGGTCCACTCCATTATCTCGCAAAGCTCATCCCAATATTCAACCTTCTCGAAAGGCATCTGCTCAACGGGTGCGCCTGTTATAATCATGCCGTCGAAATTCAGATGCTTCACATCGTCGAAAGTTTTATAAAAAGCCAAAAGATGCTCAGCAGAGGTGTTCTTCGACTTGTGGCTTTTTGTATGAATCAGCGTGAGTTCAACCTGCAAGGGTGTGTTGCCCAAAAGACGGGAAAGCTGAGTTTCGGTCTCAATCTTTTTGGGCATTAAATTTAAAAGCAATATTTTAAGAGGACGGATATCCTGAGTTATGGCCCTTTTCTCGGTCATAACAAAGATATTCTCGTCATTCAAAGTTTTGACCGCCGGTAGGTCGTTAGGTATCCTGATAGGCATATACTTTTTCCTCTCTGTATATTTTAGAAATTAACCTTATCCAAGGCCTGCATGATATCTGCGATTAAATCCTCAGCCGCTTCAATACCGCATGAGAAACGAACTAAATCGGGTTTTACACCTGCCGCTTCCAGTTCCTGGTCGTTCATCTGACGGTGGGTTGCGCTGGCGGGATGCAGACAGCAGGTACGGGCGTCGGCAACGTGGGTTTCGATGGCGGCGATTTTAAGCCCCTTCATAAAGGCTTCTGCATTCTTTCTGCCACCCTTTACGCCAAAGCTTACAACACCGCAGCTGCCATTTGGCAGATACTTCTGTGCTAAGGGGTAATACTTGCTTGATTCCAGTCCGGGGTATTCAACCCAGGCTATGCGGTCGTCGGCTTCCAGAGCCTTGGCAACTGCCAAACCGTTGGCGCAATGTTGCTTCATTCTAAGGTGTAGACTCTCAAGTCCTAAGTTGAGAAGAAAAGCATTCTGGGGTGACTGGATAGAGCCGAAGTCACGCATAAGCTGAGCGGTAGCCTTGGTGATAAAAGCTCCCTCCAAGCCAAAACGCTCGGTATAAGTCACACCGTGGTAGCTGTCGTCGGGTGTGCAGAGTCCGGGGAATTTGTCGGGATACTTGGTCCAGTCGAATTTACCCGAATCAACAATACAACCGCCCACTCCTGCGCCGTGTCCGTCCATATATTTGGTTGTGGAATGGGTAACGATGTCTGCGCCCCACTCGAAGGGACGGCAGTTTACGGGAGTAGCGAAGGTGTTGTCGATTATAAGCGGCACACCATGGGCGTGAGCCGCATTAGCGAACATTTCAATATCAAGCACCGTCAAAGCGGGGTTGGCAATGGTTTCACCAAACACAGCTTTGGTGTTGGGACGGAACGCGGCATTGAGTTCATCCTCTGTGCAATCAGGGGAAACGAATGTGAAATCAATACCCATGCGCTTCATGGTTACAGCGAAAAGGTTATATGTTCCGCCATAGATAGTGGAGCTTGATACAACGTGGTCACCGCAGGAAGCAATATTAAAGATGCTGTAGAAAGAAGCCGCCTGTCCGCTGGAAGTGAGCATTGCGGCAGTACCGCCCTCAAGTTCACAGATTTTAGCCGCTACAGAATCATTGGTAGGATTCTGCAAACGGGTGTAGAAATAGCCCGAGGCCTCAAGGTCGAAAAGTTTACCCATATCCTCACTCGTGGCGTATTTAAAGGTTGTGCTTTGTACAATAGGGATCTGGCGAGGCTCACCATTACCGGGAGTATATCCACCCTGTACACACTTGGTTTCTATATTAAAACTCATTATCATCACTCCAAGTTAAGAATTTTTTTAGCGTTCATATTTAGTATACACTGATATTCCGATTCGTCAAGTCCTAATTCGAAAATTGCTTTAAGTTCCGAAGCTACAGACCACATGGGGTAATCAGTGCCGAAAAGCACCTTATTCGCTCCCCACTTGCGGATAAGCTCCTTGGCTTTTTTATGGGACATAAAGCGGAAACTTGAGGAAGTATCCACATAAAAATTAGGAAGGTTTGCCATCCTTTCAGCCGCTTCATCCCACACCGACCAGCCACCCAAATGAGCGCCGATAACGGTTAAGCCAGTATATATTTCCATTATGGGAAGCATACGGTTAGGGTTTGAAAAATCAAATCTGCGGTCGCCTGTATGCATTAATATGGGAATACCATCACTCTCGCAAAGCTCGTAGATTTTTAAGCATCGGTAGTCATCAATCTTAAACCTCTGAATGTCGGGATGCAGTTTGACACCCTTTAAGCCAAGGGATTTTAAATGTTGGAAATCCGCTTTGATATCCCCACTGTCGGGATGAAGCGTACCGTAGCCAGTGAACATTCCATTGGATTTTTCCACTTCACCAGCTATGAATTCGTTGATACTCGCAACCTGCTTTGGAGTTGTGGCAACAGACTGCACCAGAAAGTGGTCTACACCATCCTTTACCCCTTTTTCCAATAAATCAGCCGCTGTACCCTTACATTCGGAATGTAAGCCGTAGAAGGTGTCTGTACCCTCTACGGCTCTTTCGGCAATTTTTTCGGGATAAATATGACAGTGAAAATCTATTAAGTAGTATTTTCCGTCAATCATTTATTTGTCACCCGTCTAATCCTAATTTCTTTGCGGCATTCTCACGCATTTTATACTTGAGGATTTTACCAGCCGCATTCATCGGGAAGCTATCAACAAAATCGATATATCTCGGTACCTTATGACGAGCCATGTGAGCCGCGATGTAGGACTTCATTTCCTCCTCGGTCATGCTTTCACCCTCTTTAAGGATAATACAAGCCATGATTTCTTCACCGTATTGCTTATCGGGAACACCGATAACCTGCACGTCACTTACCTTATCGCAGGTATAGATAAACTCCTCAATTTCTTTGGGATAAATATTTTCACCGCCGCGGATTATCATATCCTTAAGTCTGCCTGTGATGAGATAGGTGCCGTCGGGTCTGCGACAGGCAAGGTCACCCGTGTGGAGCCAACCGTCCTTATCAATGGCTTCGGCTGTGGCTTTAGGCATTTTATAATAGCCTTTCATTATATTATAGCCACGGGCAACAAATTCACCATTTACACCATCGGGGCAGTCTTCCCCTGTTTCAGGGTCAACAATTTTACATTCAACATTTGCAAAGTCACTACCGACAGTTTCGGTACGAACTTCCAAGGAGTCATAATAACTGCTCATGGTACAACCCGGACTTGCCTCGGTTTGACCATAAACCGACACAATCTGCTTCATGTTCATAACTTCTGTTGCGCGTTTCATAAGGTCGGCAGGACAGTTGGCTCCCGCCATGATGCCAGTACGAATATAAGAGAAGTCGGTTTTGGAAAAATCGGGATGCTCCATCATTGCGATAAACATGGTGGGAACACCGTTAAAGCAGGTAATGTGTTCGTTGTGGACACAGGAAAGCGCGGGTTTGGGTGAGAAGTAAGGCAAGGGATACATAGTGGCGCCATGGGTCATAGATGCGGTCATGGAAAGCACCATACCGAAGCAGTGGAACATGGGCACCTGTATCATCATGCGGTCAGCGGTGGATAAATCCATGTGGTCGCCGATGTATTTACCGTTGTTTACTACATTATAATGGGTAAGCATTACACCCTTAGGGAATCCTGTTGTGCCTGAGGTATACTGCATGTTACAAACGTCGTCCTTATCAACGGCGGCAGCCATGCGCTTAACCTCATCAAGAGGTACCTGAGAAGCACGGTCGATGGCTTCACTCCAAGTTAGGCAGCCTTTTTGCTTGAAACCAACAGTAATGGCATTACGCAGAAAAGGCAGACGTCTTGCATGTAAGGGCTGACCGGGCTTTATGTTTGCAAGTTCAGGACAAAGCTCTGCAATTATCTCACCATATTTGCAATCCTTTCCGCCCTCCGTCATGATAAGGGTATGGGTATCGGACTGACGGAGCAGATATTCAACCTCATGAATTTTATACGCAGTGTTAACAGTTACCAAAACAGCGCCGATTTTAGCCGCTGCCCAGAAAGCAATATACCACTGGGGAACGTTTGAAGCCCATACAGCAACATGAGTACCTGCCTTTACACCTAAAGCAATGAGAGAACGGGCAAAGGTATCCACATCATCACGGAATTCGCTGTATGTTCTTGTGTAATCGAGGGTGGTATACTTAAAGGCATACTGGTCGGGGAATTCCTCAACCATTCGGTCGAGTACATCAGAAAAGGTTGCATCAATAAGCAAATCCTTCTTCCAAACAAAACGACCTGTGTGAGCCTCATTGTAATATAAAGTACGCTCGTTGCGGGAGGTGTCGCTATATTGCTTCATATAGTTAACAAACTGGGAGAAGATTATCTCCATGTCGTCAAGCTCTTCGCACCAGGTTGGATCCCAAACCAAGGAAATGAAGCCGTCATAGTTAACCGAGCGTAAGGTAAGCATCATTTCACGCACAGGAAGGTCACCCTCACCTGCCAGACAGTATTCCAGACCGTTGTCCGTCATAACTGCATCGTTAAGCTGAACGTGCTTAATATATTTTCCTAAGTTCTGAATAATTTCCTCAGAACTCTCTCCACCATAGAAATAAGCGGCGGACATCTGCCACAGTGCGGCAAGATTATCAGAAGCGAAAATGTTGAGAAGTTCGCGAAGTTGTTTTGTGTTTGCATACATTCCAGAGGTTTCTATAAGGAGAGTTACTTCCTGCTCCTCTGCCTTGGGCAAAACGTTTTCAATAACATTTTTAATCGTTGCTTCACTTCCCCCCTCCATCGCTCTCATACGAACGAAGGGAATGTGAAGATTGGATGCAATACCCATACAACGACGTATTTCGTCTATAATGCTCTCGTCATTACCCTCAGCACCTAAGTCGAGAATTGCATCAATACAAGGTATCTGAATTTTTTTCTCATACATACGGCGGAGAGTTGCTGCGGCGGCATAATCGTGGAATGCCCCGTCCTTATCGGTGAAGAGGCGATTATTTATATTGTGCAATTCAATGCCCTGAAATTTGAGCTCAGCGGCAATGTCGAGAAAATCCTCGAAAGAGCTGTTGTGCCAACCCTTAGTGGAAAAAGACAATTTCATGGATTACGCCTCCTCATAAACAATCTTGTTAACAGCATTAATGTAAGCGCGGATACTTGCACCGATAATGTCGGTGGAAATACCATTTCCTGAATAAAGCTTACCGTCGCTACGGAGCTTAACAACAGCCTGACCCATAGCCTCTTTTCCCTCGGTAACAGACTGTATCTGGAAATCATCCAGCTCATAGTGATGACCGATTATCTGCTCTACAGCTAAGAAAGCGGCATCTATAGGACCGTCACCAATGCTGACGCCCTGCATTGTCTTGCCGTCCTTTTCGAGGGTTATCTGGGCACTGGCGGTGATGATATTTCCGCTGTTTACCACATAATTTTTAAGCTGATATGTGGCAGGTACCTGCAGGGCAACAGATGCTACAATAGCATCCAGTTCCTTAGCACCTACATTTTTCTTTGCGGCAACTCTCTGGAACTCCTCATAAACCTTTGAGCAATCCTCTTCTGATAAATCGTAGCCCAAAACATTAACAGCAGAAATCACACTCTGCTGGTCGTCATTAGCATCCAGATGGATACCGCTATCGTCAGACTCTGCAACAGTTACAGCGGATTTTTGATTGTTAGCGTTGTCTGAAATCCACATAACCTGTTTAACGATTCTATGAAGCTCGGTGTAGCGGACCTGACTGGATAAATCAAAGTTAACACCGCAATTTTTAATCAAATCGGCAAAAATTTCCAGTGAAGTTCCGTCGCCGCCTATATCGGTCTTAACAAAATCTGCACTCTTTCTTACAGCTAAAACCGCCGAAGCAACGGCAAGACCGTTTTTATTATTACAGCTAACACCAACGGGAACAGAAACCTTTTCGGCAATACCATCGATAAACTCGGCGAAGGCATCGGGAAGCATACCGTCCGCTGAATCACAAATTGAAACACTTGTTGCACCTGCAGCAACAGCGACATTTACAGCGTCAATTAAGAAATCAGGCTCAGCGCGGGTTGCATCAATGGCACAAAACTCAACCTCCGGACATTTCTCCTTAGCCGCAGAAACTGTGGATTTAATCCACTCCAGCATAACTGGAGGTTTTTTATGGCAGGTATACTCCATACCTACAGGAGAAACGGGAAGCTCAATTCTAATTAGAGGGTGCTCTGCTGCGCTCAAAGCCGCCGATGCGTCCTCAATGCTTTCCATACTGCTACCAGCCGCAACCGAAAGAACACTATTCTTTACAAAGGAAGAAACTGTGCGAACAAGGAGAGTGTCTACCCTTTTGTTGCTGATTTCGGGAAGCTCGATAATATCAGCGTTTAATTTCTCGAGCTGTCGTGCAATTTCAATTTTCTCCTTAAAAGAGAATGCGCTTCCCTCTTTGCAAAGAGTTGCGTCTGCGATTTTTACCTGTTTCATAAAATCAATCCTTTCTGATTTTAGAGAGCCAAAATTAGGTGCAGTAAACAAAAAGCCCTGAAGAAGCTATATGCTTCCTCAGGGACGAAAATTATTCCGCGGTACCACCCTGGTTGCTGAAAACAGCCACCTTATAAAAGCTCCACTAAGCTTTCTGCCATGATAACGGGGCAATCCGTGACCGCTTACTATGGTTTCAGCAGCCCTGCTCAGGAATGAGACTTGACACTATCCCAACGCACTGTCTTGCACCAAACGACAGCTCTCTGAAGCGAACAAGAGGATATACAATAATTCCATCAACGCATTTTCAATATGCGACTATTATAACACCGCAAATTTCCTTTGTCAACAGTTTTTTAAAAAAAGTCAGCAAGTAAATCACCAAGGACTTACCTGCTGTTTTATATTACTTAATTAACGAAGTCCAGCCGAACTCATCGGGAATATTACCCCACTGGATACCTGTTAAGGTATCGTAAAGATGCTGGGTAACCTCGCCGATTTGTCCGTTATTTACTGGATACTTTTTGCCTTTATAGCAAAGCTCACCGATGGGAGAAACAACGGCAGCGGTACCGCAACCCCAAGCTTCTTCGAGAGTGCCCTTTTCCATTGCATCCTCGAGCTCATCAATGCTTAAAAGTCTTTCGCTAACCTTGTAGCCTTCCTTCTTAAGCACCTCAATACAGGACTTACGGGTTATTCCAGGTAGGATTGAGCCTGTGAGGGCGGGAGTGATTATCTCACCATCAATTTTGAACATAACGTTCATGGCGCCAACCTCTTCAATATATTTACGCTCAACACCGTCGAGCCAGAGCACCTGAGAATAGCCCTGCTCCTCTGCTCTCTGACCTGCACGGTTACTTGCGGCATAGTTACCGCCGCACTTTGCATAACCAGTACCGCCACGGACAGCACGAACATCCTCGGACTCTATCATAATTTTAACGGGGTTGATACCCTCTTTATAATAGCTTCCAACAGGAGATGCGATTATCATAAATCTTGCATTGTGAACAGCATGAACACCCAATGTTTCGTCATTACCGTACATAAAGGGTCTGAGATAAAGGGATGTACCGGGTGCTGAGGGGGTCCAATCCTGCTCTAAAGCAACGAATTTTTCGAGAATTTCCATTGCCATGTTCTCGTCAATCTGAGGCAGACAGAGTCTCTCGGCAGAATTATTCATTCTGCGGATGTTTTCAATGGCTCTGAAAAGCTGAACCTTACCGTCTTTTCTGCGATATGCCTTAAGTCCCTCGAAAATCTCGGAGCCATAGTGCAATACTGTGGAAGCAGGGTGAATCATAAACTCACCAAAGGGTACGATACGAGCATCATGCCAACCGATATCCTTGGAATAATCCATGATAAACATGTGGTCGGTAAAAATCTGACCGAAGCCTAAAGTGGATGCTTCGGGCTTAACTTTCGGGGTGGAAACCTTAGTGATTTTGATATCCATAACGAATTACTCCTTTATATGTTAATTATCTCTACCCAATTTAAGAGCGTTTAGGTTGACTTCCAGCATGTCGGCATGCTTTGCCGAAATAACCTTTGCGAGAGCGGCATTGATAGCCTCCTCGTTGAATTCGCCCAGCTCAGCCATAAGCTTACCCATGATAATCATATTGGCAAGTTTAGGCATTTTGTTTGTATTTGCAAGTTGGGTTGCGGGGATGTAATGAACGGTTACGTCGGTTCTCTTAACCTCACGCTCTACGAGAGAAGAATCAACAAATATTGTGCCACCCGACTGTACTGTATCCTCATATTTATCCAGCGAGGGCAGATTCATAACCACGAGGGTATCGGGATTGGAAACTATAGGAGAGCCAACGGGCTCATCACTAACAATGATACCGCAAGAGGCTGTACCTCCACGCATTTCAGGGCCATAAGACGGAAGCCAACTAATCTGCTTATTTTCAATAAGGCCCTTATAGGCAAGGAACTTACCAGCGAAAAGGATACCCTGACCGCCGAAACCGGCAATAAGAATTTGTTTTGTACTCATTCCTGCTTCCTCCTTATTCCTGATTCTCCGCAGAGCGGTCTTTATAAACGCCTAAGGGATAGTGGGGAATCATTTTCTCATCAATCCACTCCAACGCCTTCTGAGGAGTCATACCCCAGTTTGTGGGACAACTGGAAATAACCTCAACCAGGGAGAAGCCTTTGCCCTCTACCTGATTTTGGAAAGCCTTTTTGATAGCTTTCTTTGCGTTTTTAACATTCTTAACATTATTAACTGCGACACGCTCGATATATTCGGGACCATCGAGAGTAGCCAACATTTCGGCAACTCTTATGGGGAAACCACAGTGGTTAACATCTCTGCCATAGGGAGAAGTCTGGGTAACCTGACCAGGGAGCGATGTGGGTGCCATCTGACCGCCTGTCATACCATAGATAGCATTGTTGATAAAGATAATTGTGATATTCTCGTTTCTTGCGGCAGAATGAACGGTCTCGGCCATACCGATAGAAGCCAGGTCGCCGTCGCCCTGATATGTAAACACGATGTTATTCTCGGGGTCTGCGCGCTTAACACCTGTTGCAACAGCGGGAGCTCTGCCGTGAGCCGCTTCTATCATATCACAAGTGAAATAATTATAAGCCATAACAGAACAGCCAACAGGCGCAATACCTATTGTTCTGCCCTCGATTCCTAATTCATCAATAACCTCGGCAACAAGGCGGTGTACTATACCGTGGGTGCAACCGGGGCAATAATGCATGGGGATATCTGCTAATGCTTTGGGTTTATCAAATACTACCATTATTTTGCACCTCCGTTATTGATAGCAGCTAAAATCTGCTGAGGGTCGGGAATCATGCCGCCTGCCCTATTGCAAAGCTCAACAGGAGCCTTACCGGCAACAGCCAACATAACATCCTCAATCATCTGACCCATGGAAAGCTCAACCGAAATAAAGCGCTTAACCTGGTTTGCGGCTTTAGCTATAGGAGCATAAGGGAAAGGCCAGAGTGTTATAGGTCTTATCATACCAACCTTAACACCATTTGCTCTTGCTTCATTAATAGCATTCTTGGCAACACGGGCGGCAATACCGAATGCAACAATACAAACTTCTGCATCCTCCATAAGGTATTCCTCATACATAACCTCGTTTTCCTCTACGGTTTTATACTTCTCATAGCGGGCAAAGTTAAGCTGCTCCAGTTCCTCGGGAACAAGGGACAGAGAGTTGGTGATATTGTGGAAACGCTCACACTTGGTACCTGTGGTAGCCCAAGGCTTTTCTACAGGAGGAGCAATTTCGAAATCTAAGGAAACAGGCTCCATCATCTGACCCATTGTACCATCGGCAAGGAGCATGGTGGTCATGCGATATTTATCGGCAAGGTCAAAGCCCTTAACGGTGAGATCAGCCATTTCCTGAACGGATGAGGGAGCTAATACTATCATGTGGAAGTCGCCATGAGCGCCACCCTTTGTAGCCTGAAAATAGTCTGCCTGAGATGGCTGAATACCACCGAGACCAGGGCCGCCACGTTGTACGTTGATAACAAGGGCGGGTAGGTCGGCACCAGCCATATAGGAAAGTCCCTCTCCCTTCAAGGAGATACCTGGGCTTGATGAAGATGTCATACATCTTTTACCAGCGGAAGCGGTTCCATATACCATATTAATAGCGGCTACTTCGCTTTCTGCCTGAAGAAATACACCACCAATTTTGGGCATTCTCTTTGCCATATAAGCGGCAATTTCGGTTTGGGGGGTAATGGGGTAGCCATAGTAATGACGACAGCCTGCAATAATTGCGGCTTCGGCTATAGCCTCGTTACCTTTCATCAATACTTTATCTGCCATTTATATTCACTACCTTTCAACCTTGATTATACAATCGGGACACATTGTTGCGCAGAAAGCACAGCCGATACAGTCCTTTTCGTTTACTGCTTCAACCGGGTGATGACCCTTTTTGTTGATTTTTTCGGGGTTTAGCGCCAGAACATTTTTGGGGCAAACGTTTACGCACAGTCCGCAACCCTTACAGTTATCTGACTTGAAGGTTAATTTAGCCATAATTACACGCTCCTTAGAGTTTGGGTTTAACAAATTTTGGTTTGTAAGGTCAAGGGTAATAAATTGGGAATTTTGCCTTGTAGCTCATCCGCTAAATCGCTCTTAACCGATGTGTACTTAATTGGTAGCCCTGTGGCTTTGGATACTTCATTCGCATATTCTACCGAGCAAAGTACATCCTCAGGGCTGGTTTCATCACCTAAATTGGAGTTGTTTACTATTGCGGTGAATGGAATCTTTCCTGCAATTTCAATCTCCCTCATAACCTCTAAGGTGGATTCCACGTCAGAGGTTAATGGACGGTAACAGTTTATAACAAACAGCATATCGTAGTTGTTTTCCCTAAGAATTTCAGGGCTGAGTCTGCCGAGAGCCAAGGCGCCTCGGTCATCACCGCCGATATCCATTATAACAGATTGAGATTTATTGTCGGTTATAGCATAAATCTCAGAGGGTAAGGCGGGAATATCAAGGTTGGTGTTGGCATAATCTGAACAGATTAGCTCAATACCAGCATCCTTTAACTGTTGGGCGCTATCCTTTGTTCTGAAGTAGGGATTAACGATATCCACGTCGGCAACCGCAACCTCTGCTCCGCTTTCTCGAAGTAGAAAAGCAAGATTTAAAGCAACATTTGTTTTGCCGCTTCCATAGTGACCCGACAGCATTGTTATTCTTTTAAACTCCATATCTGCACCTGCCTTTCGGGAAACATAGAAAATTAAAGCTTATTTCTTTGGATTTTACCACTTGTGGTTTTGGGAAGTTCATCTCTGAACACCACAATACGGGGATATTTATAAGGAGCGGTTTTCACCTTAACGTAGTTCTGAATCTCCTTTTTAAGTTCTTCGGTAGGTTCTGTACCTGGAACAAGCACAATACTTGCCTTAACAACCTGACCTCTTACCTCGTCGGGGGCGGCGGAAACGCCACATTCCAGAACATAAGGAAGCTCCATGATAACACTTTCAATTTCAAAGGGACCTATGCGATAGCCAGAGGATTTAATAACATCATCAACTCTGCCTACATACCAATAGAATCCGTCTTCATCTCGCCAAGCGGTGTCGCCTGTATGATAATATCCATCACGCCATGTTTCGGCTGTCTTTTCGGGATTCTTATAATAGCAGGTAGCAAGACCTGGGGGAAGTCCATCTTTAATATTAATAACAATTTCGCCTGTTTCACCCGGTGCAACTGATTTACCGTCGGCATCAATAATATCTACATCATATATAGGTGCAGGTTTACCCATTGAGCCGATTTTATGGGGTGCGCCAACCATGTTACCGATAATCATTGTGCTTTCGGTCTGACCGAAGCCTTCTAAAATCTGCAAACCTGTTGCCTTTTCAAACTGTCGGTAAACCTCGGGATTGAGAGCCTCGCCAGCGGTGGTCATATGTTTAACCGATGAGAAATCGTATTGCGAAATATCTTGCTTTATCATAAGTCTGAGCATCGTTGGCGGTGCGCAGAATGTTGTTATATTGTGTTTAGCGAACATAGGCAAAATATCCGACGCATCGAATCTATCAAAATCATAAACGAAAATTGCGCCCTCTGCCATCCATTGACCATATAGCTTACCCCACATAGACTTTGCCCAGCCAGTGTCGGAGATGGTGAAATGCAAACCATCTGGGTCTACTGTGTGCCAATATTTGGCGGTGTGAAAATGGCCGAGAGGATATTTATAGTTGTGTGCCGCCATTTTGGGATAACCCGAAGTACCAGATGTGAAGAACATAAGCATAAGGTCTTCGCCCGATGGGGAATCCTCTGTGCGGTTGTAATGGGTGCTATAGAGAGGATACTCCTCATCAAAGCTTCTCCAACCCTCACGGCTTCCGTTAACTATCAGCTTATGCTGAAGCTTACCTGCCTTTTCCTCAGCAAGTTCAACCTGATGAGCAACATCATCGTCGGAAGTACATACAATAGCAGATATACCTGCAGACTCAAAGCGATACTGAAGATCGTGCTCAACCAACTGGTTGGGTGCAGGGATGGCAATTGCGCCAAGCTTATTAAGCGCCATCATGGTAAACCAGAACTGATAATGTCTCTTCATGATGAGCATTACCTTGTCGCCCTTCTTGATACCCAAGGACTTAAAGTAGTTTGCGCACTGATTTGAGAGCTTCTTAATGTCCTTAAAGGTGAAACGACGCTCTGTTTTATCCTTGGAAATATGGAGCATCGCAAGTTTATCGGGCTCACGGTCAGCCAAAGCATCCACTAAATCGAAGGCAAAGTTGAAGTTTTCGGTGTTCTTAAAGGTGATTTTGGTGGGGGTTCCGTTCTTATCCTTAGTTATGTCTATGTATTTACGATAAATGCGCTCCTTGGTGTCCTCCTTTTGAGGAACAGCCGCTTTTACAGGAACTTTTACGTTAGTGTGGGTGAATTCTGATATGTCCTCCCCAACCGTGTTAAGTACGATGGCGTAGAAAAGACAGTCGGTGCCGTTTACGGCAATCATACCGTGGGGTGTGGCACTATCGTAGTAGATGGTGTCGCCAGGACCTAAAACCTCGGTGTGTTCACCAACCTGCACCTTTAAGTGACCATCAATAACGATGTCGAACTCCTGACCTGTATGGGTGGTGAGCTCGATATCCTTATTCTGAGCCTCCTCGTCATATACGCTATGTACATACAAGGGCTCGGCAATCCTCTTTTTAAAAGCGGAAGCTAAGTTGAAGTAGGTCATACCGTGAGCTTTTTCAATTCTCTGACCCATACCCTTTCTTGTCACAACATAGGACTTAAGAGTAGGACTGGTACCCTCGATGATATCTGTTACATTAACATTGAAAGCTAGTGCGCAACGGTAAATAAAGGCGAAGTTTAAATCTCTCTCTCCGTTTTCACAAGCTACATATTCCTCCACCGACACGGCGGTTTTACTTGCCATCTCCTCAACGGTCAAGGCTTCAATTTCGCGGAGCTCTTTAATACGAGCCGCCATTTCTTTGATTTTAAAATCTAGTCCTGTGATTTGTTCCATGGTTTTTCTCCCTTTCGTTTAGGTTGGGGGAACGAAAAAATAAGCTCGCCCCAAAGTACGACTTTGAGACGAGCTGTTAAATATTTACCAACCCGCGGTACCACTCAAATTGCAGCAGAAAGCCGCCACTCTTGGGGTCTATCAACCCCTATGCCTTTACGCAGCAATCACGGAGAGGTTCTACTAAACGCTAAGCGTCTTTCTTCCCCTCGGCTCGGAAGCTACAAACAACGGCTTGTTCCACCGACTCACACCAACCGTCGGCTCTCTTAAGGACATTACACCGTGAACTCTTCTTCAACGCCTTTAATACTCAATGATGATATCACACATTAACCCAAATGTCAAGAGAAATATTAAATTTTGTCGTATTTTACAGCTTGTTTCTTTGAATCTTACCGCTGATGGTCTTGGGAAGCTCATCCTTAAATACAACTATACGGGGATATTTATAGGGAGCGGTATGCTGTTTAACATAATTCTGAATCTCTTTTTTGAGCTCTTCTGTGGGCTCGGTGCCTTTAACCAGCACTATACTTGCTTTAACTACCTGACCTCTGACCTCATCGGGAGCGGCAGATACACCGCATTCGAGAACATAAGGAAGCTCCATGATAACACTTTCAATTTCGAAAGGTCCGATGCGATAGCCAGAGGATTTGATAACGTCGTCAACTCGACCTACATACCAGATGAAGCCATCTTCATCGCGCCAGGCAGTATCACCTGTATGGTAGTATCCGTCGTGCCATACCTCGTCGGTTGCCTCTTGGTTTTTATAGTAGCCTGAGAACAATCCACAAGGAACCTTTTCGCTGGTTTTAACAACGATTTCGCCTGTTTCACCATCGGCTACAGGATTGCCGTCGGGATCAAGAATATCAACATCGTAAAGGGGCACAGGTTTGCCCATGGAACCGAGTTTATGAGAATTGCCCATAAGGTTTGCGATAACAAGCGTCAACTCGGTCTGACCGAAGCCCTCCATGATTTGAAGACCTGTTGCCTTTTCAAATTGCTTATACACCTCGGGGTTAAGCGCCTCACCTGCAGTTGTCATATGCTTGATGGAAGAAAGATCGTACTTAGAGATATCTTCCTTAATCATCATTCTGAGCATTGTAGGAGGTGCGCAGAATGTGGTTATGTTGTATTTTGCAAACATAGGTAAGATTTCAGAGGCATTGAAGCGATCAAAATCGTAGGTAAATACCGAGCCCTCGCAGAGCCACTGACCATATAACTTACCCCAAAGAGCTTTACCCCAGCCTGTTTCGGAGATTGTGAAATGCAGACCGTTTTCTTCTACACCATGCCAGTATTTAGCGGTGATGTAGTGACCTAATGCATATTTATAACTGTGTGCGGCAATCTTAGGATAACCTGTAGTGCCTGATGTAAAGAGCATAAGCATAAGGTCGTTGCCACAAGCTGTGTCTTCGGTACGGTAGAAATGAGTGCTGTAAAGCTCATATTCTGCATCAAAATTATGCCATCCATCTTTCTCGCCGCCAACTAATATTTTAGTCTGCAAGGTGGGGCTATTCTTGTGCGCTAAATCAACCTGATTCGCAATATCACCATCGGCAGTACAAACGATTGCGCTGACATCGGCAGCATTAAAGCGATAGTCAAGGTCGTGCTCCTGCAAGAGATTTGTTGCAGGGATTGCGATAGCACCCAACTTATGGAGAGCAAGGATGGCATACCAGAACTGGTAGTGGCGCTTAAGGATAATCATTACCCTATCGCCTTTCTTGATGCCAAGAGATTTAAAGTAGTTGGCGCACTGGTTAGAGGCGCGTTTCATATCATTATAAGTGAGTCTACGCTCAACCATGTTTTTGTCGATATGAAGCATTGCCAACTTGTCGGGGTTTTTCTTTGCAACCTCGTCAACGATATCGAAAGCGAAGTTGAACTTATCCTCGTTTTCAAAATCAATGCTTTTAAGTACGCCGTTTTCATCTTCAACAGTTTTAACGAATTTATCCGAAACCAAGTTGCCTGTTGTGGAATTAGCAGTAACAATGGTATCACGAACTACATCCTCATTCTCGTTTTCACCGGGAAGAACAACCGCAACAAATAGGCAATCCTCGCCGTCAACCGCAACCATTCCGTGGGGTGTGGAGCTGTTGTAATAAATGCTGTCACCCTCGCTAAGATACTCAACATTATCACCAATCTGCACCTTTAAGCGACCGCTGATTATGAAATCAAATTCCTGACCGGAGTGCTTGGAAAGGTTGATGGGTTTGTTCTGAAGTTCAGGCTTATATTCATATTTAACCCAATAGGGCTCAGCGATTTTCTGACGGAACTTTGGAGCAAGATTCTGAATGTCAATGCCCTGTTCTTTAGCAGTTGCTTGACCTTTACCCTTTCTTGTTACGGTATATGAGGAAAGATTGGCGCTGTGACCTTCAAGCAAATCTGTAATATCAATTTCAAATGCTAAAGCGCATTTATGAATAAAGCTGAAAGGGAAATCCAGTTCACCTGCTTCGTAAGAATTATACTCTTCCAAAGTAACCTCGGTCTTGAGAGCCATGTCGGCAGCAGATATGCCGCATATCTCACGCATTTCCCTAATTCGTACTGCGACCTCTAATAATTTTTCGTTTGATACTGTTGCCATTTTAATTCCTCCATTTCTTAAAAAGTTTTGACAATAAAAAAACCGCCTCAAAGAAAACTTTGAGACGGAATAAAACTAATCCGCGGTACCACTCAAATTGCAACCTTTCGGTTACCACTCTTAGGGTCTATCAACCCCTATGCCTTTTACGCAGCAATCACGGGAGGCGCCTACCTGCGGGAACGCTATCGGACCTCCAGCTCGGAAGTGATGGGTTATTAAGAACACTTGCTATCGACTCACATCAAACGTCGACTCTCTTTGAACAGTTATTCTAAACCGTCTTCGTCACAGCTTTTATAATTTTTCATAATTATAACATCGTAAAAATATATTGTCAATACCTTAAAATAATTTTTTTAGAAATTTTCAGGTTTCTCCTGAAAATATGCTTGTGGCTTTTTGCAGATAGGACATGCCATCGGAGCCGTCTTGCCAACGTGGATATGTCCGCAGTTTCTGCACTGCCAGATAATATCGCCGTCTTTGGAGAATACCACGCCACCCTCTATATTAGAAATCAGCTTACGATATCTTTCCTCGTGCTCCTTTTCAATTTTAGCAACACCCTCAAAAAGAATGGCGATATCCTGAAACCCCTCTTCCCTCGCCTCCTCAGCCATACGGGCATACATCTCGGTCCATTCGAGATTCTCGCCCTCGGCGGCATCGTTTAGGTTTGGTAGGGTTGCAGGCATTTCATCATTATGCAGTATTTTAAACCAGATTTCTGCATGTTCTTTTTCATTGTCAGAGGTCTCTTTAAAGATTGCGGCAATCTGCTCGTAGCCATCCTGCTTTGCCTTTTCGTAGTAATACTTATACTTTGTATGCGCCATCGACTCGCCCGCAAAGGCTTCGCGTAGATTTCGTTCGGTTTTTGTGCCTGAAAGGTTTCTCATAGTAAAACTCCCTATACTTAAATTTACTATGAGTATTCCCGAAAAGTTACCAAAAATGTATATTTTACTTAATATTGCTCTTTATCCAACTCAAAAGGTCTTCATAAACTATAGCTCGGTCGGTTTCGTTAAGAATCTCATGACGGTCATCCTTATAAAATTTCAGCTGAATATTCTTCATACCAACTTTTTTAAAATGATTATACACTCTGACTACACCCTTTTCAAATTCGCCAACAGGGTCAAGGGAGCCGCTGACAAATAAAACGGGAAGCTCTTTGGGTATTCTATCAAGATTTTTCTTATTATATAGGCTGTCTATACAATCAAACATACCGTAATATCCATTTAGCGTGAAAGCAAATGAGCAGAATTTATCGGCAATATACTTATCTACTATATCGGTATCCTTAGTGAGCCAGTCCTTATTTGTGCGCCTGGGCTCAAAAGCCTTATTATACGCGCCAAACGCAATACTTTCAATAAACGGGCATTGGCATTTATCACCCTTAAACAAGGTTATAATTCTTGTAAGAGTCTTCCCTGCTTTCACAAGGAGCCTCGGCTGACAGCCTGTGCCCATGATAATCGCACCTGTTAACAACTCACCGTATTCACACAGATATCTTCTTGCGAAAAAAGAGCCCATACTGTGTCCTAAAAGGAAATATGGAAGATCGGGATATTCAGCCTTGGTAATCAGGGTGAGAGTATGTATATCCGATAGCACTGTTTCGGTAGGTTTATGTTTTGCAAAATAGCCAAATTCTACCTCTGATTCTGCAGTACCGCCATGACCACGATGGTCGTTGCCTACAACAAGAAAACCATTATCACAAAGGAACTCTGCAAAATCCTCATACCGTTCTATATATTCTACCATGCCATGAGAAATCTGCAAAATAGCAGAAATATCTCCCTCGGGAATATATTTCACGGCATGAATTCTCTTTCCGTCAACTTTAGAATCATAATAAAAGCTTTCTTTTTTCATATCAGCACCCCTATTCTTAATTTGCCATACTGTCAAAACAAGGCTTATGCGTATATACACAAGCCTTGCTTTTTATCTTTTCTTTTTAGGTTGCCACTTTCCACCCATCTTTCGCTGGGGCTTACGGCTAAGTTGTTTATTAGTTTTTGCTCTGCCGACATTACCTTGTATAAGGCAATCTGCTCCGCCACCTATCAGGTCAGTTCTACCCGCCTTGATAAGAGCTTTCTTAACCAGCTCTTTATTTTCAGGCTTAAAATACTGTAGCAGGGCTCTTTGCATCTGTTTTTCTTCCTGAGTTTTCGGAATAAAAACCTTTTTCATTGTATGAGGGTCAAGACCTGTATAATACATTGCGGTGGAAATAGTTCCTGGGGTGGGATAAAAATCCTGCACCTGCTCGGGACGAATTCTTTCCCTTTTAAGAAACAGTGCCAATTCCACTGCATCGCGAAGTGTGCTACCAGGATGACTCGACATAAGATAAGGCACAAGATACTGCTCTTTGCCCTGAGCCTTTGTAAACTGATAAAACGCCTTGGCGAAGCGTTTGTAGGTTTCAATATGGGGCTTACCCATCTTATCCAACACCGCGGCACTGCAATGCTCGGGAGCAACCTTTAACTGACCGCTGACATGGTGGGTTACAAGTTCGCGGAAAAACTCACGGGATTCATCCTCTAAAAGATAATCAAATCTTACACCTGAGCGAATAAACACCTTTTTTATGCCCTTGATTTTTCGCATTGCTCTCAGTATTTCAATATATTCGCTATGGTCCACCTGCAGATTTTTGCAAGGGGTGGGGGCTAAGCATTTCTTTCCTTTACAAAGTCCGTTTTTTAGCTGATGCTCACATGAGGGCAAACGGAAGTTTGCGGTGGGCCCTCCTACATCGTGGATATAGCCCTTGAATCGGGGATTTTTGCTAAGGGCTTCCGCCTCTCTTAAAACGGAGTCCTTGCTTCTCACGGTTATTTGTCTACCCTGATGAAAAGCAATAGAGCAGAAATTACAAGCGCCAAAGCAACCGCGATTATGGGTTATTGAAAATTCCACTTCCTCTATAGCAGGAACTCCCCCAACCGCTTCGTAGGACGGATGATAGAAACGTTCAAAGGGAAGCTCATATACCGCGTCCATTTCTGCGGTTGTGAGGGGTGGCATGGGCGGATTTTGCACAAGATATTTATCGCCGTGTCGCTGAATCAGCCGCTTGCCTCTTACTGCATCCTGTTCATCGTATTCCACCCTACAGGCCTCAGCGTATTTTTCCTTGGAGACTACGCAAGAGGAATAGGATGGCAGAGTGATACCCTTGATACCCGCGGGGTTATCGGTTAGATAACAAATACCCTTGATATCTCTCAACTTAGTTACATCACCGCCATCACGGAGAATGTCGGCAATTAATACTGTCTGCCTCTCCCCCATTCCAAAGGAGAGTATATCTGCCTCGGAATCAACAAGAACAGAGGGCATAACCGAATCTGACCAATAGTCGTAATGGGCAAAGCGACGAAGAGAGGCTTCGAGTCCGCCGATGACGATAGGAATATCACCGAATATTCTGCGGATGGCTTTGGAATAAACCGTTACTGCTCTGTCGGGTCGCAAACCGGCTTTATTAGCGGGAGAATAAGCGTCTGTGCTTCTTTTTCGCTTAGCGGCGGTATAGTGCGCCACCATTGAGTCTATATTACCTGCATTCACCATAAACCCGTATTTCGGTCTGCCCAAAATTTGGAATGATTTATCATTTTTCCAGTTAGGCTGACTTATTATGCCAACCCTATATCCGGCATTTTCCAAAACACGGGAGATGATAGCGGTGCCAAAGGTTGGATGGTCCACATAAGCGTCGCCAGTAACGATTATAAAATCGCACTGCTCCCAGCCTCTGGCTTTCATATCTTTTTGATTTATAGGTAAAAACATAAATTATTCTTCTACCTCGGCTATCATATCGTCACTTCGAGCCTGCATTTCCATAAGCTGAGCCTTGGTAATAAGTACCGCTCTTGGCTTTGCGCCCTCGTAGGGCCCGATAATTCCGCGCTCAGCCATTTCATCCATTATTCTTGCGGCACGGGCGTAGCCCAGCTTCAAACGGCGTTGTAAGAGAGATGTGGAAGCCTGTCCGTTTTCCACAACACATTCTATTGCGGCATTAAGCATTGGGTCGGCTTCTTCAGAGGAGCTATCGGAACCGCCCTTAGAATTCTTACCATCCTTTGAGGCAGCAGCCTGGCGCTCAATTTCTTCCATGATATCGGTGTTATATTCATCAGTTCTGATGCCTTTAATAAATTCAACAACCGACTCAACCTCTTCATCACTTACAAAACAGCCCTGAATTCTCTGAGGCTTAATAGCTCCCACAGGTTTAAAGAGCATATCACCGCGACCCAGCAATCTTTCTGCGCCGCCGCCATCAAGAATTGTACGGCTATCGGTGGCAGAAGATACTGCAAAAGCAACACGAGAGGGAATATTATTCTTTATAGTACCTGTCACAACATCAACAGAGGGACGCTGTGTGGCAAGGAGTAAGTGCATACCAGCGGCACGTGCCTTTGCCGCAATACGATTTATAGAATCCTCCACCTCGTGGGGAGATGTGAGCATCAGGTCGGCTAACTCGTCTATAATGATGAGAATGTGAGGCATCTTAATAAGTGTGTCGCACTTGTCGGCAAGACGGTTATAGCCCTCAAGGTTACGGACATCGTTTTCCGCAAACATCTTATAACGCTTTTCCATTTCGGTTACTGCCCATCCAAGGGCACCAGCCGCTTTTCTCGGGTCGGTTACCACAGGAACAAGCAAATGCGGGATGCCGTTGTACACACCCAACTCAACAACCTTGGGGTCAATCATAAGAAGCTTGACCTCGTCGGGGGTTGCATTATAAAGAATACTCATTATGATTGAGTTGATACAGACAGATTTACCTGAGCCAGTGGCACCTGCAATAAGTCCGTGGGGCATCTTGGCAATATCGGTTACAACAGCTGAGCCTACGATGTCTTTACCTAAGGCAACGGTGAGCTTCGACTTGGAGCTGGTGAAAGCCTTAGAATCTATGATTTCTCTGATTGTTACTATATTGGATTTTTTGTTTGGAACTTCAATGCCAACCGCGGGTTTATTAGGAATAGGCGCTTCAATACGCACACCAGCGGTGGCAAGATTCATTGTGATATCGTCGGAAAGACTTGTGATTTTACTGATTTTAACACCAGCGGCGGGCTGTAACTCATAACGAGTGATAGACGGGCCAACGCTGATATTGATAATTTTAGTCTCTATACCAAAGCTACGGAGTATGTTAACAAGCTGTTCGCCTACAGCCTCATGGTCCTGAGCACCTGCAGAGCCGCTACCCAAACCTTCCTGTAAAAGAGTAAGCGGTGGAAAGCGGTAAGCCTCCTCGTCCTCAGGAATTTCACTAAGTGAGATTCCCTGGGGCAAGATAGGAGCGGTCTCCCCTTTGCTCTCATCATCAGTGGAAGTTTCGGCAGTCGTTCCCTGTACTTCGACAGTTGCCTCGGGAATAACTGTGAGCTGTTCTGCCTCAACCTCCTCAGCGGAAATTTCGGCAGAATCTTCCAACGGCTCAGAAACATCGTTCTGAACCTCATCGGAAATATCCTCGCCGTTATACGTCGCAATAACACGGCGACGTTTTTCCGCCACATTCAGAGGCTTATCAGTCACATCTTCAACCGACTTTGTTCTATTTTCACCTGGCATAGGAACATCCAGTTCAGGCTGAGCGGCAACCATTTCCGCACGATGCTTTTCTCTTTCCTCTATCCTTGTTTCAATAGCTTGTCCTGCAGTTACTACAGGCTTTTTAATCATATTAAAAGCAGAAATCAAGGTGGTGCCTGTGAGAAGCATCAGCATTACCACAATCAAAAGAACGATTGTGATTTTAGAGCCGGTACCTCCAAACATCTTATAAAGCGGATGACCTATAATTGTGCCTATTGCTCCGCCATAAACCTCACTATATGAAAAAGCCTTGGCGATATGTTCAAAAAAGGTGGTCTTTTGGGATATATCGGAAAAGATATCCATTGCGCCTGATATAAACCAGATAAGGAGACCTGATTCCATAAGGCGGATATTGAGTCTGTCGTATTCTTTCTCCAAGGCGCCCATAACTGCAACAATACCCAAAAGCACAGGCATTATAAAAGCGCATATTCCAAAGAGCCCGAACATGGTATCATGAAGCCATGACCAAACATTTGCTTCGTCTGACTTTATGACAGCAACGCAAAAGAGAAAAATTGCAACGGCAAAGAGAATTATTGCCTGAATCTGCTTTTTTCCGCCTCCCATTGGGAGTTGTTCCTGCATTTGCTCAATCTGGGTTGCAGTGGCACTTGCAGGTCGCTTGGTCTTTTTCTTGGTATTCTTCTTGGATTTAGTACTGTTCTTGGCAGCAGCCATAAATATGTAACACCTCGTTTGATATGTATGAGCATCGGTGGATGCTCTTATTGATAATTAATATATTGCTCGTTAAGATAATCGGCAGGATTGGTGGAGTTTATGCGGCGCACCACCATTTTTCCCTCAACCGTTTCACATTCTGCATAGCCGTGCTTAAGCTTATAATATTTATATGGAGTTTCCTTTTCAGGGAAAATCATAGCCTCGGGAACGATGGAATGAAGAATCATTTATCCTCACCGGCCTCTCCCTGCTCGGTTTCTATCATGTCATATAGACATTCCATGGCTTCTCTCAGCCCTCCGAGATTGTCGATGAGTCCCTCTTTAACGGCTGACTCACCCTCCAGCACAGAGCCCATGTCGGTTACAAGCTCACCTACATTAAGCATAAGCTCCTTAAATCGCTCGGCAGAAATCTTGGAATTATCGGTAACAAAACGGATGATTCTATCCTGCATTTTGTCAAAGTAGTTCAGCATCTGAGGAACACCAAGGACAAGTCCCGATGTTCTGACGGGATGGAGAGTCATTGTTGCAGAGGGGGCGATAAAGGAACGCTTCGCAGAAACTGCAAGGGGTACACCGATGGAGTGCCCACCACCCAAAACCAATGATACTGTTGGGGTTTTCATACCTGCAATTAATTCGGCAATAGCAAGTCCCGCCTCCACATCGCCACCAACCGTGTTGAGTATTATAATCAATCCATCAATGGATTCGTCTTCTTCAATCGCCACAAGCTGGGGTATAACATGCTCGTATTTGGTGGTTTTATTTTGTGACGGCAAAATAAAATGTCCCTCTATCTGACCCACTACGGTTAGACAATGGATGGTATGTTTGCCCTTTGTTGTTGTGACCGATCCCATTTTCTCAATGGAATCCATTTGCTCGTTGTTATTCTGGTTTTCTTCTTCGCCGGTTTTCTTTTCTTCTTTTTCGCTCATACTACAACCGCCTTTTTAAGAGATTATTCACAGTTATAGTATTAGAAAAAGTAAGAAAAAATATACAATCCGCAACAGAATATAAACATACTAATATATTATAGCATTTTATGTTAACTAATGCAAGTGTTATATACAATATTTTGTGGATAATCAAAAGCTCTCCCTATATAGAGCGTGTCTTTAAAAAGTCATTTGATTTTAACAATGCAATTTCAAAGTTTTTTACCAATCCGGATGAAGTTTAATTGAAAACCAGATAAAAACAGCACCCATCGAATATAACGATGGGTGCTGTCTAATTTGCAAATTCAGATTAATACATTCCGCCTTGTGCGGCAGCAGCGGCGGCTGCAGCATTAGCAGCGGCAGCGTCCTCTTTCTTCTCAGCAACCAGTGTCTCGGTGGTGAGCACCATAGAAGCCACGGATGAAGCGTTGAGAAGTGCAGAACGGGTAACCTTTGTAGGGTCAACGATACCAGCTTTAATCATGTCGGTATATTCCTCGCGATATGCATCGAAGCCGTAGTTAGCCTTACCGCTGGAAACAATCTTATCTATAATTACAGAGCCCTCAAGACCTGCATTGGCAGAAATCTGGCGGATAGGAGCCTCCAAGGATTTGAGAACAATGCACACACCTGTCTTTTCGTCACCCTCTGTCTTTTCAACAAGAGCCTTTACAGAAGCCATAGCATTGATAAGAGCAACACCGCCACCTGCAACGATGCCTTCTTCAACAGCAGCCTTTGTTGCGGCGAGAGCGTCTTCAATTCTGAGCTTCTGCTCTTTCATTTCGATTTCGGTTGCAGCGCCAACCTTTATAACAGCGACACCGCCAGAAAGCTTAGCCAAACGCTCCTGAAGCTTTTCGCGATCGAACTCAGAGGTTGTGGTTTCAATCTGTGCCTTAATCTGAGCAATTCTTGCCTTGATTTCGTTGGAGTCACCAGCTCCATCTACAATGATGGTATCCTCTTTGCCGATTTTAACCTGACGAGCAGTACCTAACTGCTGAAGTGTGGTTTCCTTAAGCTCAAGACCAAGCTCCTCGGAAATTACTTCGCCACCTGTAAGGATGGCAATATCACGAAGCATTTCCTTGCGTCTGTCACCGAAACCAGGTGCCTTAACACCGACACAGGTAAAGGTACCGCGAAGCTTATTCATGATAAGGGTGGAGAGAGCCTCTCCCTCAATATCTTCTGCGATGATAAGAAGCTTTTTACCACTTTGAACAATCTGCTCTAAGAGCGGCAAGACTTCCTGAATATTAGATATTTTCTTATCGGTTATAAGAATCAACGGTTCGTCGAGAACTGCTTCCATTTTTTCGGCATCAGTTGCCATGTAGGGGGTGATATATCCGCGGTCAAACTGCATACCCTCAACAACCTCGGAATAGGTCTCTGCGGTTTTAGATTCCTCAACTGTGATAACACCATCGGCTGATACCTTATCCATAGCTTCAGCTATAAGCTTACCTATAAACTCATCTCCTGCAGAAACTGTGGCAACACGGGCAATATCATCGGAGCCTTTGACAGGCTGAGAATTAGCCTTTATAGCCTCAACAGCGGCATCTACAGCCATCTTCATTCCCTTTTTAACAACCATGGGATTAGCGCCTGCGGCAACGTTCTTCATGCCCTCACAGATGAGAGCCTGAGCAAGAACGGTTGCTGTGGTGGTACCATCACCTGCAACATCGTTAGTCTTGGTTGCTACTTCTTTAACGAGCTGTGCGCCCATGTTTTCAAAGGGGTCATCCAGCTCAACCTCTTTAGCGATAGTAACACCGTCGTTAGTGATAAGTGGTGCGCCGTATTTCTTATCAAGAACAGCGTTCCTGCCCTTAGGACCCAATGTAACCTTTACTGCATTTGCAAGTTTATCTACACCTGCCTGCAAAGCTTTTCTGGCTTCTTCGCCAAAAATAATATCTTTAGCCATTACCAATTCCTCCTATTATTCTACGATTGCGAGTACGTCGGACTGGCGGAGTATGCTATATTCAACGCCGTCTAACTTAACCTCGGTACCTGCATATTTGCTGATAAGCACCTTGTCGCCTACCTTTAAGGTCATCTCAACCTCTTTGCCGTCTACTATGCCACCAGGGCCTACAGCCACTACTTCGGCAATCTCAGGCTTCTCTTTTGCAGAGGCGGCGAGAATAATTCCGCTCTTGGTGGTTTCTTCAGCTTCGACCATTTTAATAACAATACGGTCGGATAAGGGTTTAATAGTCATTACTATTCCTCCTAAGATGATATTTTTTCGGGGGATTAGCACTCTAATACCCCGAGTGCTAATATATATAATATACCCCTTTCCCTAAAAAATCAAGTAGTTATATGAAAAAAGTTGGAAAATTTTTTCGACACCTTTTTTATTAACTACTTGATACTATGTAATTTTAAATTTTATTATGCGTTAGTCTCGGACTTTAGGTGGACGGGAGTAAGCTTTCTGCCGTGGGTTTCAGCTACGCTTTTTGGTAGCCAAAGCTTAAGCGCCTTTGGTACGACTCTGCAGACAACCTCTTTAAATCTATAAACCTCACCATCAATATTGAAGGCAACGGGACTATCGGTTTTATAGACTATTTCCTCACATTCACCACGGTGACATATATTAAGATTAATGTGAGTTCCCTTTTTATACTTTCCAAGTATAGCAACCGTTCTGAGTTTTGAGCGTGTTGCGAGTATGCTATAGTTCAGTTTACCGTCGGAGGGGTTGGCTGTGGGAGCGCATTTATATCCTCCGCCATAAAACGGCGCATTAGCACACACTGCAAAAAGGCTTGGTATGCCGTTATGCTCTTTTCCGTCTATAAGAAAATTAATCTTCTTGCCAAACTTTTGCATGAGGGTTACAAGGATTGCAAGTTCATAGGACAGTTTATTAAGAAAAGGAAGCTTTTTGAATTTGATTGCATTTTCGCAAACCATAGCATCCATACCAGCGGAGCAGGAGTTAAGACTATAGTACTCCTTGCCCTCGGACTGGACCTTAATTAAGTCGATGAAATATTCCCTGCCTGTAAACTGGTCATCCATATCTAAAAAAGCGGAGTTGTTTTCAAAATATTTCAAAAAATCATTACCCGTTCCGCAAGGCACAAGCCCCAAGGTTACGTTCTCTTTCCCCACAATGCCGTTAAGCACCTCGTAATTGGTGCCCTCACCACCGCAGGAGAAAATGCGTACATCTTCATCACAATCGGCTATTTTTGCGGCAAGTTCTTTGGCATGACCTGCATATTCGGTAAGATAATATTCAATATTTCTACTTTTCAGTTCGGCTCTGAGCTTGTTCTGCACAGTTTCCTTACCTGCATTTGGATTGATTATAAAAACTGTTTTCATAGTTCCTCCAAAGGTTTATCTGAAATACATATAAAGCTGACATTTTATCATGCCGTTATAAAGCTTTCTCCGTTTATCTGCCGGTCTGCCGTAAAGCTTTTCAAAATCGTCGTGGGGGCTGATTATATAGTACTTCTTGCCCTGCTCTTTCGGGAAGTTCTGACCCATCAACTTATAAAGTCTTTCCGCCGACTGTATATCCAGCAGACGTTCACCGTAGGGTGGGTTTGTGATAAGTAGAGTTCTGCCCTCGGGCAGCTTCAAATTAGCAACGTCAGCGACCTTTGCTGTGATGTATTTGCCTACACCTGCCTTTTGAGCATTTTTTAATGTCAGCTCAACGCATTGGGGGTCTATATCAGAAGCAAAAGCATGAAAATCTATATTATGGCGGATTAAATCCTGAGCTCTTGTGCGTTCCGTTTGCCAGACCTCAACGGGGATGAAATCAAATCTTTCTGCCGCAAAATAACGGCGAAGCCCAGGGGCAATGTTGGCTGCTTTGAGTGCCGCTTCAATAACCAAAGTACCTGAGCCGCAGAATGGGTCAAAGAACTGAGTATCGGGATATATTCTCGCAATATCACACATACCTGCAGCAAGTGTTTCTTTGAGAGGAGCATCGTTTGAGTTTCGGCGATAACCACGCTTATGCAGTCCATCGCCAGAGGTATCGATGGTAAGAGAAACCTCGTCCTTATGGATAGAAAATCTTACAGGCATTTGTGCGCCCGTTTCTTCAAACCAAGAAATACCGTATTTTTCCTGAAGTCTCGATACAATCGCTTTCTTGATTATGGACTGACAGTCGGGTATGCTATGAAGCGCAGAATCTATGCTCCAGCCCTTAACAGGGAATGCATTTAGCTTACCTATAAAATTCTCCCAGGGCAAAACCTTTACACCGTCGAAAAGTTCGGTAAAGCTAAGAGCTTTGAAAGAGCCAAGTTTTATAAGGATTCTTTCGGCATAGCGAGAACATATATTGGCACGGGCAAGCATTTGCAGGTCACCGCTGAAATCCACCTTGCCATTAAAAACCTCAACGTTCTCTGCTTCCATTCGGCGTAATTCATCGCCTAAAACTCCCTCAAGTCCAAAGAGACAAGGGGCACTGAATCGTAATTTATCCATTTAATTCTCCATTACTTTATAATCTCTGTTTTATGGCGGGTCACATGACAACCAATATTAACAGCCACAGGAAGCCCTGCGATGTGGGTGGCAAACTTTTCGATATTAACAGCTAAAGCTGTGGTATCTCCGCCAAATCCTTGCGGACCGACTCCCGTATCATTAATTGCTTTCAGGATTTTATCTTCTAATTCTCTATAATATTCATGGGAGTTTCTCTGGGACACAGGGCGACAAAGGGCTTTCTTTGAAAGAATAGCTGCCAACTCGAAGTCACCGCCTATTCCCACACCTACTACAAGAGGTGGACAAGGATTTCCGCCAGCCTCTTTAATTGTTTCTACAACACAGTTAATTATAGTTTCCTCCGTTGCGGCTGGAGTCAACATATAGATACGGCTCATATTCTCACTGCCAAAACCCTTGGGCGCAACAGTGATTTTCACCTCGTCTCCTGCAACGATTGAGGTGTGAATCACAGCGGGGGTGTTATTATTGGTATTTACCCTTAAAATCGGATCGGCTACCACCGATTTACGAAGAAACCCGTCCTCGTAGCCTTTTGCTACACCGTCATTGACGGCATCCTCTAACAGCTTTCCGACAAGGTGCACATCCTGACCGATTTCCAGAAACACCACCGCCATGCCTGTGTCCTGACAGACAGGTACATCCAGCTCCTTAGCGGCTTCTATATTGGATTGCAGGTCACCTAAAATATCATTAGCTAAAGGATTGTTCTCGCAATTTTCACAACTTTCTATTTTAGAACAAAGGTCTTGAGGCAGAACCTTGTTGGCATCAACGCAAAGCCGCGCCACAGCATCTTCGATTAATTGAGTGTTAATTTCTTTAATCATAACTTAATTATCCTTAAATTTTATAAAACAAATAGCGGGATAGAAAACCAATCCCGCTAAATATCATCGTATATAAAGGCTATCAGCCTTCACCCGAGCCGCGTCTCGGACGGCGGGTTTCAAAATTCTTTCGTTTTAAATCAGAAAACTTCTCGTCACTGGTCTGCTTAAACTTGCTGAGCATATCTTCAAAACTTGCAGATTCGCTCTTTTTGGCAGTCCATACATAAGACATGTCGGGCTTATTATCGGCCTTTGGGCGGGGCTGACGCTTTTCGCGAGGCTTCGGCTCCTCCGCTTTCTTCATAGAAAGGCTTATCTTTCCATCCTCAGACACCGAAAGCACCTTTGCCTTAACTGTGTCACCCTGTTTTACAAAATCACTGATTTGACTTACGTAGGTTTGCGCTACCTCTGAAATATGTACCATTCCCGATTTGCCCTCGCCGATATCAACGAAAACGCCGAAATTGGTTATTCCGGTAACCTTCCCCTCAACAATGTCACCTACTACTACCTGCATAACCTAAGGTTATCCTCCTTAAATTTAACATTACGGGTTAGTTGCCCGTAACGCTTTTATAAACTTCTTCATTAGGGAAGACAAAGCCAAGTCTTTCCCTTGCGGCGTCTTCTATAAAATCCGCATCGTCACCGTTTTCTATTAAATTGGAGAGCCTTTCAATTTCAAGCTCGATTTCCTGATTCTGATTTTGCTGTTCATTAAGCACCTGCTTCTGATTAACCAGCTCAATCTGGAGCTTAACACAGCTTATAACCAGATAACAAGCGAAGCATAGCAACGCAAAACGAAATATGTAACTCTTCATTATTTTTACCTATAATTCTGTTTGGGTGGCAATGCCGCCACAACGTATTACTTTGATTTCCTTTGCATTATACAACATAGTCCTCTATAGTTGCAAGGCTTTTTTACAACTTTTTTTGAAATTATTCAACTTTTTTTGATTTCTTTGTATGTGAGTTACGGGTTTTCACAGAATCAGAATAATATTTATGGATTTTTTTAATATTTCCAACGATAGCCGTGTAAAATTTTCCCATATTTTTTCTTGTTATCTTTGTTAAAAAAGTGTATGCCTGAGCTACGAGTGCTACTAACCACAAAAAAGGTTTGGACATAAGAGATAATAAGTATGAAATTACCTTTTGGATAATTCTTAACGATGTGCGAATTACACCAGAAAACAAAAATCTAAAAATAAGAAAGCCTAAAAGCTCAGCTAAAATCACGTATAACCTTATTGTTCCTTTTGAGAACAGCAAAAAGAAAATAAATGTAACTACTCCCGCTACAGTTAAAAAAAGTGTGTCGGCAATGAAAACCGCCATGCCTCCGGTTTTATACGGAGTCATAAAAAAGCGAATAATATCATATACCAAACAAAATACTGCGCCTAAAGCTAATGCCAACAGAAATGTGTTAATTTGTTGCCAATTACTGAAATCAAGCCGCATACTATCTGAACACCCGTTTTAAAAAGCTTTGAGGTTTAGTTGATTTTGTATATACCAAAGCATATATAACACCGTCAATTATCATGTCGCCACCTGTTGTATCGAAGGACATTATATGCATACCGTTTCCTCTTATTTCCAGCCTTCCTAATTCAGTTTCAAGACTTACAGCTTCTTCATCGAAGCTAAGCATCTCCTTGACACCGCTTAAAACCAAGTGTTTACAGCTTTCCAAAATAATATTCTGAGGTTTCGTAGACCTTTCTTCGGGCATAAAAAAGCTCCCCTTTCAAGTATTACTATCTAAATACTATGATTGGGGAGTCGGTTTTATTAAAGGACATTATTCAAGAATTTTATACATCAGCGATGCCTCTTCCTTTTTGGCATACTCGCTGACATTAAGCACCTGAGCTTTGACGGTATGTGTGCCAAAAGCGATTTCAAGTATATCCCCCTCTTTAACGCTGTAGGAGGCACGGACTGGTTTACCATTTACCGAAACTCTACCCGCATCACAGGCTTCGTTAGCTACTGTACGGCGCTTAATGATTCTTGAAATTTTCAAATATTTATCTAATCTCATTTACTTCTCCAAAGTAAAACCGCCCTCGAAATTACAAGGGCGGCAACTCTAAACAAACTTAATTATTTAATAGCATCCTTGAATGCCTTACCTGCCTTGAAAGCGGGAGCCTTAGAAGCAGGAATAACGATGGTCTCTTTAGTCTGGGGATTACGGCCTGTTCTCTCAGGACGATCCTTAACTTCGAAAGTACCGAAGCCAACCATCTGAATTTTGTTGCCAGCCTTTAACTCAGCGGTAACGGTGTCGATGAAAGCAGCTACTGCCTTATCAGCATCCTTCTTGCTAAGACCAGCTTTTTCTGCTACTGCAGCAATTAATTCTGTCTTGTTCATTTTTATATCCTCCTAATTTTACATAGCGCTGAAACGCTTAATGTTTGCTTATTTTAAGCACAATATAGTTGTAACACAAAATGGTAATAAAATCAAGTGCCACAACAAATCTTTTGTTCATACGACGAATTTTAAAAGGTTTATTTGTATATTTTGTACAAACATTTTAAAGATATTACGACATTTGACAAATTATGACAAACGCTAAATGTTGAAATCCGCAATATTAAGCCTAGAAATTCCATTCAGCACTATGTCTAAAAGACAGCTTTCCGCAAGGCTGTTCATGCTTCTGTAGTCCCCTGCGGCTTCCTCCCCAGCGTCGTCGGAAATTCTTCTGACGGCGGCGAAGGCTGTGCCCGAAATGTGACACACATAAGCTACCGCGGCGGATTCCATATCACAAGCAACAGCACCGAATTCATTTTTAAGCTTTTCCCTGAGAATAGAATCACTGACGAAGCAATCCCCTGTAACCATAGTTCCCTTTTTAATTTCGGGATACAAGGCTTCATATAAAGAATTGAGTTTTTCACTGGCTGAATAAACATATTCCTGAGAAGGCTTTTCACCGAAACCGTAGCCCAGACACATCAAATCGAAATCGTGTTCCAAGAGGGTTGTTGCAAGAACAATATCTCCGCGGAAAACCTTAGAAATTCCTCCTGAAAGTCCAGTGTTTATAATTACCTCTACTCCCCTGTCGATAAGGAACGCAGTGGCTGTGGCGGCATTTACCTTACCTGTGCCACAAAGGATGCTGGTTATAACACATTTACCGTCCTTTATGGGCATGGTAAAGCAATGGCATTTAAGACCGAAAAGGGTCTTTTCCTCCCCCTCATACTTTTTTACATACTCAAGTATTGGGGAATATTCATCGGGGTCGGCAATTACAAGACCCACATTAAGTAGTTTTTCCATCATCATTTCTCCAGCTGGTTATAAACCCAGTTCTTTACCACATGTGTTGCAATACTTAGAGCCACTTTTATTAATCGCTCCGCACTCGCACACCTGACTTCCTTTATGTTTAGCAAGTTGGAGTTCGATTTTTTCAAGCTCGTCAAATTTCTCGGTAATCTTTGATACCAGTTCAGCAGCAGTCTCTGCGTTATCAACTGCCTCTACTGTGTTTTTATAGGTATGCTCACCCAAAGCTGCGTAAAGCTTGTTAATTTCAGCCTTAACGCCCGAAATCTGCAACTTGAGCTTTTGCACATTAACTACTTCTTCAGCTGCCTTACCTGTTTCGCCCAAAAGTTCCCGAAACTTTGTGATAGTGTCTTCGAATTTTCCCATGATTTTCATGCCTTTCTTAAAAATTATTTACCGTAGAATGTATATATCTGCCTTTTTCTTTCCAGTTGCTCATGGAATCGGCTGATGTATTCATACGGGTATTTGAAATTATAGATTCTTTCAATGTGGTTTTCGCCATATCTTTTTAACTTTGTTACAGCCGAGGCGCCACATGCAAGTATAGTGTGGGTTTCGTCCATTATATAAACATTGTAAAGACCCTCATAGCCCAACTTAGCATAGCCAACGTTTTCTAAATTTCCTACCATTTTGCTCTGACGGTACATGTAATATGGCTTCAGACCCACTTGAGCCAAAGCATCTCTGCCGTAGTCCAGCATTTTTGTGGCTACTTCGCCCATTCTCAGCTCCGGTCTTTCCCCCGAAACACTAAGAGTGGCGGAACGCTTCATACAAAGGGTATGTATTGTGACGCTTTCAGGGTCAAGTCTTAGTATTTCGTCTATGGTGTTTTGGAAGCTTGAAAGGGTGTCTGTTGGGAGTCCTGCAATCAAATCCATATTTATATTATTGAAGCCGATTTCTCTTGCGAGTTTAAAGGCATCAACGGTTTCCTTTGCTGTGTGCCGTCTGCCGATGGTTTCAAGAACGTCGTCGTTCATAGTTTGGGGATTTATGCTGATTCTTGTGGCACCGCCATCGAAAATTGCCTGTAGGCGCTCTGGGGTGACGGTATCGGGTCTACCCGCTTCTACAGTATATTCCCGGACAGAGTCTAAATTGAAAGATTTTTTAATGGTTGCCATAAGGACTGACAACTGTTCGGCACTAAGGGTAGTGGGCGTACCTCCACCGATATATACAGTTTCCAATCTCAGTCTGCAGTCATTCGCAATTTTGCCAGTTTCTTCGATTTCTTTACATAGCAGTTCTACATATTGAGGTATAAGCTTCTTCGCCTGTTCCACAGAATGAGAAACAAAGGAGCAGTAGGAACATCGGCTGGGGCAAAAGGGAATGCCTATATACAGGCTGAAAGAATCGGGCTTTGAGAGGCTTGTAATTTCACCTTCACCCGAAATTGCATTTCTGCACAAATCAATCTTTTCATCCGATACCAACAATTTTTTGCGGAAATAGTTTTCTGTTTCGGGGAAGCCAATGTCTTTGGTCATTTTTGAAAACAGCTTTGCAGGTCTGACGCCTGTTAGGATTCCCCATCGAGAGGAATAGCCCGTGATTTCGCAAAAGCATTTATATAGCAATACGGCGAGGATTCGCTCGTGTTCCTTATCATCATAGGAGTCGGTGGTTTCAGCCTTTTCTAAAAATTTTCCGTCCAGCTTTAATGCAGAATAAAGCCTATAACCATCGGTCAATTTTTCGCGTACTGCTTCCGCATCACACTCGGGGTCGTCGGTAAATTCGACCTTTTCAAAGGGTAGGAAAATACGGCATAGCTTCTCGATTTCATATATAAAATTATGACCTTTTATAAATATCTTCATTCTTTACATCCTAAAATACGGGTTGTAGTTGATCTCGTGTCTAAGGGTAGTGGGCATATCGTGTCCTGCATATACCTTGTAGTCCCCCTCTAGAGTAGATAGCTTTTTAAGAGAATTTAACAATTCGTTCAGGTCGCCTCCAACAAAATCAGTGCGACCGATTGTGCCACAAAAAAGTGTATCACCGCTGAATATTACATCATCAATAACATAACAGGCGCCACCCAAGGTGTGACCTGCTGTATGGATAGCCTTAATCTGCTTGTCCCCTAAGGGTAAAAGACCTCCGTCTTTGAGCATTATATCAGGGGTTATTTCAGGGTTTGGCAAACCCACGCGCGCTGTTAGATTATATAGAGGATTGGTTAAATTTTTCCCATCTTCTTCGTGTATTGCAAGTTTGGCAGAGGTCATTTTCAAAACCTCCTCAACACCGCAAATATGGTCAAAATGATTATGTGTCAGAAGAATATACTTGATTTTATCCCAATTGTCTGCTACATAATCAAGAATTTCGGGAGTGGTGGCTCCTACATCAACAAGAGCTATTTCCCCATTAACTTCGATTGCATAGCAATTAGCCGAAAAACCAACGGTTGCAAATTGTTTAACATTCATAGCTTTACCTTTTCCAAGTGTCGGTGTCCAGAATAATTGTTACAGGTCCGTCGTTGTTGATGCCACAAAGCATATCGGCGCCGAATTCACCTGCCTCAACATCCTTGACTCCCAAATTTTTCAGCTCATCCATATACAGATGATACAAAGCATCGGCTCTGTCGGGTGCCATCGCATTTATAAAGGAGGGACGGTTGCCCTTTTTTGTATCGGCGCAAAGGGTGAACTGCGACACAACCAATGCACTACCTTCCGTCTGCAAAAGGGAAAGATTCATCTTATCCTCACTGTCGCAGAAGATTCTGAGATTTGCGGTCTTCTGAGCAAGTAGCAGGGCTTCCTTTTCGGTGTCGCCATCCACAACACCCAAAAGAATAAAGAAACCCGTGCCAATTTCGGATACCTTTTTACCTGATATGGTTACCGAAGCATTTTTTACTCTTTGAATTACAGCTTTCATATTTTACCTCTACATATTAGAACGTTCAACACTGATTACACCCTGAATTTTCTCAAGGCGGCGGCAGATATTTTTTATATGTTCAACACCCTCGGTGCTAACCGTTAAATCAATAACGCTGTTGCCCGAGGAGATCTGCCTTGCGTTAACTGTATGGAGCGGAACCCGCATACCTGCTATTGCTATAGATATATCCGCAAGGAGCGCAGGTCGGTCAACGGCATGAATCTGCAGATGACATTTAAAGGTATCGGTATGTCCCTTTGCCCAATATGCCTTAATCCATCGCTCGGGCTCCTCGCAGGTGGAAATATCTTTTGGAACATTGTTACAGTCCCTCTTGTGGATAGAAACACCGTGGCCTCTTGTGATAAAACCGATAATTATATCCCCGGGCAAGGGGTCACAGCAACGGGAAAGCTTAATTAAACAGTTATCAATTCCCTCCACAACTACACCCTCGCTAGAGGTGGTGCGGCGGGTTTCGGTTATAATTTCGTTTATATCTACAGGCTCAGCCGTCTTCTGCATACGGTTATAATCCTCTTTGATACGAGGCATTATCTTTTGCAGAATGATGCCGCCAAAGCCTAAAGCAGCATAAAAATCGTCAATGGTTGAGCATTTCTGACGCTTGGCAATATCCTCAATAAAACTCTGCATTTTTTCATTATCAAGTCGGATATTGTTTCGGGCAAACTCTCTTTCCAGCTCTGCCTTACCAGTTTCGATGTTTTCTTCTCTGCGCTCTTTTTTAAACCAAGAGCGGATTTTGTTTCTAGCCTGACTGGTTTTGGCAATATTCAGCCAGTCACGGCTGGGTCCGTGACCCGCCTGATTAGTGGTGATAATCTCAATGATTTCGCCCATATTGATTTTATGGTTGATGGGAACAATCTTACCGTCAACCTTAGCGCCAACCATTTTATTACCAACGGCGGTGTGAATAGCATAGGCAAAGTCAACAACGGTTGAACCAACAGGCAGATTTATAATGTCACCCTTAGGAGTAACAGCAAAAACATCTTCCTGAGACAGGTCGTTTTTAATGGTCTGCACGATATCCTCAGCATCATCCGCTTCCTTTTGAGCATCGAGAATCTGCCGAATCCAAGCAAGACGGTCTTCAAGATTCTTATCCTGTCCCTCAATGCCCTCTTTATATTTCCAGTGTGCCGCGATACCGTATTCAGCAGTATGGTGCATATCCCAGGTACGAATCTGCACTTCAAAAGGTACTCCCTCTCTACCGATAACTGTGGTATGAAGAGACTGATACATATTAGGCTTAGGCATAGAGATATAGTCCTTGAATCTACCCGGTATCGGCTGGAACATATCGTGGATTACACCTAAGATATTATAGCAATCAGCAACTGTGTTGGTTATAACACGTACAGCAAAAATATCATAGATTTCCTCAAAGCTTTTGCCTTGAATATACATTTTTCGATATATTCCGTGAATAGATTTTACACGGCCTGTGAGTGTAATATCGGGCACAAACTCCTTTACCCTCTCCTCGATTCTCTTACGGATGCTCTCAAGATACTGCTGACGATGGTTTTTTCTCGAATTAAGCAGCGCTTCGATTTCATGGTACGCCACGGGGTCAAGGTGGGCAATGGAGATATCCTCAAGCTCCTCCTTAACCGCGCTGATACCCAATCTATGAGCAATAGGAGCATAAATCTCCAGGGTTTCATGAGCTTTTTCACGCTGTTTATATTCACTCTGGGCGTCGATGGTACGCATATTGTGGAGTCGGTCCGCCAGTTTTATGATGATAACTCGAATATCCTTAGCCATTGCCATCATCATTTTACGAACATTTTCACTTAGCTGTTGCTCATGGGTAACCAAGGGCATTTTACCCAGCTTTGTTACACCGTCTACAAGCTCTGCCACATCTCCGCCAAACTTTTTGCGGACTTCATCAAGAGATATCTCGGTATCTTCAACTACATCATGGAGCAATGCGGCAATAACACACTCGGTGTCCATTCCCAGCTTCAAAAGAATACAGGCAACAGAAACGGGGTGCATGTAAAACGGCTCTCCCGAAAGACGCTTTTGGTCACCGTGGGCGGCAACGCAAAAATCATAAGCCTCTCTGATAAGAGAAACATCGTATTTCGAGCCTTGGTCAATCATTAAATTATGAAGATTCTGAAAGCAATCCATTTACTGCTCACCAGCCTTTTGTGATTTTATTTTATTAAGAAATACCGAGTCCTCTAAATTTACCCTCTCAGCGTTTTGATTGATATAATATCTTGGGTATCCGCTGTCGAGATTAACCGAAATGAGGCCCATTTCGGAGAACACATCAAGAGCCGCCATTACCTTACCTGCAGGAAGAGTCACATGGAAAACCACTGCCTCCGCCAATACAGGGGCGCCAACTCGACGAAGATATGCGAAAATCTCCTTGAAATCGTCCCGACTGGGATATATGAGTTCAACATCGGTATATTTTATATTACCGCTCTGGGCACAGTTATATGCATTAAGAGACTTGAAATAAAGGTCCTCGTCTATGCCGTGGGGTCTGAGCTGACGCGCATTCAACGTTACGCGCTTTGTACCAGCGAATTCACTCACTTCCATATTGAATGCAATATCTATGAAGTCACCAACTACAAAGGGGAAACTATCAACAGAATACATAAAGCACAAGGTTTGGAAAGAATAGCCATCTCTAACGACATTGAGCTTTATGTACTTTCCGCCTTTAAGCGGAACAATACCAGAAATACGGGCGTTATATAAACCAAACAAGGGTGCAGGGTTTCCCGCGCCATAGGGCTCCATAACCTCCAGAAGCTCGGCTAATTCCACCCCGATGATTTCGGGGCGAAGCTTACAGTCAAGGGTTATTGTAGGAGTCGAGTCGGGGACATTCTCTGCATAATCGCACAATAGATTGCAAAATTCCTCGAGCTTTTCAGCGCGGACGGTAACACCTGCAGCCAACTCATGACCGCCGAAGAATTCAGCGACTGTAGAGGCGGAGGCAATAACCTCGAACAGGTTGAAGCCCTCAACACTTCTGCCAGAGCCACGATAGTTTTCACCATCGCGGGAGAAAACAATAGCGGGTTTTCCGTAACGTTCCACCAGCTTTGAGGCAACGATGCCTACGATTCCGTGGTGCCAACCGTCACCGCTTACAGTTATGATGCTTTTATGGGATAAATCACCAGAGTCGATGATATCACAAGCTTCGGAATACACCTGTTCACAAAGGCTTTGTCTTTCGTGGTTAACGCGGTCCAGCTCCTCGGCTATCCCAAGGGCTGATGCGTAATCATTTGATACCAGCAATTCAACCGCTCTGAGACTGCTACCCATTCTACCTGCCGCATTGATTCTGGGAACAAGCTGGAAAGAAACATTTCCTACATTCAAGGCTTTATCAGAGGAACAGGACACCTCTTTAAGCGCAGCTACACCCACGCTGGGAGAATTGTTAATGGTCTGCAGACCCATCTTGCAAATTGCGCGATTTTCTGATATCAAAGGAACGATATCTCCAATGGTACCAAGAGAAATCAAGTCAGCATATCTGAGGAGCAATTCTTCAGGTTCGCCTCCGTCTATAGCGCAAATTAGTTTAAAAGCGACACCCACACCTGCAAGGTTTTTACAATAGCTAATATCGTCAAGGCGGTGGGGGTCTACTACTGCTACAGCATTAGGAAGATTACCTTGGGGAATATGATGGTCGGTTACTACAACATCCATACCCAACTCATTTGCATGGGTGATTTCTGCTTCACAGTTTATTCCGTTGTCAACCGTTATAATCAACTCGGTGCCGTCTGCATGCAATTTATCAACAGCAGATATATTCATACCATAGCCCTCGGTTAATCTATCGGGGATATAATATCCCACATTGGCCCCGCAGGAACTGAGATAGGAATAAAGAAGTGCAGTGGCGGTCACGCCATCGCAGTCATAGTCTCCGTATACAACGATTTTCTCCCCCTTTTCCAAGGCGGAAATTACCCTTTCTGCGGCAATATCCATATCGGCTAAGGAATATGGGTCCTCGGGAGAATAGGAATCACTTAAAAATTCCTCTAAATCATAAGGCTCGGTTATGCCTCTTTTAACAGCTAACAAAGCCAAAAATGAATCCACATCACATTCCTCTGCCAACTCACGGGCAAGAGACGTGTCGCCCTCCAACAGCTTCCACTTTTTAAGAGCCATAACTTCACCCCCCTAAAAAATATATATTATTATGTTATTTTACCATAAACTAATTTTTTTTACAACAGTAATAATGCTTATTTGCAAAAAAATATAACCCCGATGAGCGGGGTTATATCTCAATGAATGCAATTATTTTATATTTCTTTTTAATTCCTCGGTCTTATTTGTTTTTTCCCAAGGAATATCCAAATCAATTCTGCCCATGTGTCCGTATGCGGCGAGTTGGCGGTATATCGGTCTGCGAAGGCCCAACTTTCTGATAATGGCGGCGGGTCTTAAATCAAACACCTTGTTCACAGCCTCGATTATCTTCTCATCGGAATATCTTCCTGTGCCGAAGGTATCAATCATAACCGAAACAGGCTTAGCCACACCTATAGCATAGGCTATCTGGATTTCACACTTTGCGGCAAGTCCTGCGGCAACTACATTTTTAGCAACCCAACGGGCGGCATAGGCGGCTGAACGGTCAACCTTTGTGGGGTCTTTACCGGAGAATGCTCCGCCACCATGACGGGCATAACCGCCGTATGTATCCACGATTATCTTTCTGCCTGTGAGACCTGTGTCACCCTCTGGACCGCCTACAACAAAGCGACCTGTGGGGTTGATATAAATTTTTGTGTTGTCATCAAGAAGTCTTGCGGGGATTATTGGCTTAATGACATGAGTAAGAATATCCTTGCGTAGGGTCTGAAGGTCAATTTCGGGACGGTGCTGAGAAGAAACAACTATAGCCTCTACCCTCTTAGGAATTCCGTTCTGGTATTCCACGGTCACCTGACTCTTGCCGTCGGGACGTAGATAAGGAAGTACACCGCTTTTGCGTACCTCTGTGAGCTTATGGGAAAGCTTATGAGAAAGCGAGATTGCCAAGGGCATAAGTTCCTCGGTTTCATTACAGGCATAGCCGAACATCATGCCCTGGTCACCTGCACCGTTTTCATTCTCATCGTTGTCGGCACCCTGCTTTGCCTCGTAGGATTTATCAACACCCATAGCAATATCGGGAGACTGCTTATCAAGACGAACATTTACCTCGCAGGTATTGCCATCGAAGCCCTGAAGCTCACTGTCGTAGCCGATGTCACAAACAACCTCTCTTACGATTTTTTCAATATCAACCTGAGCGGTGGTCGTGATTTCACCCATAACATTTACAACACCTGTTGTAGCAAAGCTTTCACAGGCAACACGGGCGGCAGGGTCTTGAGCTATTATTGCATCCAGAACAGCGTCGGAAATCTGGTCGCAAACCTTATCGGGATGACCCTCGGTTACGGATTCTGAAGTAAATAAAAATTTTGCCATTTTACTTTTCCTTTCTTTTTTCGGGTAAATATCCTCTATTTCGTAAAAAGAAAAACCCACCGAAAGGCGGGCATATCTAACCTCATCTCTCGGAAATTCCGCAGGATTTGGCACCTTGCAAAAGCAGGTTGCCGGGCGTCACAGGGCCTGTTCCCTCAGCCACTCTTGATAAGTAGGTTATTCAATTACTAATAACATTTTAACACTATCCGTCCAAAAGGTCAAGCGGTATATTATGGTTTTTTAGATTTTGTTTTTAAGTATAGGTGAAAGTTTTTTATAAATAAGGAAACATATCACAGAAGCGGTAAGCCCTTTTATAAAGGTGAAGGGCAGATTAAAGATAAGCAAAGCCTCCCAGAGATTATCTACAGAGGGCAAGATAGCTTTATACATGCCCATTATGGTTTCCATAGGCATATAGAGTCTGGCATAGGTTGGATAAACGATATAATAGTTGCTGAAAACACCCACAACCGCCATCGCCACCGAGCCTGAAAGAGAGCCTATCAAAGCGCCGAGCCTTGTTTTCTTGTGTTTGTAAATTATACCTGCGGTATATACAAAAACTGCGCCTAAGATGAAATTAGAAAGCTCCCCGACTGTAAGAGTACGGGAAATAAATACATGCAAAAGATTTTTGATGAAACAACTCAAAACTCCATAGATTGGTCCGAAAGTAAAGGAAGTTATTAAAGAGGGCAACTCAGATATATCAAAGCTTATAAATGATGGCATGAACGGAACGCTAAAATCAAGGAGCATCAGAATAAAGCTAAGTGTACCCATAATAGCCGTTACAACCATGCCTCTTGTGTTAATCTTCTTCATATCTAAAACCTCACAAAAAAGCCCCACACCAAAAGGTATGGGGCAAAAATTTTTATAGGATATGCTTTCCCATCCGGACTTTACCGTCGGCTTTGGAATTTCACCAAATCAACCACCGCAAGGTGGCTCACGGGCTTAAGCTAAAAAGCTAACACCGTCGGTCAAGGAATTACACCTTGCCCCAAACACTATACATTTCCCTTATATTATACACCTTAAGCCTTGTTTGTCAACCAGGAAGTTTCGTGCTCTGCCTTTGAAGGTCTTGTCATGAGGCGCTTTAGAACATCCTCCGGAGTTTTTCCTTCGTAAAGCAAAGTGTATACACTTTCTGATATTGGCATATCTACTCCCTCGGCTTTTGCTAAGACATGCGCAATTTTTGCGGCGTGATATCCCTCTACTGTGCCAACCATATCCAAGGCTTCCTCCACAGAAACACCTTTTCCAACAAGGTTACCAAAGCGGTTATTACGGCTGTGCTTTGAAGTACAGGTAACTATAAGATCCCCAAGACCTGTTAGCCCTGCAAAGGTTTCTTCACGGGCGCCTAATTTCTCACCAAGCCTTGCTATTTCTGAGAGTCCTCTTGTGATAAGCGCAGCTTTGGTGTTATCGCCCAAGCCCATGCCCTCGCAAACACCTGCGGCAACGGCAATTATATTTTTAAATACTCCTCCAAACTCTACACCTACCATATCGTCACCTGTATAGATTCTAAGGGTTTCGCTCTTCATTATTTTTTGTACAAATTTCGCAGCATCCAAGCTTTTTGATGCTGCAACCAAGGAGGTTGGAACATGACGTGCCACCTCTTCGGCGTGGGAGGGACCCGACAAAACAACAATTGTGGTCTTAGGCAAATAATGTTCAATAACTTCTGAAAGGCGCTTACAGTCCTTGGAAAGGCCCTTTGCAACATTAACAACAAGGGGTAGATTTTTAATCTCGCTCAATCTTTTTGCAGTTTCTTCAACTGCAAAAGATGGGGTGGCTATAATAGCCATATCGCATCCGTCTGCAACCGAAATATCAGTGGAAATTGCAATATTCTCAGGGATTTTTATACCCGATAGGAGCTTTGCATTTTCGCGTTTTACAGACAACTCCTCTGCTTCCCTTTGGAAAGGTGTCCAAAGGGTTACGAAATTTCCGTTATAATGCGCACTTAAAGCCAGTGCAATTCCCCAACCACCTGAGCCTAAAACAACTATTTTAAACATAAAACTCTCCTTTGTCTTAAGCCTTTCTGTCACCTCGCTCACGGATTACAAAACGAACAGGGGTACCTTCCAGACCGAAAGTAGAACGTATCTGATTTTCTAAATAACGCTGGTACGAAAAGTGAAACAACTCTGCTCTGTTGCAGAAGCAAACAAAAGTAGGCGGACAAGTAGACGCCTGTGTCATATAATATATTTTCAAGCGCTTACCCTTATCGGTAGGAGGCTGTGTTCTGGCAGTTGCTTCGGCAAGAATATCGTTGAGCATACCTGTTGAAATGCGCATTGAATTCTGGGTATGAACATATTTGATGAGCTCAAAAAGTCTGTCTAATCGCTGACCTGTTTTTGCAGATATAAAGATAATGGGAGCGAAGGACATAAAGGAAAAATCCTGCATAAGTTTTTTGCGGTATTTATCCATGGTATCTCCGCTTTTTTCCACGATATCCCATTTATTAACTGCAATTATACAAGCTTTGCCTTGCTCTAACGCTAATCCTGCTACCTTGGAATCCTGCTCAGTAAAGCCCTCAACACCATCTATCATTATAACACAAACCTGTGCACGGTCAATAGCCATCTGAGCGCGAAGCACACTGTATTTTTCTATTTGGTCGTCGACTTTGCTTTTTCGTCTGAGCCCAGCGGTATCGATAAAATTGAATTTTCCGTGCTTATTCTCCACCATTGTATCTATAGCATCACGGGTTGTACCTGCGATATCTGAAACAATGGAACGCTCCTCGCCGGAAATTTTATTAACAAGGCTGGATTTTCCCGCATTAGGCTTACCTATGACGGCAACCTCTATTATATCGCTTTCCTCGTCTTCTTCATCAGAGATGGGCAGATGCTGGAACACAGCGTCAAGCAAATCGCCTGTTCCGTGGCCGTGCACCGAAGAAACGGCTATAGGGTCACCAATGCCGAGATTATAGAATTCATAAAACTCCAACGGCGTGTCGCCGATTGCATCGCATTTATTGACACACAATACCACAGGTTTGCCGCTTTTTTGCAAAATAGAAGCAACCTCATAGTCCGAAGCAGTTACGCCAGACTTTAAATCCACAACAAATATGATTACATTTGCCATGTCTATCGCAAGATTTGCCTGTCGACGCATTTCTGAGAGAATCACATCTCCCGCATCCGGCTCGATACCGCCTGTGTCTATAAGCATAAAGCTACGGTTGTTCCATTCGGCGGTGCCGTAAATACGGTCGCGGGTAACACCTGGGGTGTCGTCAACTATAGAAAGACGCTTACCGCAAATTTTGTTAAAAAGTGTTGACTTGCCTACATTAGGTCTGCCAACAACTGCAACTACAGGTTTTGCCATTCTCTTACCTCCCTAAAAGTTTATCTATCAAATCGTATCCGTCGTTTTGGACGGGTGTTATTTTTACATTCAGTTCTTTTTCCAGCTGGGACAGAGTTACATCATCTAAGAAGCAGTCCTCGCCCTGTCGGAGCATAGACATTGGAATCAAGGCTTCGTCGCCTAATTCCATTCCTTTAAGCTGATCTATGATATCCCCGGCTGTTATGAGCCCAGCAACGGTGATTTTAGGCCCGAAAAAATTGTTTTTAATAGGGTATACAGTGCCACGGAAACCGCTGAATTTGTTCTCAACATCCGCCACAATATTCCTTAGTAAAGGGAATGCTAATTCTCCTGTTATAACCGAAACTTGTCGATTACCCTGCCAATCATCGATATCATCTAACGAAGACTTAGCTTCACTTTTAAGCATCGCCCAAAGGCCAACTCCGTTTTCTAACTGCAAAAAGTCTCCGTAGTATTCTGCATCGGGTATCTCCCGCTCAGCCAGAAGATAAAATTCATCGGCAGCATAGCAAACGCGCTCTCCCCGCTCCTCCCAAAGTTTATCACCAAATTCCTCAATGATATCTAAAACCGCGGTAGCAGAAGATTTATCGAAAGATTTTAGGTCACAAAGTCCGCCGCGGTGCTTTGTAAGGCCTACAGGAACACAGGCAACACAGCCCACACTTTCAAATTTAGTTAAATCTCGCAACGAGCGACGAAGCTCCTCACCATCATTATAACCAGGAACCAGCACAAGCTGACAATTAAGGGCAATTCCAGCCTCTGCCAGACGGTAAAGCACATTTAGAGAATCCCCCGCAAAACGATTATTCATCATCTTACACCGGAGTTTGGGATTGGTGGTATGAACAGAGATATTTATGGGGCTAATGTGCATTTTAATGATGCGCTCCACCTCGTGATCTGTAATATTGGTAAGAGTAATATAATTCCCAAAAAGAAAAGAAAGTCTGGAGTCGTCGTCTTTAAAATACAAGCTTTCCCTCATACCATCGGGCATCTGATCTATGAAACAGAATATACATTTGTTTCTACAGGAATGTTGCTCGTCCATAAGGTAGGTGGAGAATTCCATGCCGCACTCTTGATATTCGTCTTTTTTAATTTTGATTTTTTTCAGCTTACCGTGGCGGTTAATAACCAAAAGCAAACGCTTTTCATTTTGATAGAAGCGATAATCCAACACATCTATGATTTCATTGCCGTTGATAGAGAGCAGTTCGTCGTTTGGCTTAACTCCAGCTTTATCGGCTGGTGAATACTTCTCAACACTCATAACAAAAACCGACATTTACTCACACCTCCCTTTACTTACCACTTTCAATAAAAAACGCCCAATACGTATGTATTAGGCGTTCGATTGAGAATTAGTCTTCTACTTTGATGACCTCACGGCCGTTATAATATCCGCAAGAGGGACATACTCTGTGAGTTCTCTTATACTCACCGCAACGTGAACACTTTACAATGGAAGGTGCTGTAATCTTCCATACATTTGAACGTCTCTTATCTCGTCTTGCCTTTGAAGTTTTTCTCTTCGGTACTGCCATGTTGGCACCTCCTTAAAATTATCCTAATGCTTCGACTGTGATTTGGTAGGATCACTCGTCGTCTTTTAACAAATCTAAAAGAACCGCAAGTCTTGGGTCAACCTCCTTTTGGTTGCATCCGCAAACACCTTCGTTCAGGTTCTTTCCACACTGCTGACAAATACCCTTGCAATCTTCTTTACAAAGATGCTTAGATGGTATGTTCAGCACGACTTCAGTCAGCACCAGCTCATAGAGATCAAGCTTCATCTCGGGCAGGACCAACATCTCGTCGCTTTCCTCCTCATTTGCCAGTTCGGTTACAAGCACACGGCTTACAGGGATGCTGTAATGCTTAGTGCTGGGCGTACCGCAACGGTCACAATCGGCGGAATAATCAGCCTCTATCACGGCTGATAGGGAAACAATTCCGGTTTTGCTCAGGATTTCGCCAGTAATCCTGACAGGGGCTTTTATCGGGAATACCCCAGAGAATTCAATATCGCTTAAATCAAATTCAGCATTGAGTTCTTTGGCTCCGTTAGTTGTGCCAAAAAGCTGTTTCAAATCAAGAACCATATAACTCACCTCAAATTGTCACACGGAATATTATATATAGTTTATACACAAATGTCAAGCATTTATTTCAAAATTTACCATATTTTTATGTATTTGCAAATAAGAGGTTAAAGCTTGTTTGTTTATTATTGAAATCTACCAAAATTATTTTCTGCACAATCATACGATATATTACGCAATTATTAACATTTTTTGAATTTTTTCTACGAATTTCTATTGACACTCTATTTATTATAATGTATATTAAAGATATTATTTTAAGGAGGTTTTACCTTATGCAAGTAAAGAAACTTATTCCAAATCTTGCCATAATTGCCTTTGTTATTGGCTTTGGTGTGCTTTGTGCATTCACTGGCGACATTATGAGCCCTATCGGCACTTTATGGTCGCTTTTCCCACCAGTAGTGGCGATTGGTCTTGCTCTTATCACTAAGGAGGTTTATTCTTCTCTCTTCGTTGGTATTGTTGCAGGTGGTCTTTTAGCCACAAGCTTTAACCCCATCCACACCATCGATTCTGTTACCGACACAGGCTTTATCTCTGCGGTTTCGGGCAATGCTGGTATCTTCGCATTCCTCGTTTTCCTCGGTATTATTGTTGCTTTGCTCAACAAAGCAGGCGGTTCTCAGGCATTTGGCGAATGGGCATCCCGTCATGTTAAAACCAAGGTTGGCGCCGCTCTTGCCACCTTCTGCTTCGGCATTCTTATCTTTATTGATGACTACTTCAACTGTCTGACCGTTGGCGCTGTTATGCGTCCCGTTACCGACAAAACAAAGATTTCCAGAGCCAAGCTCTCATATCTCATTGACGCTACTGCTGCTCCTGTTTGTATGATAGCTCCTATCTCCTCATGGGCTGCCGCAGTTGCCAGCTACGCTCCCGATGGCGAAGGTATCGGTCTTTTCGTTAAGGCTATCCCTTACAACTTCTACTCACTTCTTACATTTGTGTTCGTTATTTCTCTTACACTTATGAAATTTGACTATGGTCCAATGAAGCTTCACGAGAAGAACGCTATCAATGGTGACCTCTTCACCTACGGTGGTAATGTTGCTGGCGACGACAACGAGCTTCCCGCAACATCCAAGGGCAAGGTTATTGACCTTATAATTCCCATCGTTGTACTTATCGCAATCTGCGTATTCTCTCTGTTCTATGTAGGCAGATGCATGGGCGAAGAGTGGGTATTCGCATCGGCAAACTATGACCCATCTTTAGGCTTTATCGATGCTTTCTCTAACACAGATGCAACCGTTGGCCTTCCCTGGGGCGGACTTGTTACTTTGGTGTTCGTTATCATCTACTTTGTTGCCCGTCGTCTGGTTTCATTCAAAGAAGCTATGTCTTGTATTCCCAAGGGCTTCATTGCAATGGTACCCGCCATCCTTATTCTCACCATGGCTACCACATTGAAGAACATGACAGGTATGCTTGATTCAGACACCTTTGTTCAGGAAGCTTTGGCAAGTGCAGGCAGTCTCGACAAATTCTTACCCGCTATTATCTTCCTCGTTGCTTGTGGAATTGCTTTCTCCACAGGTACATCATGGGGCACTTTCGGTATTCTTATTCCAATTGTTACCGCTATCTTCCCTGTTGGCAGCGAACTTGGTATCATGGGTATGTCTGCATGTCTTGCAGGTGCTGTTTGCGGCGACCACTGCTCACCCATCTCCGATACAACAATCATGTCCTCTGCAGGTGCACAGTGTAACCACATCAACCACGTATCCACTCAGCTGCCTTACGCAGTCACCGTTGCCGCTATATCCTTAGTGTGCTACATAATCGCCGCTTTCGTAAGCAATGTGTATGTTTCACTCGTTATCTCAGCTGTTCTCACAGTTGCTACCCTCTTCGTTATTAAAATGATAACAAACAAAAAGGAAGCTTAAATAACTCCATTAACTCATCAGCAGTATTCCAATAACGGAATACTGCTGTTTTTTTGCAAATACATTTGACGCTGGGGGTTATTTGTGGTAATATGTTTTTGAGGAAATGAGGTAATAATATGTATACTTTAGTTAGCATCCCCGCAACTGGTGAAAAGCCGATAAGCGGATGGATAATATTTCTTATAATAGTCGCGGCGTTGGCACTGATAATCACTGTACTGGCTCCTAAAATTCCTGCCGTTATCGACTTCTTTAAAAGAAAATTCAAAAAATAGAGAAAACCTCAGCTCTTTTGAAAGGATATATAAATTTGAAGATTCTTACTTGTTTTACTGTTATTATCTGCAGATTCGCCCGTTGGACTCTCCGCAAGCTTGGAAAGGGCGGCACTAATGTACCTGGCACCATTGCATTGAAGCTACACCCTAAAATTCTGAAAGATTTATCTAAAGGTGTTAATATCATTCTCGTCACAGGAACAAACGGAAAGACCACCATAACCAGAATGATAGAGCAATGCCTCATTGAGGCGGGGCTTAGTTATTTCACCAATAAATCAGGCGCCAATATGGACACGGGTATTGTTACTGAATTTGTGGTTAATTCAACTATTGGTGGTAAATGCAAATTTTCTTATGCGCTTATTGAATGTGATGAGTTGGCATTTCAAAAGGTCAGCCGATACGCAAAGATTGATTATGTTGTTATATCCAATGTGTTCCGCGATCAGTTGGACCGCTTCGGTGAAATCACCCACACGATAACCGGTCTTTACCAAGGCATTAACCACATTCCCGAGGCTGTGGTTTGTCTTAATGCTGACTGTTCCCTCTCTACATCTTTAAAAGCCCGTATTCCCAACGAGGTTATATTCTACGGGCTTGATTGTCCCATCTACAAGGACAAGGTTAAAGAGGTGTCAGACGCTCCATATTGTATAAACTGCAGAAACGAGTACACCTACAGCTATATAACCTATGGTCATTTAGGTAGCTATGAGTGTAAAAACTGCGGATATAAAAAGCCTGAGACCGCTATATCTGTGAGGGAAATCATAAGCAGTGATGTAGATTCAACCACTGTTATGATGGATCTTAGTGGCGATGAATCCGAAATTAAGATTAATCTACCCGGTGGATATAATATCTATAACGCGGCGGCATGTGCTTCTGTCTGCACTGCCATGGGACTAAACTATGATATAATTAAAAAGGGACTCGAGAGTTTCGAATGTGGTTTCGGCAGAATGGAAAAGTTCACCATCAACGATACCGATATCCGCATGATACTTGTTAAAAACCCTGCTGGTGCAAATCAGGTGCTGAGCTTTTTATTCAATATAAACGAGCCCTCGTTGTTTGTGGTGGGGCTTAACGACCGCTATGCCGATGGCACGGATATTTCCTGGATATGGGACGCCGACTTTGAAAAACTCACAGCCATGGGAGATAAGCTAAAGGAAATCGTTGTTACAGGTATTCGGTGCGACGATATGGCATTGCGTTTTAAATATGCAGGTATTCCCCAGAATAAAATCAAGGTTATAAAAGACTACGATAAAATGCTGAATGAGATTGTTTCCCAATCCGCTCCTGTTTTTATCATGCCAACATATACAGCCATGCTGGAAATAAGAGAAAAAATCAGCAAAACCTACTCCTTTAAAGAGTTTTGGAAATAGGGGGAATTAAAAAAATGTACGAACTTAAAATCTGTCATTTATACCCCGATACGCTGAATCTCTATGGTGACAGGGGTAATATCATCTGTATGCAAAAGCGTATGGAATGGCGCAATCTTAAAGCAGAAATTGATGAAATATGCGTAGGCGAAAGTTTTAATCCAGAGGATTATGATATTTATTTTATTGGCGGCGGTCAGGATTTTGAACAATCGGTGTTGCTTAATGACTTAAAGGGCGAAAAAGGTAAAGCAATCATAAACGCGGTTGAAAACGAAAAGGTATTTTTAACTATTTGCGGCGGATATCAGCTACTCGGTCAATACTACAAAACATGGGACGGAAAGCAATGTGACTTTTTGGGCGCAATTGACGTGCACACCATAGGTGAAAAGAAGCGCATGGTAGGAGATTTCATGTTTAAGCTCAACGATGCTGACGGCGGACAAAATATTGTTGGATTTGAAAATCATTCGGGCAAGACCTATTTAGGTGATAAGGTAAAGCCTTTAGGTAAGATTATCTCCGGACATGGAAATAATGGCGAGGATGGCACCGAAGGCGCAAGATACAAAAATGTATTTGCCAGTTACAGCCACGGTCCCCTGCTCCCCAAAAACCCACAGCTTTGCGATTATATACTTAAAACGGCTTTACAAAGAAAATATCCTAACGTATCTTTAAATACACTGGACGATGCCTTTGAAAACAACGCTTTCCAGTATATGCAAAATAGACTGAAATAAGAACCCGACCCGCCGTGCGCAATTGAAATTGCGGGCGGGTACCCCGGAACCTTGTTGTATTCACAATAAACAAAACGGCTAAATCTTCCCTTTGGAAGACTTAGCCGTTTTTAGATTTTAGTCTAGTTTATAAAATTCATGGGGTCAACACGGACGCCGTTCTGATTCACCTCTAAATGGAGGTGGTTACATTCAGAGTTGCCTGTGGAGCCAACTTCGGCAATTAATTCACCACGGTCTACCTTTTCACCAACAGTAACATTAAGTGAGCTACAGTGGGCATATCGGCTTTGAATTCCGTTGCCATGGTCTACAACCACAGTATATCCCCAACCGCCGTTGGAATATCCTGATTCAATAACAGTTCCGCCTGCAGTAGCGTAAATTGCCGTGCCATAAGGAGCGATGATATCTACGCCCTTGTGATAATATCCCCAACGGGGTTCGCCGTAGTAAGAGGTAATATAATAGTTATCTTTAAGAGGAAAGCTCATTTTAGCCTTTAAGGAAAGACTTCCAGTGCCTTTAACTACCTTTTTAGCGACAGGTTTCTTGGTGACTTCCGAGCTGATTTCCTCGCGAAGAACAACGGTATCACCATTGTAGTACACCTTTTCGGTTATGCTTTTAGAGCCGTTTTTACCCTCGCGGACTACAACCTTTTCTCCCTTAGCATATTCATCGGATTTAGTTACTTTGGTGTTATATTTAATTTTTTCTGTTCTGGTTTCAACTCGGTATCCCGAGAGTTCTACTCCGTCCACAATAAGTTGGTTATAGAGCATTTCAGAATTGATAAGCTTATCGGTGGAATAAACACCTTTTTTTATCTTAAAATCACCTGAAAGTTTAGCATCTGTAAGACCGTCGCTGTTTTCAGAAATATATTTGCTGACAGCGGACTCAATCTGCTTCTGGGTATAACAAGTTGCATAAAGCTCTCCGTCCTTAAAAAGTCCGAAGTTTTCTTGAACTTCATCAACTGTTTCAACAATAGCTCGGCTTAAATCCTCGACATTAAGCATCTGCTCACCTGCTGCAACCTCTTCCTTAACGTGAACTGTGCTGAGGTTTTTAACAGCGGTATCGTCGGTGTTGGCGGTTATCGTTTCCATAGCTTCGGTATAAACCTCTTGAGAAGAAACATAGCCAATGGTCTCACCCTCGTAGCTAACAGCGTAAGCATAGCTTGAATTAACGGTGAGTCCAAGAATAGTAACAACAGCAACCAAAAGGGTAAGGGGTGCCACAAGCAGAGTTCTGCGACTAAGCTTTACATTATGACCCAAAGCGGTTGCTACATTATTATATATAGTTTTGATGTTAGACTTTGCGCGGGTAATGGTGCCGTACATTGTCTTACGCATCAAATCAGTCCTTTCGTATCGGTTTTAAAAATTACAGACTTGTAACCAACTGATACTATTATAAACAAAAGGTTACAAAATTGCAATACTTTTCTTGAAAAAGTACTGCTTTTTGTAACCTTTTACCTATTGTACAATATATTTGATGCTTTTTTGTGCACTATGCATAACTCAGCATGTCGACGTTGTAATTTTCTACCACCGAAAGCATCTGGGCACATTCGTTTTTAGCGCCCTCTAAATCGTGTTCAAGATAATTTCCACACTCAATTCGAGAGACACCTGGGATTTCTCCCTCATATTCGCTAATAAAGATTAAAGCCTTTTTAATAAGTTCTATAACCTCGGTGGCTGTAACCTTTCTGACAAGGAAATAGAAGCCTGTGCGACATCCCATTGGTCCGAAATAAATGATTTCATCACGAAATTCACTGTTTCTGACAAAGGTTGCGAACAGATGCTCAATGGTGTGCATTGCCGCGTTTTCTAAATATTCTCCGCCGTTGGGAAGCTTCATGCGTATGTCATAGGTGGTTATGTCACCGTCAATACGGCTGGTATATATACCGCGTTTCAAGGTGTTGTGGTTAACAGTAAAACTTGCGATCCTTTCCATTTAAGCTCACTCCTTTTCGTCAGATTTTGAATTTGCTTCCTCAGTTTCAGATGCCTCATTAGTTTCACTCTGAGGCTCGGTATCGTTTGTTGCATCTTCGTTTAAGCGTTTGTAATCGACGTCGGTTATTGCGTAAATATATACATCGTGACATTTACCATCGAGATAAATGCCCTTTCTCAAAAGGCCGTCACATTCCATATCAAGCCTTACAGCAAGTCGTACAGAGGGCAGGTTTGCAGTTGCAATTCTTGCAAACACACGCTGTACGCCAACAGTACAAAAAAGATATTCCAGCACGGCTTTAGCCGCCTCGGTGGCATAACCCTTGCCATAGTAGGCTTTCTGGATGCCATATCCCAGCTCTGCTACCTTATAATGGCGGTCGATGTCGGTGAGGCTGATGCTACCTATAACCTTGCCTGTCTCTTTAATTTCGATGCACCACATAAAGTATTCGCCGCGGTGCTCAGCCGAAAGCAAACCCTTTATAAACTGCTTAGTAACCGCTGCATCCTCATGGGGTTGCCAATCGGAATAACGGCTGGATACAGGGTCACAGCAATATTCATACAGGTCTCTGCAGTCCTTTTTCTTAACCTTTCGCAGTTTGAGACGCTCGGTCTCCAAAATCGGAAAGGGTTTAAAATATGTTGAATACAATTTTAAAAACCTCGTTACTTAAAATAAACTCATCTGGTTTGTGTCGGGCAGGTCGTTGAGGGCACCGGCGGCGGTCAAGGCTTCAATTACCGATTTCGATACACCAGACTCAACCTGAAACTCCTGCTTAGAGAGGTAATCTCCCTTTTGCGCCGCTTCATAAAGCGACCAAGCGGCATTGCCGCCAACACCAGGTAGGGCGCAGAAAGGTAGTCGCATCTTACCATCTTCGGGGAGATACTTCGCGGCGTGGGATTTCTTAAGGTCAATGGGAAGAATCTCAATGCCTCTTGCCATAATCTCATTGAAAATAAGCATGTTATTATATACGGCGGTCTCCTTTGGAGATGCATCTCTGCCCTTGGCTTTGATCTCACGCATATAGTTACGCACAGCTTCCCTACCCTTCATAAGGATGGAAACCTCAACATCTTCCGGTCTGGCGGTAAAATATGCACAATAGAATTCCAGGGGTCTATGCACCTTATACCAGGCAACACGTAATGCGGCGATAACATAAGCCGCGGCGTGGGCTTTGGGGAACATATACTGAATTTTACCACAGCTTTCCACATACCACTGAGGAACACCACAATCCAGCATATCATCCACCATTCCTTGCCACTCTTCCTTGGAAACCTTACCCTTGGCTATGAGGCCTTTACGCACGGTTTCGGTGATTTTAAAGGCGCGTGACGGATCCATACCTTTATGAATAAGGTAAACCATTATGTTATCACGGGTACCGATAACCTCGGAAATGGTACATTGACCCGAATCGATAAGGTCCTTCGCGTTGCCAAGCCAAACGTCGGTACCGTGGGAAAGACCGGAAATCTGCAGAAGATCGGCAAAGGTTTTAGGCTGACAGTCCATGAGCATTCCTCTAACAAAGTCTGTGCCCATTTCGGGTATACAGAAAGTGCCATTTGGAGAATCGATATCTTCAGGAGTTACACCCAGCGCCTCGGTTGAGGTGAAAAGGCTATAAACCGCAGGGTCGCTCATGGTAACATCGCTAACCTTAATTCCCGAATATTCTTCAAGATATTTATATGTTGTGGGGATAACGTGACCCAACTCGTCCAATTTAAGAATGGTATCGTGGATTGAATGGAAGTCGAAGTGGGTGGTTATTATATCGGTGTTTACATCGTCGGCAGGATGCTGTACGGGACAGAAGTCGTAGATTTCCTTATCATTAGGAACAACAATCATACCTGCAGGATGCTGACCTGTGGTGGTCTTGATTTTAGATTTTTCTACCAAAGAAGCCAGTCGATTCATTTCGGGACGGCTCAAGGTAATCATTTTCTTTTCGCAATAAGCCTTAACGAAACCAAATGCGGTTTTTTCGGCAATAGTGGAAACTGTACCTGCCTTGAAAACGTTCTGGGCGCCAAACATGGTTTTGGTATACTCCTGAACATTATTCTGGAATTCATTGGAGAAGTTGAGGTCAATATCAGGCACCTTGTCAGCATTAAAGCCAAGGAAGGTGGCGAATGGAATATCATGGCCGTCGCGATTATAGGGGGTGCCACAAACTACACAATTCTTTTCGGGCAAATCGAAGCCAGAGCCAACCTCACCGTTATTGAATATTTCACTATGCTTACATTTTGGGCAAACATAGTGAGGTGGCAAGGGATTGACCTCGGAAATACCCGCCATTGTAGCGGCAAAGGAGGAGCCAACCGAGCCTCGGGAGCCAACCAAGTAGCCGTTTTCCTCACTATAGGCAACCAGCTTTTGCGCCGCCATATACATTATAGAGAAGCCGTTTTTAATAATTGAGGAAACCTCTTTATCGAGGCGCTCGGCGATGATATCGGGTATCTTACCGTTTTCGCCGTAGGTATCCATGGCTCTTTTCCAACAAATATCGTGCAGCTCCTGGTCAGAGCCCTCGATAACAGGAGGATAGTTTCCGTCAGGAACGGGAATCACATCTCCGTCTATCATTTCTGCGATTTTATTTGGATTGTCTATTACAAACTCTTTAGCTCTGTCGCCAAAATAGCTGAAATCCTCCAGCATTTCATCGGTGGTCTTGAGATATAAGGGAGCTTGTAAATCGAAATCCTCATAGCCTTGTCCAGCCATAAGAATCTTACGGATAATTTCATCTTCTTTTTTTAGGAAGTGTACGTCACCAGTTGCAACAACCGGTATGCCTAATTCGTCACCTAAGGACACAACAGTACGGTTGAATTCCTTAATAACATCATAGCTTACCACATGTCGCATACGGTTGGGAATAATCTCCCCCGTCTTCTTATCTTCCTTATCGGGCTTTTGGGATTCACGAATCATGAACTCGTTGTTGCCGAGGGGCTGAATTTCCAGATAATCGTAGTATTTTGCTATTCTTAAAAGCTCTTCTCTGGGGGCACCGTCAATTATTGCGGAATAAAGCTCTCCTGCTTCACAAGCGGAGCCCACAATAAGGTCCTCCCGAAGCCCATCAAGTTTGCTTTTAAGTGTTATAGGTCTGCCCTTAAAATCCTCTAAATGAGCGGAAGAAATAAGTTTATACAAATTTTTGAGTCCATCTGAATTTTTAACAAGAACTATTTGATGGTAACGAATCTTCGCGATTTCCTTGGCGTTCATTTTGCTTATGTCGTTTCTCTCATCGTCCACAAAATAAGCTTCAACACCGTAGATAACCTTGAAATCTCCACCGTTCTTTCTTATGGATTTAACCGCGCCTGCTGCGGCAGGATAGGCTTGTACCACACCGTGGTCGGTGATTGCTATTGCCTTATGTCCCCACTTAAAGGCCTGTTCAACGATTTTGTCTCCTCCTGATACCGCATCCTTAGAGGACATATTGGTATGGCAATGGAGTTCAACACGCTTTAAGCCATCGTGGGTATCCATTTTGGAATACTTCTGCAAATCCGCAAGAGCCTTTACTTCTACAATAAACTCGTTTGCATAGTTATCGTAGGTATAGTTACCATTGACAACAACACATACGCCGTTTTTTAACAGAGATAATTCCTCAAAGACCTCGGGTTTTAAGAACATTTTAGCATTGACGGAATTGGTGTAGTCACTGAAACTGAATTTAACAATCTTCATAGGTCCGCGTTTGGTCTTAACCTCGCGGCTTTCCAATGCGAAAACCTCTCCCCAACCAACAAAATCCACAGTTGCGTGGATATCCTCTGGGGGAAGAATATCTATAAGAGGTCTTACATTAGTATTGATTTTATTTCCGTAGAACAAACGGGCTGTATCGAGATAAACAGGAAGTCCGTCCTTTGGCGGGGTCAAGCCGTCGTGCTTTATCATTTCGGGAATGACCTTTTTAGGAGCCGATTTAGATGCTACCTTGCTCTCCTTTGAAGCCTCAACTGGAGGAATTTCGGGTGGCGGCGGAGCTTCGGGCTCGGGGTAATCTATTTGTAATAATTCGGTCTGTTCCAATACACCTGAAAATTCAACCGAGAGTTCACGATCGAACAAACGCCTTACATGAGCAGAAAAGCGTTTGCAGAAATCCAATGTGTTAAGGGTTTCCGCACCGCCATGAACCAGCTCTATAGTGAGAATATTATCTTTTAAAGAATATTTAGCGCCATCAAGAAAGCCGTTGAACTGACAGGACTCAATCCTAAGCATTTCCGCAATATCACTACAAGCAGAAGGGCAGAATTTATCACTTGGGAAATGAGTGGTAAACTCCACATTAGTTAGCATAAGCTGGGCCTTAATGCGTCTGGCGGCCTCGTCAATTATTGCCTTTTTGACATATTTAGAAAACTCTATTTTAACCGTGAGAGTTCTGGTGTCACTGTCAAGATTACATTCCACCACTTCACCACAGCTAAGGTATTCCTTTAAATCATCTATGTATCCGCCGAACAAATCGGCAAAACCCACTTTACTCATCTATATCTCCCATTTACATCTTTTCGATTTCACTTATGAGCTCATCTAATAGTTTTTCTTCTTCAACCTTTTTAAACACTTCGCCCTTTTTGAATATGAGACCGCATCCATCTCCACCAGCAATTCCTATATCCGCTTCACGTGCCTCACCGGGTCCGTTTACAACACAACCCATAATAGCAACCGTGATGTCTTTATCCGTCCCTGAAAGGCGTTCCTCTGCCTTTTGCGCCAAGTCTATTAGGTTAATCTTAGTCCTACCACAAGTGGGACAGGACACAAATTTTATACCACCTTGTCTGAGACCTGTTGCCTTTAGAATATCAATACCAGCTTTGACCTCCTCTATTGGTGAGTCGGTAAGGGAAACCCTTATTGTATCACCGATTCCGTTAAGCAACAGTCCGCCGATACCCGCGCTGGATTTGATTATACCCATAGCCTTTGTACCAGCTTCGGTAACCCCAAGATGCAAGGGAAAATCGCAATTTTCCGCAGCAAATTTATAGGCTTCATACATACGGACTGTGTCAGAAGCTTTAAGGGACAGCACAATATCATTAAAATCAAACTTTTCCAGAAGTTTGATATGATACATTCCGCTCTTGAAAAGTGCCTCGGCAGTGGGGCCGCCGTATTGCTCCAGAATGTGCTTTTCCACCGAGCCTGAATTAACACCGACACGAATGGGAACACCAGCGGTTTTACAGGCAAGTGCCACGGCCTTTACTCTGCTTTCATCACCGATATTGCCAGGATTAATACGAACCTTATCAACACCCGCGCTGACGCTTTCCAGAGCAAGTTTATAATCAAAATGAATGTCAGCCACAACTGGTACGCTCACGTTCTGCTTTAAGGCATAGATAAGCTTAACTGCCTCCATATCGGGAACGGCGGCACGGATTATATCACAGCCAACAGCCTCCAAGGCTTTTGCCTGAGCAATACTAGCCTCGATATCATGAGCAGGAATATTCAACATAGACTGCACCGAAATGGGAGAATTACCACCCATTTTAATACTACCCACATTTACAGTTCGTGATACGCGCCTATTCAAAGCTTTTCACTCCAATTCAAGTTTAAAATAGTCCTATTATATCTTTAAACACTATAAACACAAGAAATAGCATAAGCACAACAAAGCCTACGCCATGCACCACAGATTCATATTTCTGTGGGACAGGTTTTCTTGCAATCATTTCAAAAAGTATAAACACCAGTCTGCCACCATCAAGAGCAGGAATTGGCAAGAGATTGAACACACCGAGGTTAACGGTGATTAGACAAAGCATAGGAAGGAGTGTGTCCAAACCTATTTTTGCCGCTTGGCCTATTGCGCCCACTACTCCAACGGGGCCTGACACCTGATTGATGTTGTATCTTCCGCCGATAAGGTCTACCAATGTAAACCAAACCGTTCTTCCGTAGGACACGGTATATCTTACTGACTGTCCTAAAAACGTTCCAAAATCGTTTTCTTTATACTGAAAATTAAAATCTCTGTTGAGATAATTGATACCCTCATATACCTCAGTCTTAAACTCAACTTCACGAAGCAGTAGCTTTTCACCGTCTCTGCGGACAAGCAGGTCTACTTTACCATCCTCTACAGCCGAAAATGCATAGTTAATTTCAACAACTGTCAGGCAATTTCTTCCATCAACCTCAAGAATTGTATCTCCAACCCTAAGACCTGAGGCTTCGCTTGTGGCTTCCGCGCCAAAACTTGCCACGGTATTTGTGGCAATAGCACCTGCGGGTGCAAAATAAGACATCATAAGTGCCAGACCGAAAAGTATATTAAAGACAGCACCTGCAATGACTATCAAAAATCTGCGCCAAGGCTTTTTATTACAAAAGGCTTTGGGGTCCTCACTGCCCTCGTCCTCACCCTCCATGGCGCAATAGCCACCAAAGGGTATGAGCCTTACAGCATATTTGGTTTCCTTGCCCTGCCATTTAAAGAGGGTCGGACCGAAGCCGATGGCAAACTCATTAACGCGGACTCCCATTAATTTTGCCACAATAAAATGACCAAATTCGTGCACTACAATCATGAGCAAAAACAAAAGTATTGCCACAAGATACGGCCACACACTACCCCATAATGCTGAAATGCTTTCCAAAGCATAAGCTCCTTTCAAAATTATGAATTACTTAAGACATACTTACGAGCGGCTCTGTCTGCCTCGAATACATCCTCAATACTATAGTTAAGATTTTGCTTTTGATTCTCCGTTGCTCCAAAAACCAACTCACCGATTTGGAGGAAGCTGATTTTATTCTGCAGAAACAAAGCTACTGCCTGTTCGTTGGCACCGTTTGCCGCGGCGGGTTTAAGTCCGCCCGAAGCCGCCGCCTTTATACATGCGGAAAGACACTTAAAGGTTTCAAAATCGGGTTTGTGGAATGTAAGCTCACAAACATCCGTAAGGCTGAGAGAGTGTCCGGGACAAGGAAGTCTCTCAGGATAAGAGAGAGCATACTGTATTGGCAGACGCATATCTGGCGCACCAAGTTGGGCAATAACCGCTCCGTCGCGAAGCTCGACCGCCGAATGGATAATGCTTTGACGGTGGATAAGAATTTCGATATCCTTGGCTTCTACCTCGAATAAATGCATAGCCTCAATTACCTCTAAGCCTTTGTTCATCATAGTAGCGGAGTCAATGGTAATTTTTGCGCCCATATCCCAGTTGGGATGATTAAGCGCCATTTTTGGGGTGACTGATTTTAACTCATCGATAGTTTTAGAGAAGAATGGACCGCCCGAAGCTGTGAGAAGAATCTTGGACAACGAGCCATTGGGTACGCCCTGCAGACACTGAAATATCGCTGAATGCTCACTGTCAACAGGAAGAATACGGACTCCCTTTTCTTTGGCTGCTTTCATTACGATATCTCCCGCCGCAACCAAGGTCTCCTTGTTACTTAAGGCAATCTCGTTTCCTGCATTTATCGCCGAAAGAGTGGGTTTCAAACCAGCAATTCCCACAATAGCGTTAAGGAGGGTATCACATTTATAGGAAGCCAATTCCTGGACTCCCGATTCCCCGCTGAGCACCTTTATATCTGTATCGGCAAGAAGAATTTTAAGCTCTGCCGCCGCGGATTCACTTGATACCGCCACAGTCTCGGGAGAGAATTCCCTCGCCTGTTTTTCCAAAAGCTTTATATTTCTACCTGCCGCAAGTCCTTTTACTCTATAGCCATGCGCCTTAGCAACATCGAGAGCCTGAGTACCAATAGAACCTGTTGAGCCTAATATGATGATCGATTTCTCCATAATTATTATTCCTTTATTCTTCCAAAGATACCTAAAAGCATATAATCCGAACCGTTAAATTCGGATTATAGTTTAATCACATTAGAAATAATCTTGTTAATAAATAAAACGGTGCTATAAACAATACACTGTCGAAGCGGTCAAGCACCCCGCCGTGACCAGGCATGATTTTTCCGAAATCCTTGATTCCGCAATCTCTCTTTATGAACGATGTGAAAAGATCACCAATCATTCCAACCACCGAGAAAACTGCGGCGCTTATGCAAACACGAAGGAAAGAGACCGTAACATCTAATGCAGAACTGTATACATAACCAAGCAATGCTGCGAGTAATACCGCCGTTACCATACCGCCTAAGCTTCCCTCAATGGTTTTCTTAGGACTGATTTCGGGAGCCAACTTGTGCTTACCTATAAAGGTGCCTGTAAAATAAGCTCCTGTATCCGCGCCCCATGCAAATATGAATATCAAAAAGAAGTCCAACAGCTTTGTGCTTCCAATGGTAAAAAGAAAATAAATGCTGAAGAACGCCACGCTTAAAACAAAGGGAACTAAGAGCGACGAAAAAAGTCCAGCAGAATTCATTTCCTTATAGAACACAAGGGCAAGAAAAGTGGCGATAAAGAAATAGATGAAATATAGAATAGCCATCCATATCAAAATGTTTCCAATGCCTATCAGTTCGTCTATTGCAGGAGTAGCGACAAATAATGCGCCGAATACACAGGCGGTAATTATGACAACCTTGGATTTTACGAGACCTGTATTATTAAGCATCTCGTAGATTGCAACGGCATTAAGAATAGCCAAAGCTAATGCCAAAACAAAATTAAAATTAAGGCTTAAGGCTAATATGCATATAAAAACAATTATACCCACTACACCTGAAATAATGCGAGTCTTCATTATATAGAACTCCTTACACTCCGCCAAATCGACGGTTTCTGTTTCTGAATTCAGCTATTGCTTTATCTAAATGCTTAGGCTTGAAATCGGGCCATAGAATGTCGGAAAACCAAAATTCAGCGTAGGCCGATTGCCAGATAAGATAATTAGAAAGCCTATATTCACCGCTGGGTCTGATTATAAAATCGGGGTCGGGCTGACCTTTAGTATATAGATAATCAGATATTAATTCCTCGGTTATTTCATCGGCAGATACATCGTTGGTAATTATTTGTTTCACTGCATTTACAATTTCGTCTCTGCCACCATAGTTTAGAGCAATATTAAGATGCATACCCGTGGCATTACGAGAAGCTTCTTCTGCCTCTCGTATAAGCTCTATAATATCATTGTCGAGTTGAGAAATATTGCCAATGAATTTAACCTTGATATTCTCATCTTTGAAATTCTTTGCATCGCGAAGATAATCCCGCAATATGCCCATGATATTGCCGACTTCCTCAGGGGGCCGCTTCCAGTTTTCAGTGGAAAACGCATAGACCGTCATGTATTCGAGACCAATTTTATTGCCATATCGTGCGATGGTCTTAAAGGTGGCGGCACCAGCGGCATGACCTGCTGTGCGAAGCATACCTCTTTTCTTAGCCCATCTGCCGTTTCCATCCATTATTATAGCGATATGCCGGGGCATTGGCCCCGGCTCAAGTTTTCCAGTTTTGTTTTTAAAAAGTGCCACAGCATTAACATCCTTTCATAAAGGAAAATTAAGAAAGCAAAGCTTAGATAGCCATAATCTCCTGCTCTTTAGCGGCGGTCATGGTGTCAATTTCTGCAACAAACTTATCCGTGGACTTCTGAATTTTCTTCTCGGCATCTGCCTGTTCGTCTTCGGTAATTTCATTGTTCTTTTTGAGGGCCTTGATTCCGTCGATACCGTCGCGGCGACAGTTTCTTACCGCAATCTTGGCTCCCTCAGCCATTTTCTTAACTTCTTTTGCCAGTTCGCGACGACGTTCTTCGGTTAAAGGTGGGAAGTTAAGACGGATAACACTACCGTCATTCTGGGGGTTAATACCTAAGTCAGACATCTGGATAGCCTTTTCAATCTCTTTCAAAGTGGCTTTATCCCAGGGCTGAATCTGGAGAGTTCTGGGGTCAGGAGTGGATACAGCTGCCATCTGATTTATGGGGGTGGGAGTGCCATAGTATTCAACCTGAATTTTATCCAAAACAGCAGCGTTGGCTCTACCTGCTCTGATGGTCTTAAAGTTTCTGTCGAGAGCGTCAATACACTTATTCATACGCTCTTCCATTTTGGTGATAACTGCTTTCATTCTTAGTTCCTCCGTGTAATAATTATTTTACAATAGTTCCTGATTTGTCACCCGTAACCGCTCTGACGATATTGTCGGGATCGTTAAGATTGAATACCAATATAGGTAATTCATTATCCATGCAAAGAGAGGCGGCGGTGCTATCCATAACGTGGAGTCCCTTGTTAAGCACGTCCATAAAGGAAATGGTATCAAATTTATGCGCATCGGGATTGAGCTTGGGGTCGCTGTCGTAAACTCCGTCTACATTGGTTGCCTTGAAGATTATATCTGCGTCAATTTCAACTGCGCGAAGGGCTGCGCCTGTATCGGTGGAAAAGAAGGGATTACCTGTTCCGCAACCGAAGATTACTACTCTGCCCTTTTCAAGATGGCGAACAGCCTTAGAACGAATATAGGGCTCGGCTATCTGTCTCATTTCGATAGCTGTCTGGACTCTTACTGTGACACCAAGCTGTTCCAAGCCGTCGGCAAGACCGAGGCAGTTGATAGTGGTTGCCAACATGCCCATGTGGTCAGCACGAGTGCGATCCATGTCACCACTGCTTCTGCCTCTCCAGAAGTTACCGCCACCAACAACAATGGCGACCTGAACTCCCATATCTACAACCTTTTTAATGCTTTTAGAGATGGTCATAACGGTGTCAAAATCAATGCCGGACTTCTTGTCTCCTGCAAGTACCTCACCGCTTAATTTTAATAATATTCTTTTGTAAACAGGTTTCATGCATATACCCCCAATTTATTTAATTTTATTCTACATTATTATTCATGATATGTCAATGTAAAATAACTAAAATTCTTCTATCTATAACAATAAAATTAATCTAAGATATTATGTTTATCAAGCTGTAAAACACAGAAATCGAAACAGTGACAAACCTTAATAATCGAATAACGGAGCAATCTAATTCAAGATTGCTCCGTTATTTTTTTGCAATTCAAATCGTCGGTAGCGGGGTTTTCTATAAGCTCTCCTGTTTCTGTAAACCTTGAGCCATGACAAGGGCAATCCCAGCTGTGTTCTTCCCTGTTCCACCAGAGCGCACACCCCATGTGTGGACAGCGAGGCTTTTTGAATTTCAAGAGATTCGATGCAGTTTCCAAAGCATTTACAAACAGCTGAGGTCTTAATATGGTACGAGACGGGTCATAAAGCTGTTGATAGGGATTTTCCTTATCTAAAATCATATCTCTTAAAAGCAATGCAGCCGACATTGCCGATGTCATTCCCCATTTATTAAATCCTGTTGCCACATATAACCTGTTCTTACTGTTGCAGTATCTGCCGATATACGGCACACCGTCAAGAGTCATACAATCCTGCGTTGCCCATTTATATTTAATCTCGGCGTCAGGATAATAGCGAAATGCCTCTCTTTGCAATTCACTAAAACCTCCTCCGGATTTTCCTGTTCTGTGTGTGCCTCCACCCAACAACAATACATTTTTATAGTTTCTGAACGATAAGCCGTCTTCATTTTCGTCAATAAACATACCGTTTGGTATCTCTGCATTTTCCAGCCCCAACACATAGGAACGCTGCTGATACATTTTGAGGAAATATCCACCGTGTTTATTGAATATTGGGAAGTGGGTTGTGACAATAGCCTTATCAGCAGTAACCCTACCGTGTTCCGTTACAAATTCCCTGTCGTTCCATGATTTAACCTTTGTATTTTCGTATATATTAAGACCTGAAGCGAGAGTGGATAAGAATTTCAGGGGATTAAACTCTGCTTGATTAGAAAAACTAATACCACCAATGGTATTCACAGGTAAATTGATATTTTTGCTGAATCTTGCGTTTTTAAAATTTAACTTTATTAATGCGTCCATTTCCTTTTCGAGAGGCAAGATGCTTTCTTTTGAAAAAACACAGGAGAACTTTTCGGTGAAATCGCATTTAATATTTTTACATAATCTTCGGTATTCGCCTATTGCTTCTTCGTTGGCTTTTAAATACAGCAATGCTCTCTCTACGCCGAACTCTTTTATTAATTTTGAATATATAAGTCCGTGTTGTGAGGTTATTTTGGCGGTTGTGTTGCCAGTAACGCCACGGCAAATGCGGTCTGCCTCAAGGAGTATATAATCCACGCCCGCCTGCTTTAGCATATAGGCGCACAGGAGTCCCGCAATACCTCCCCCGATTATCAGCACATCGGTTTTTATATCTCCTTGAAGCGAGGGAAATTCAGGTGTTTTTGCGGTATCTGTCCATATAGAATTCAAATTAATCACCAATTATATTATGGCAAAAATTATATCAAATAGTAATATAAAAACAAACATATTTTTTAATCCGTCTTATTATATACCCACAAATCACTGTATATTTATCTCCGAGCTCTCATACATTGTTAATGCCGATATTTTTTAGAAACGGAGTGTTGTTATGAAGCCAAGCGTTAAATCCTATGTTTATTCGATTCTTATAGCATTAGGTGTTGGCGGCCTTTCTGCACTTATCACAAGAGGAAGTATGGACTTCTATTCCACAATAATTAAGCCACCACTTTCTCCACCATCCATACTTTTTCCAATAGTATGGAGCATTCTGTATATCTTAATGGGTATCAGCGCCGCAATGATTTACAACACCAAAACTGCAACTCAACGGGAAAGAAATTCCGCACTGTTTACATACTTATTAAGCCTTGTGTTCAATTTTTTCTGGAGTATAATTTTCTTTAACCAGCGATGGTTTTTATTTGCTTTTTTCTGGATTATAATATTACTTTACCTGATAGTACGAACCATAATGAAATACTATAAAATTAATCCCGTTGCCGCTCTTCTTCAAATTCCATATCTTTTATGGGTAACCTTTGCTACATACCTCACCTTTGCAATATGGTATCTTAACAGATAAAATAAGTAAAAGTCTGGACCTCCGGCTAAGCCGGAGGCTTGAATAGCCCTTCAAGGGCATTTTACAGACGAAACCCCTAAAGGGGCGCCGAAAGGTTTACCGACTGCATTACTTTTTCGGGCTACCCCTCAAGGGGTTTATTTTTATGCCTTCTTGTTCTCGCTACCCGTAAACGGGTCGATATATTCTTTCAGGCTCATTTGGTCTGCTATTTGGTCTTCGTCTAA
>JAZQKX010000043.1:0-3852 GCA_045542355.1 Acutalibacteraceae bacterium
GGTCGAGCGCCTTGTCGATAACAACGAAGATGCGAATGTCGACCATTGGGAAATAACCAATGGGGCCAAAGGTTACAATTCAATCAGCAGGCACGTTGTGTATGTCGGCGGTGTGGTTGCAGACGGCAAAACAACGAAAGATACTCGTACTAAGGCGCAGAAGGCTGCAATGGAGGCTTATGTGAAGGAATTCCATAGAAAGCACCCGAATGTTCGTATCATTGGACACAATGAGGTCGCGGCTAAGGATTGCCCGTCGTTCGATGTTCAGGTCTGGCTTAAGGAAATAGGTATAAATCAATAAAGCGAGTGGATTATGGAGTTCAGCGTTATACTCAATTACATACTGGGCGGTAGTGTGTTGGCGCTCCTTATCGGAGTATTAACACTCAAGGCGACTGTTCGTGAGGCGTATGCCAAAGCAGAACAAGCGAAAGCTGAAGCAGAGAAAGCAAAAGCCGAAGCAGAGTCAGTGCGTATTGATAACACTGAACACGCTACCCGTATATTGATCGAAGACATTTTAGAACCTTTAAGAGCAGAGTTGCATGAAACCAGAACAGAATTGCATGAAACTAAAGAGGAACTTCGCGGTACCAAAAAGGAACTCGGTGCAACCAAACGAGAGATGGCGAGGGTTCGAAAGGCTATCGGTGGTGCTAACAACTGTAAGCATTCTGATAACTGCCCTGTTCTTTTCAAGCTGCGCGACCTCTCGAAAGATGGAGCTTATGAAACAGGAGACCTTTTCGCAGAGCATCGCGGACAGCACTGTATCCGTAGTGATACAGAGAACGGTGGAAAAAATTCCAATGTCGGAAGTGAAGTTGGAGATCCCGATGGAAAACCTCCTTAGGCTCCCGAACAAAGCGGAATATAGAGCTAAAAATGGTCAAGCGAATGCGACTGTCAAAATCAGAAATGACACAGTTTTTGTAGACGCAGCTTGTGATAGCTTGCAGATTATGTGTGATTATTACGAAAGCAGATACAATCAGTATAAGAATAACTACGATGAATTACGCAATATGCAGACTGAATCGAGCGAAAAGCGTTCGAACCCCATTAAAACGGTGTTCATATCATTCTTTGTCGGTGTAGTTATCGGCGTATTATTAACAATCATTGTAAAACTCAAATTTAAAAAAATATGAGCAAGAAAGTATTTATGTATGGAGTTGGAAAAATTATGTACCGAGAGTTTGTCGTGGGTTACATAAAAAGGGACTCTTTTGATTTAGGTGGTGTAAAAGCCGAAGCAGCGAAAGTTTATGCAGAGCAGGTTGCCGGTGCTGCAGTTCTTGTTATCCCTCAGTCAAATGGTTCTATTGCTCCAAATTTTGTACTTATACAGTTGGATTACGAAAATCTCCATAAGGTGTTAGGTGGAACATTGCATTATGCGTCAGGCGATACAGAGAAGAAAACTCCTATCGGTTGGACTGCACCGTCAGAGGTATTACAGTTGAGTGGTCCTTGGCGTATAGATCTTGTTTCTGGGCGTAGTGTTCTTATTGCAGATGCTCTGTTGCTCTCTAATCTTGGAGGAAAGATAACTCTCAAGGAGACTGCCGAGGTTGCCTGTTCATTGGAATTGCAGCAACCGGATGATGGGAAAGCTTATGGCGTGTTTGATACTGCAGAAATTCCGGCTACATGGCTCGAATCGTATGTCATTCCAACAGATGAAGTACTTGCAAAGACTCAGGAGGGTTAATGTATGAAGGATGCGGTTTGCCGGCAAATCCAGATTGAAACAGCCGATGCCTTGTTGAACGCAGGTATATCGGTGCCCTTGAAGGAATTTCGTTTGCCGTTTAAGAAGAAACCAGTCCGGCTACGTCTTGAGATGAAGCGACCGTATATGTCCGGGCAAATAAAGATTGCCCGGACATATTTGTCAATGGGCGTAACGGCTGCAGAGATGGATAACTTTACAAAAGAGGAGGAGATGGCATTTATTGTGAAGCATAGTGTTGCGATAAGCCGTATAATCGCTTATGCAATATGTGTTGGTGCAATATCCCAACACCTCTTTGTGGGGGTGGTAGCGTGGTTTATACGACATTTTGTAGAGCATCGCTATATAATGGTGGTATTCCGCAGCTTTACTCGTCTGATGGGTACAAAGGCTTTTACGACTATTATCAGATCCGCAGAGATAGCGAATCCGCTGAAACTGCGTCTGAGCCACAAAAAGAAAGGGAGTTAAAAACCAAGTATGAAGGTTCACATAGCCCTTTCGGTTTTATATGGCAGATTGCTTCGGCAACAGGTTGGAGCATTGGCTATATACTCAATAAGGTCAATTACCAAACATTGATAATGATGCTTTCTGATGCGCCTCGATATGTAAATAGGACGCAACAAGAAGATGCTGAAATAACTGCCGAAGATGATGCAAATAAAATCGAGGGATTTTTTCAAAGTAATCTAAAATAATGAGTACACCTGTAGAAATAGAATTCTTGGCAAAAGACAGTCTAACTCCTACTATGGATAAGGTGGGTAGTAAGACCAATGCCTTAAGCGAGAGTGCCAAAAAAGCGGAGGCTGGCTATGCTGCGCTACAAAATCGTATGGTTGAACTGCGTGGTAATATAGCCCTGCTTGAGTCAAAGTTAGAAGATTTGCGTTTGGCAGGCGAGGTGGCTTCCCCCGATTTGGACCAAACGGAAAATATTGCCAAAATAAATGCTCTTGAACGCCAAATCGAGGGGCTTAAAACAAAACTTAAGGAGCTGCAAGCCGTGGCCGAGCAGGTTGAGGTCACACCGCCCAGCGTGGAACCGACGCAACGAAAATTCAACGGTTTGCACAATAGTATTCAGCAGATGGCACGCGAGATGCCTTCGTTGGCAATGGGACCGCAAATGTTCTTTATGGCGATAAGCAACAACCTGCCTATTTTTGCCGATGAATTAAGTAGGGCAAAAAAAGAATACAACGATCTTATAAAAACAGGTGAAAAGGGAGTTCCTGTTTGGAAACAGATTTTGTCATCGTTATTCTCGTGGCAAACAGCACTTACAACCGTTATAATGCTGTTGGTAATGTATGGTGATGAGATTTCTGAATGGGTCGCAGGTCTTTTTGGGGCAAAGAAAGCAGTAAATGAATTAAATCTATCCCATAAAGAGATGGTTGAAATAGAACGTGCCGGGCGTGCTGAAATGATAAGAACCACTCACGAGATAAATACAGCAATCAACAGCATAAAGAACTTTACAGGCTCTATCGACGAGGAAAAGAAGAAAATAACAGAACTTAATGATAAGTACGGTGATACATTCGGATACTATAATACATTGGCAGAGTGGTACGATGTGCTTATTGAAAAGGGTTCGGATTATGTTCAGACTTTATATCTTCAAGCAAAAGCGCAAGCACTCGTTGATAAAGCTATTGATGCTGATGCACAGATAGAAGATAAGAAAGCTACGATATTAGAAGGTCCCGGATTTGGAGACTATTTATTAACACTACCTTTTTTTGCTTCTTGGAGCCGCAACGGTGGTTGGGAAAATTACACAAAAGGGCATATATATTCAACGGAAACACACGATATAGCAAATCTTGAACGAGATAAAACAGCTTGGTTACAAGAAGCGGAGCGTCTATACGCACAGATTGAAGAGATTAAAAGGAATTCAAATATTGGTGGGTTTGATAGGCCAAAGGGCCCTGCTGCAGGCGTGAAAACACAGCAAGAGATTAATAACTTGTTGCTTGAAGCAGAACGTCGAAACCAACAGGACTATATTAACCTACAGGCAGACGGTACTAAAAAGAAACTTGCACAAATAGAACACGATTACAATGTTCGTAAAGCGGAAATTGAACGTTTAGAGG
>JAZQKX010000044.1:0-7068 GCA_045542355.1 Acutalibacteraceae bacterium
CCCTCTTGGGAACATCATCATTATAGCATATCGTGTGGAGTTTGTCAAGCGTTTTTCAAAACTTTTTTTGCTATTTGATGTCTGCTCCTTATTAGGAACAAGTATATGATACACCAAAATTTCAAAAAAGTCAAGATTTGGTTTTAGACGTTTAACGTCTAAAAGGGATGAAGGGAGGATTATTCCTCCCCTTCCACGGTCTTGGCACGCTTGGCGGCTTCGGCTTCCTTTTTCGCTTTGGCGGCTTCGGCACGCTCCTTGCGCTTGGCGGCGGCTTCTGCCTTTTCCTTCTCACGATGTGCTTTGTTGGCGGCAACTTCTTCCTGATGAATCTTGTAGCTCTCTGCGGCGGCATAGCCGTCATAGGCTTCGCCAGACCGATCACCACGGGGAATGGAAACGGCAATTTTCACAAAGATTTCGTTACCTCCGGCATCAACGGAGGGGAAAACAATGGCATTGCCGCTTTCTCGCATTACATCTTCGGTTGCGGAAAGGAATTCGGTCAGCAAGGAAAGGACTTCTTCACGCTTCATGCTGTCGAGCTGGGTCTTGGAAATTTTAGCCATAGTTTTTTCTCCTTTCTTGTCCCTTTGAGGACAGTACCATTATATCATATAAGGGGGTGAATGTCAAGCATTTTATGAAAAAAAGTTTGCGGAAAAGCAATTCTTATTTAGACGTTTAACGTCTAAATAGGTTGGGTCAGTTATCTGCAACTGCCCAAAGGAAATACCAGTTTGCGTCATCATCGTGTTCATGTTCTTTAAGAAAATTAGTTGCTTCTTCAATAGTGGGACGGATGGCTACGACCGAAGAGAAAATGCCTGTTTCGGGGTTGATTTTTATGATACAGTATTGCCGGTTGATACTGGACATAATTTCCTCCTTGATTTACTTTCTATATATATTATATCATATTTGGCTTAAAAAATCAATTCGCCATTTAGACAAAAATTGTGAAAAGTTTTTGTGCAACTTTTATAAAAATTTTATTATGCTAAAAATTTATAAAATACCTATTGACAAACAAAGGGAGATTTGGTATAATCATAGTGTCGAAAGACAAAAGAAAGGAAGTTAGAACTATGAACCCCGAAATCATTAAGGCTATGAACCGCAAGAATGAAAAGCATCCTGTCCGTGATTGGTGGAGGAAGAATGGTCGCAAAGTTTACCGGGTAGTGCTGTTTCCCATTTGGTATCCCATGCGGTTGTATGAGCGACTTCATAATAAATGGTATGCCGCACAGAGTGCAAGACAGGTGTGGAGTGAGGAACGGGCAAACGAAATTCTGTCTTATTACATTCCTCGCCGTGCAAATTGGGATGACGAAACAAAGACTTTCTTTTTCTTTGACAACGGCATGGGGTGGGGTTTCCATTCTGCTAAAAAGTATCTGAAATGGAAAGACCGCCGCTGGTGGAAAAAGTTTGGCAGTTATTGGGGTGGGGAAATTAGAACCTACCTCATTAGCAACTTTGAACTGGAAGGTTTCACCAAAGAAGTTGGTTGTTGCTCTGATGGTTGGACGGAAGTTAATTTTGTGTTGAAAAATGGGAGGGAGTAATCTCTCCCAGTTCCCAGTTTTCAGACGTTTAACGTCTAATAATCCAAAGTGAGGTTGCCCTCACTTATATTCTGTACTGCACATGAGTCGATATTCCAATGTTTCATCAACCGTTGCGATACTGCCGCCCATCACCATCAATGAAGCGAGTTTTACTTCCTGTGGTCGCACGATAACAACAGGAATCCCTTTAGCATAGGCATAACCAAGTTCCCACGCTGTGCCTGCGTCAGACTCAAAGCCCCAATCAATGCCATAAATAATATCTGCTTTATCAAGGAGCATGGTGTCATGTTCAAACACATGACAAGCCCAATCGAGATTGTCCATAGTATAGCCATCTTCTATTACAAAATCACGCGGAAGCATGAGCTCATAATTAGGATTGGCACGAAGGTTTTCTACGACTTGATTATAAATGGCGGCTTGCTTAGGAGAGAACCAAGGTGCGGCGAGATAGACTTTCTTTTTCATGTTTGTTCCTTCCTTTCGTCAATAGTATATACTAAAATGAAATTAAAGTCAATAAATAAAGTTAGACGTTTAACGTCTAAATACTTCTAATAAAAGAGGGGATTAAATCCCCTCAATGGCTTCCATGATTGCCGCATAAATTTCTTTGGCATTTGCGGCAATAAACTTTTGTGCGCGGTCGGCGTCACACTCGTAATAATCCTTCTTGTTCTGCTGGCGGTTCATGCAACGCGCGTGATCAAAAATCGTATGAAGGGCGTGCTCTGCGGCTTGCGCTTTCTCCTTAGAATCAACTTCCACATACCACATTTTGCTAATGGGCGTGTCACGGTTGATGCTGCAATAACGCTGAACAAGGTTCTTTGTTTCGCCGCACTTAATGCCACCGTCAATAATGGCAAAATAGGTGGCATATTGACTGTGCAAGGGCTGGCTTGCGTTGCGGATAACTTCGCGGATTTTATTCCATTCGGGACGCAGAGAAATTTCAAATGCTTCCATCTTTTCGGGGAACAGGCTTACCAGCATACTGCGAGTGCCCATCTGATGCAGCCGATAGGCGACAAAGTCAGGGAAGCGGGGTTCATCCTTGCCACAGAAGTTGCGGACAGCATTGTAGATATGAAAGGCGCGGGCGGTTTCGCAGTTCTCGGACTTGGTGGAGGGAGTGTAGCGGTTGAAATACATTGTGTTTTCCTTCTTCCTTTTTGTTTTGTTCTCTTGGAACAATTATATAATACTACATATATGTATAAATGTCAATACTGTATATTAGACGTTTAACGTCTAATAAAAAAGGGCGATTACTCGCCCTCGCGCATTTTCTTGTTGCGCTCATTCCAATCATGAAGCACAATTTCAAGTACCTCAAGCGGATGGAGATAACCCGTTACGTCGCCCTCATCCATGGAAAACTGGTAAGATTCCATCAGACCGGCACGACCGCCATAAGTGTAAGAATGGCAAGCCACATCGCCATCACACCACGGGAAGCGCACGGCGAAACCATCGTGAAGTTCCTCCGGCTTTTCGTAGGGGATATCAAGACGGTCGAAATAGCGAGTCAGTTCATGAATGGCAATTTCATGAATGTTCGCAATGCGCTCACCCTTCACGCAAGAAGCGCACCAGTGGCGGTCAATAGAATCGGCATAGGCATGGCGGACAAGCAGCTCTTTGCCGCAGCTGCAACAGGTACAAGTGGTGGAGGCGTCAAGTTTGATACCATGGATGGAAGCGAAGTTAAGAGCAGAACTGAACATAGCGGATACCTTCTTTCTTTTTTATTGATTACCTTGGAACCATTTATATAATACCATGGAAAAATGAAATTGTCAAGTTCTAAGTTTAGACGTTTAACGTCTAATTGTTAAAAAGGGGATTGCTCCCCTTCCTTTAGAATTCAAGTGCGGCAATCATTTCCATGAGTTCTTTCTTCGTGCCGCCCAGTTCCATGGATACAATGATGTCCTTGATGGCACGGGTACGCTGGCTGTCCAGTTGTGCCTTGTACTCATAGTATGCCTTGACCTCGGGCAGGCAACGATTGTCAGTATACCGGAAATTGGCAATCTGCGGGCTGGCGGGCTTGCCGGAGTAATCGGCGCAAGCCAATCCATGAGCCGCACCCAGCTCTGCAAGCTTGGCGTCAAATTCCTGCCGTGCGGCTTCCAGCGCATTGTTCCAGCGGTCACGAGCCGCATCAGCTGCTTCACGCAGTTCGGTCAGGCGAGTGTTGCTTGTGCTCTCGGCGCGTTCAGTAACCTGTTCCTCGATGAATTCACGGATAGCCTTGGTCATTTTCATGTGGGTGTCCTCTCTTTCTTGTCATGGGTTCTTGTCCATTTCGACGATATAAGTATATCATATATATATGATATTGTCAACATATCTTTTTAGACGTTTAACGTCTAAAATATAAGGGGATTGATTACTCAATCCCCAAAAACCTTGCGATAGGTTTCGCCGCGAGTATTGGTGGCGGGATTGGTGTATTCGAAGTCCATCTTGAAACCGGCGTCGATGGCGTCCTTGCGCATACGCTCAAAATCATATTGGTTATCAGATTGGAGCAGCTGAGAATGAACCAGCTCGTCGTCAATATAAACCGAAGTGCTGAGAGAGCAGAACCAAGGAGTATTGTCGGCGTTATAGTAGAAATCGTAAGTGATGACGGTGATGGTGTTCTTCATGGTGTTGCCTTCTTTCTTTTATTTGTGTTCCCCTTGGAACTGTGTTCATTATATCACAAAAACCGCAAAAACACAATATATATTTTTAGACGTTTAACGTCTAAAATGAAATTGCGTACTGTTTAACAGTACGCGAGATTCTGACGCTGCCAACCGAAAACGGAAATCTGATTGTGTGCGCGACCGATTGCGATTGCTTCACGTTTTGTTTTTACACGGAAACTGTGGTCGATATAATAAACGCCATCAGCAAACCATACGCCGCAATTGCCACCCAGCTCTTCGATTGCGGCTACAGCTTCAAAGGCGCTGCGTGTTTCAATACCATAGTCCGCGACCTGCCATCCGGTTTTGTAGGAAATGGGCTTGTTATTCTTAAGAGTAACGCCGCCATTGTTTTCAAGGTTCAGAATCAGGGTCATCATCATGTGTGGTCATCTCCTCTCTTTGTTAGTATAAGTATATCACATGAAAATGAAATTGTCAAGCAAAGGAATTAGACGTATAACGTCTAAAATGAAGAAGGCTCTTTTATAGAGCCATCAACACGTTGCCATTATCAAGTCGGGCGATGATGCGTTCCTTGTCGTCCTCTTCAAGATCTTCTGCGTCTACTTCGGTGTAACCCACGCAGATATCACCGATATGCGGGGCAAAGTTAGGGTTTTCGGTTTCTTCAAACCAGTCGCAAAGGGCTTCACAGGCTTCAAGGGTAAATTTGCCGCCGCACAGGTCGCAGAGCATCATGGCAGTGATGGTGATCTTCATGGGGTTTCCTCCTTCGCTTGGGCTCTTGCCCTTTTCTTGATATTATTGTATCACATAAAAATGAAATTGTCAAGGGGATTATTCGGAAACTTCAAAAATTTCTTCTTCTCCATCATACCACACACGCTTGCACAGTTTACCATCAACAGAGATGAAATCTTCATAGCCAACCAGACCTGCACACTGTTCGTCAATCTTCGTCCAATTCGTCGTCAAAGGGTAAATGTTCATCATGTTCGTGCCTCCCTTTATTTGATAATTTATTATAACATGAAAATGAAATTGTGTCAAGTAGGGGTTTTAGACGTTTAACGTCTAAATGGTGGAGGGACGATTGTTAATCGTCCTCCAAAATCCAAATTGGATAGTCGCGCAAGCCTTCAAGAATACCAATGGCGCGGGCAAGTTCCTTAATTTGAATTATTTCTCCCGTTGCCGGGGAAAACAAAACCTTTTTTTCGTCAAGATTTTGGACATCACGCAAAAATGAAATTGCGCCGCCAATGTTCAGTTTATCGGTGGAGGTTTTGCGGAATTTTACGATAGTTTTGTTAGTTTCTACATTCATCATCATAGGGTTGCCTTCTTTCTATTTGTTTTTGTCCTTTGGACGATTATATATTAACATATTAAAATGAAATTGTCAATGGGGGTTATTTAGACGTTGAACGTCTAAAAACAAAAAAGGATTTGGTTAGACCAAATCCGAAATCATATTTTCCACGAAAGCCGCATCTTCAATACGGCACTCAACGAAAATTTCGCCCGTGATAGAAAAGAACTTTGCAATGCACGGAATACGTTCAGAAATTTCGTCAAGACGGCGATGAACAACAGAAGCGAAAGGACAATCAGTATAGACACAAATAATCTTCATGGGACTACCTCCTAATATTTGGGATTTCTCCCTTTGATGGTTATAGTATAACATAAGAAAATGAAATTGTCAAGGTATTTTTTTAGACGTTAAACGTCTATAATATAAAGGGAAGGGTATATTACCACTCCCTAAAGTATCTTAATCCATTGCTAAATAGTACTTGACGATCATAGAAAATTCCTCCTTATCTTTGTTCTGTTACATAGCGGAATTGAAAGGGAATCATAATGTCATCGTCAGTTTTAATAAAGGCAGTTATTTTTTCTCCATCGTCCATTGGCGCTCCGTCCATCTGGTAGCCGCAATTGTCAATGATATCCAAAAGCATACCTACGGCATTAGCAAGAGAGAGATTGGTGGTGAGAGCAGTTTGCCACTTGTTCATTATGGTGTTCAACTCCTTTGTTTTGATGGTATAAGTATAGCACATAAAGATAGAAAAGTCAATACTCTTTTTTAGACGTCTAACGTCTAACACCTTGGCGAAAGGTTTTACCCTTCCACCACATCCCAACGCGTGTTGCGGTCTTCCTTTATCTCGTACTGCGTAGCAGCTTCGACCAGCTCTTCGCTTTCGCAGTAACCGCCCTCAGCTTCGTCGTACTTCCATAGCCTCGTCATACCATAACACCAGCTGATGTAGCAGCGTACAGCTTCCTCGTAGCTTGCGGCAGCTGTCTTATACAGCCTCTTACAGCTTCCGTCCATCACCACATATAGCCTTTTTGCACATTGCAGCACTTCTACTTCGATGTAGCAGTCTATTTCAAGCGCCTTTGTCTTGTTGCCCTCAATGCGCCACGCTGTAAAGCTCTTCATGTGTTCGCCCTCTCTTGTACTTTTCTTTACCTCTATTATACACCAAAAAGGCACGGATTGCAATACGCTTTTTTATCCGTCTAACGTCTAAAAAACAAACGTCTAAATTTTCCAAAAAAAGCAATAAAAAAGAGCCCTGCGGCTCTTTTTGTAATTCGCAGCTGTGCAGCTGTTTCCTTGTAGCTTTACCCCTTCATAAACGGCAGCGCAGCGGTTAGAATAGCAGTGCCAACTCCTGCCATGGCGGTGAAGGTGGCAACAGTGCTCATAATTGCGCCACAGAAGCCAATAAGTGCAACGCCCAGCCCAACGTAACCACAGGCAGTAGCCAGCCGGTCAATGATGTATTTGTTCATAGTTTGCG